>JAITOF010000037.1 GCA_031290095.1 Candidatus Methanoplasma porotermitis
CCCCCCCCCCCCCCCCCCCCCCCCCCCCCCCCCCCCCCCCCCCCCCCCCCCCCCCCCCCCCCCCCCCCCCCCCCCCCCCCCCCGGCCTGCTCCAGCCCCGCATCGAATCCTGCGCCTGAAAAGGGCGCGGAAGACAGACTGCATTCTGAAATTCTAACAGGCTCGTCCAGCTCGTGCGGGCGAGCGCACAGGAGCGTGTCCGCATGAAGCCTTACGCTTACGCGGCAATTCTGGCCGTCGTCGCGGTCCTCGCGACCGGCGCGTTCGTGCTCTCCGACGACGGCTCGGACTACACCGACGCGACGGAAGTGAACGACACGCTCGCAGGGGAGGTCGTCTGGAGCCTGCACGGGGGCGTGCTCACCGTCTCCAAGGACTCCGGCGATGGCATCATCGGCGACTATGCGGAATACGGTGCGCCGTGGATCGATCTCAGGCTCGAAATAACCCGCGTCGTCATAAACGACGGCGTGACGCACATAGGCAATTATACGTTCTTCAGGCTAACCAACCTCGCCTCCGTCTCCATCCCCGAAAGCGTGAAGGAGATAGGCGACTACGCGTTCTACGCCGCCACAAACCTCGACACGCTGCCGATCCCCGGAAGTGTGGAGAAGATAGGCGAAGGCGCGTTCGGCTACAACGTCTCCCTCGACTCCATCAGGATCCCCTACGGCGTGAAGGAGATAGGCAGAGACGCGTTCATCTACTGTGGCACCTCCCAGGAGGTCGTCATCCCCGCCAGCGTGGAGTCCATAGGCGTCGGCGCGTTCTCCGGGAACCAGGCCCTGCGCAACATAGTGTTCGAGGGCGAAACTTACCCGGGCCTGACGCTCGGCGCAAACTCGTTTGACCTGGACGAAAGTTCAGAGATCCGCGGCTTGGTGGCGTACGTATGGTCGTCGGTAGAGGTCTTCGACAAGTTCACGGACACTGTGCTGCACGATTACACCGCATTATCCCCCCTGGCCCCGCTCCACTCCGAGGCGGTGCACAGGGGGTTAGCGTCCGAGTACGACTCTGCCAGCCCCAACCTGCCGTCGCTCGTGTCCGGTGTCGACTCGGACTCGAACGTCCATTGGGTCTACGACGAGGAGCACAGAAAGCTGACTTTTTCGGGGTCCGGCACCATCGCATACAACGCGGACGCGCCGCCGTCTTGGAACGACCTCAAGCCGTTTGTGAAGGAGATAGTCGTCGGCCCTGGCATAGCGATAGGCGACAAGGCGTTCAAGCATTGCGTCAGCCTCGAGTCGATCGACATCTCGAGCGTGACAGGCGAGATAGGTGCCGAGGCGTTCCGCGGCTGCTACTCCCTGACCTCGATCGTCATCCCGGAAGGCGTGACCAAGATAGGGCGCGCCGCGCTCTCCAACATGTGGTTCCTCCGGGAGGTCGTCATCCCCTCCACCGTGACGCAGATAATCGCCGGTAACTCGGAGACCAGCCTCATGTTCTACGGCGACGTCTCCCTGACCTCGGTGACCGTGAAGGCCCCCCGCCTCGGAGACATTTCCAACGAGTTCCTCCTCGACGGGGTGTACCCTCCATCGGGCCACAGACCGGACTACAGAGGATACCAGATCGCCGCCATATCGATCTACGACGACGGGTCGAACGTAACCCCCACCAGGGTGACCGCCTCGCGCGACGCCGTGGTTCCTCTCGTGACGGTGGTCTACTACAACGACAGCGTCGGCGGCCACGTCTCGGCAGCGAAGTCCCTGAGCGGGAAAGTGACCCTCTCTGGCTTCGTCGACGCGGCGAGGATAGGCACGTCTTGGTCGGAGTCCAACTACCTCCTGACGGCCCTTGACGGCGTGCCGTTCGACGTGTCGAGGCTCAACAGCCAGCGCATAGTGTACGCATACAACGTAGGCAGCTACTACACTATAGCCGCGTCGATCGCGAACGGGACGATAACGCCATCCGGCGACGTCGGCGTGGTGGGCGGCGCCATCCGCGTGGCCGAGGACGGCGACGCGACGTTCGCGTTCTCCGCGAACGAGGGCTACGCCATATGGAAGGTCAAGATAAACGGCGTGGACGACCCTGCCGCCGCGGCGGCGGGGACGCACACGTTCGAGGGCGTGACGGGCGACGGCAACACAATAGCCGTGGAGACGACCCGCCTGCAGTTCTCCGTGACGGCATCGGCGGACTCGAACTCGACCATAACCCCGGCAGGGTCCGTGGGCGTATCGAGCGGGGGCGGCGTGACGTTCGCGTTCTCCGCGAGCGCGGGCTATGCCATATCAGACGTGGTCGTGGACGGGGCGAGCGTCCCGTCCGCCGTCGCGGCGGGCAAGTACGCGTTCTCCCTCGTGGCCTCGAACCACACGATAAGCGTGAAGTCCGCGCCGTCCTTCTCCTCGCCGGCAGGCTCCGGCAACAGCGACGGCAGCGGCTCCGGCTCTGGAAGCGGGAGCGACGGCGCGAACGACGGCGCAGGCGACTCTCGCGCAGGCGACGGCGACGACGAGGGCGTGTCCGTCGCAGTCATCCTCGCCGGGGTCGTCATAGCCATAGCCGCGGGGTCCGCGGTCCTGTGGCTCGTGCTCGGGCGCCGCTGACCCGGCGGCCGGGCCGGAAACTCCTTCCAAACCTCTTCCGAACCCTCTTCCCCAAACGTATTCGAAGCATGGACCACAAACATTGCCAGCCGTGGGACGCGGCGCCTTGCCCCCACAATGGCGCACGCTCTTCCGCCCGCGAGCCGGCAGTGACCTTTTTTACGATGCCCCGTAGTCTGTCGGCGTCCTTCCTTCGCGCATTGCCACGACAGGACGGTGGTCACGCTTCCGAACCTAAGTTCAATATTCACGATGCCCGCAGAACTCCAAGAAACAACGCGGGAAACGCATCTTCACTCTCTGCGTGCCGACACCGTCACGCCTTCGACGCCGGTCTTCACCACAAAAGGCATGCCGCCTCTTGACAAGATTGCATCGCTGACCTTCTCGGGATCGTCCGTCAGGGCCACCATGCTGCCGCCTCCGCCGGACCCGGTGAGCTTCGCGCCGTACGAATGCGGCAGGGACGCGTCCACCAGCCGGTTGAGCTCTCTGCACGAGACGCCCAGTATCGACAACAGCTTGTGGTCCTCGGTCATGAGCCCTCCGAGGCGCACGGCGTCGTTCCGAAGGATTGCGTCCATCCCCTCCAGCGTGACTCGGCCTATGTCGTCCACGATGTCGGCCGCGAACCTGTTGCCGTCCTTGTATTTGCGCACCTTCTCCACCAAAGGCCCTGTGGAAGCCCTAATCCCCGTGTATCCGATAACGAACGTCATCTTCGGCACGTCGATGCCCACGACGTTCCAGGAGCGACCGTTCTTTTCCATCTCCCATAGGGGCTTGCCGCCGGGAACGTTCAGGGCGACGCCCATTCCGTGCGTGGACGCGGACGTGTCCATCGGGCTTCCTCGCCCCTGTGCGGAATACTCCGCTTCGAACGCTTCGAACGCTATTTCCTCCGGGACGAGAGACATCCCTTCCACCGCGCGCATGGCGGCCGCGAAGGCCACCGACAAGGCGGCCGACGACCCTAGGCCGGACCCGGCTGGAATCCGGCTTTCAGAGCGGACGGACACAGGCACCATGTCGTATCTGGAGAGGATGTTTTTCAGGTGAGGGCTGGAGTTGACGTCGGCAGGCTCGTCGTTCAGGCGGAACTCCGTGCACTTCGTGACGCTCAGGCTGAGGCGCCGGTTGATCGCCAAGGCAATAGCCGGCTTCCCGTACACCACGGCGTGCTCCCCGAGTATCACGAACTTTCCCGGGGCGGAGGCAGTTATGCTGTCTGTCATTCCGTAAGACCGTACCTGCCGAGGGTTTCTCTTATAGCCTCGTTCGGAGTGCGTTTGTCAAGGCGCGGCTGGGGCATGTCCCACCACGCGTCCTCGGCTTCTATGAGCGTCTTCTGATATGCCTCGTCGCTCTGAGACTCCGACGGCTTGATCCCGACAAGGGCTTTCTGGCTTTCTTTGAAGAGGTCCGCTCCGAACCGCTTGTTCGTCAGGGCCACCCCCAAGTATATGTCGAAAGAGAACGAGACCTCGATCGCATCTTCGATGGGAAGGGCGTCAGCGACCAGGTCGAGCGTGCCTCCGACCGCCATGTTGAACAGCGCCCTCATCTTCTCGGCCTCTGGCACGTCCATTCCGTTCAGGGTCTCGATAAGGCTGTCATAGCTCAGGTCTCCAAGTGCCGACGCCCTCTTGGGGTTCTTGTCATATATCTGCTTCTCGACGAACTCCTCTTCGGACATCTCGGGCTCGTCCCTTCCGAAAAGGCCCGCATTAGGGTCTTCCTCTGTCATTTCAGCTCCTCCTCAATCTTTTGACGGCAGATTCAAGTATGTCCATGCCGGCGTTGATTTTCGTCTCGTCCGCGGCATACGAGAATCTGAGGTGTCCTTCCCCTCCGGCTCCGAACGCGGTACCGGGGGTGCATATCAAGCCGTCCTTCAACAGCTCTCCCGCAAGTTCGACAGAACTCATTTCGAGGTCGAACGACGGGAAGGCATAGAATGCGCCGCGGGGCGGCGACATGCTCATGCCTTTTATCTCTCCGATCCTTGCAGAGATAAGGTCCCTCCGCTTTTTGAATATTTCGCAGGAGTTTTTCAGGTATTCGTCAAGACACGGCAGGGCGTTCAGTATCCCGTATTCCGAAGGCATGTTGACGCTGGCGCATACATGGTACTGCATCTTTATCAGATCGGGCATGAGGTTCTCGTCCGCGCAAATAAACCCCAGCCTCCATCCTGTGACGGCCATCATCTTGGAGAAGCTGTTCACCACGATGGCATTGTCCAGATTGGACATGAACGAGCGGTGCCTCCCTTCGTATACGTAGCAGAAATAGACCTCGTCAGAGACGATGGCGACATCATGGTCCGCCGCAATGTCCGAGAGGGCTTTGTACGGCGCCTCGTCCAACACTCCGCCTGTGGGGTTGGACGGGCTGTTCACCACGATGATCTTCGTCTTGTCTGTGACCCTCGCCTTTATGTCTTCGACGTCAGGCTGAAAATCGCCCTCAGTCAGGCCATATCCCACGGGCGTGCCGCCTGCCAGCCGGGCCAAGGGGTCGTACATCACGAATCCCGGGTCGGGCACGAGGACCTCGTCGCCGGGATCGATGAACGCCTGGGCGATCTCCAAAAGGGCGGTGGAGCCGCTGGGCGCCATCATTATGTTGCCCGCGTTCATGTCTCCGAAACGAGAGAACCATTCTGCGACGGCGGCACGGACGGCGGGGGTGCCGGCGGTGGGGCCGTATTTGTTCTTTCCAGTCTTGGCCGCGTGCGCCATCCCTTCTATCGCAGCTTCTGGAGGCGCGAGGTCCGGTTCCCCCAAGCCTAGGTTTATCGAGTCGGGGCCTGCAAGGTCGAACATCTTCCTGATGCCCGACACGGGTATAGACTCCAGACGATGCGAGACCTTCATGGCCGGTCATCGCCCACCCATGTTATATTGATTTACATGCGGGCATGCGGTGTCGCGCACGCACGGCAGAGCCAAAAAGGACCGCCGTGCGTCTGTTCGCTATTATTATCTAATACATCTGCCATTAGACGCCATGGTCGGGACCGAGGGGAGAGTATGGGCAGTTTTGGGCCTGATTGGAATCGTGACCTTGGTCATAGGCGCCTGCGCATACACCGGGCTGTTCCTGAAGAACGTAGGCGAAGTCCCATCGCTGGTGACTATGGGAGTAGGCATAATCCTGATATTCGAATCATCCGTGTTCATACACCTGGAAGGCGTCAGGCTCACAAAAGAAATAGATGAGCTCGACAGGCTTTCTGCGTCTCAGGCTGACGACCTCGAGGAAGGATACGTTATAGACTGTACGGCAGAATCTCCCGAACCGGAATACAGGTTCGAGACCAAGGTTGCGCCGAAGGTCCCGCAGGAAATCCTTGAGGAGGCGCCACACGAGATACGCAGCGAGCCGGACACGGCCGACGCAGAGGCGAAAAACGACGAATCTTCCGAAGAACCCTCCGAAGAACCCGAAGAAACGCAATACGTGATACGCAGCGAGCCGGACACGGCCGACGCAGAGGCGAAAAACGATGAATCTTCCGAAGAACCCTCCGAAGAACCCTCCGAAGAACCCTCCGAAGAACCCTCCGAAGAACCGCCGGAGGACGATTCCAACGATTCGGAGGAGATCGCCCGTCTGGGCAGCTGAGGCGAACATGAAAAGGGCGCTAAATGCGAACATGCTTTACAGCATCTTCGACTCCGCGAACATGCACAGGTGGAACGATCACCTCCGTACCGTGGACCTCACAGAGCTGGACAAGCAGGCCCATAAGGCGGCGATAGCGTGGATCCTCGGAAAGTACGAGGAGACGGCAGGCGGCGCGTCGCTGGACTGGACGAAGGTAATCGAGCACACCCTGTTCTCGTTCATACAGAGGCTCGCGATGACTGATTTGAAGCCTCAGGTCTTCCACAGGATAACGTCGGAAAAGATGGACGAAGTGAACAAATACGTCCTCAGCTACTTCGACGAGAACATACCGGACGCGGACCCCCGCTTCAGGAAGCGCCTCGAAACGTACTTCATGTCCGAGAAGGCGTCGAAAGAAGACGCCGTGATCAGGGCCGCGCACTACTTTGCGACGAGATGGGAGTTCGACACGATATATGACGTCAACCGTTTGATGTACGGCATCGAGCAGACGCGTGCCGAGATATACGAGCAGCTGTTCCAGCACAGGGACTTGGTAGGGGTCAGGACGCTCTTGGAGAACAAGAGCGCGTTCAACTTCGTGGACCTCATCGGGCAGCTGAGGTTCCAACAACGGTGGGCAAGGACCCCCAGGGTGCCGAGGACCACGGTCCTGGGGCACTCGCTCATAGTGGCGGACATGATATTCCTGAACGACCTCGACAGAGGCGCAGACGACAGGCAGGTCTACAACAACTTCTACACCGCGCTGTTCCACGACCTGCCGGAGGTGCTGACCAAGGACGTGATATCTCCCGTGAAGCAGAACGTCGGCGGCCTCGCAGACCTTTTAGAGTCATACGAGCGCGAGCTCGTGGGGTCGAAGATAATGCCTCTGATCCCGGAAAGCTGGCGCGGCGAGCTCGAGTACATGGTGCACGAGCCGTTCTCGGACTTCGACGACGGCCGTGGAAGACGCACAGGGCGCGACATCAAGGCCTGCGACCTCATGGCCGCATACATGGAGGCTCACGTGTCGATCTGCCACGGCATATCGTCTAGGACGCTGGTCGAGGGAGAGACGGAGCTGAAAGAGAGGCTGTGGAAGACGGGCGACGGAATCGGCGCAAGGCTCCTCTTAGAGGACTTCGACCGCCTTCGGATATGATCAGCCGATCGTGTCCTTGCCGCCCATGTATTTTCTCAGCACTTCAGGAATCGTAACGGTGCCGTCTTCGTTCTGACAGTTCTCGAGGATTGCCACCATCGTCCTCGGGAGGGCCAGCCCCGACCCGTTCAGAGTGTGTATGAACTCGCTCTTCAAATGCGGCTCGGGCCTGAACTTGATCCTGGCGCGACGCGCTTGGAAGTCAGTGAAGTTGGAGCAGGACGAGGCTTCCAGCCAGGCATCCTTCCCTGGGGCGTATATCTCTAAGTCGTAGCATTTGGAGCAGGAGAAGCTCATGTCCCCGGTGCACAGCAAGAGCACCCTGTACGGGAGGCCAAGGCCTTTGATGAGGTCTTCCGCGTTCCCGCGAAGGGCTTCCAAGACGTCGTACGACGTCTCGGGATGCACGAAGCGCACCATCTCGACCTTGTTGAACTCGTGAACTCGTATTATCCCTCTCGTGTCCGAGTGCTTCCCGACCTCTCTCCTGAACGAAGGGAGGTATGCCGTGTAAAGTATCGGAAGCTGTTCCTTGTCGAATATCTCGTCCATGAACAGGTTCGTTACAGGCACCTCCGCCGTGGGGTTGAGGAACAGCCCGTCCTTCTCGATGCAGTACATGTCGTCCTTCAGGTTGGGGTACTGCCCGGTCCCCGTGAGGGCGGCCTTGTTGACCATGATCGGCGGGAACACCTCCGTGTACCCCTGGTCAAGATGCGTGTCCAGGAAATAGTTGACCAGCGCCCTCTCGAGCCTGGCGCCGTCGCCTTTGAGGCAGTAGAACCCGCTGCCAGCGACTTTGACTCCTCTCTCGAAGTCGATTATGTCGAGGGCCTCGGCGATCTCCCAATGCTCTTTGGGCTTGAAATCGAACTTCCTCCTAACCCCGCTCTCGTACACGACCACGTTCTCCGAGCTGTCCTTCCCTACGGGGACGGACGAGTGAGGGATGTTCGGGATGTTGAGCACGCAGTCACTCCTCGTCGATTCTAGCTCCTCAAGCCGGGCGTCGTTGCCTTTGATCCTGTCGCCCACCTCGCGCATCTCTGCGATCTTCGCGTCCCTCTCCGGCCCCTTCAGCTTGGAGATCTGCAAGGACACTTCGTTCCTTACGCGGCGGAGGCTGTTGTTCTCGTCGGTCACGGCTCTCCATTCGGCGTCCGAGGAGAGGAACGCGTCCAACACGGCCGTGTCCCTGTTCCTGTCGGCAAGCATCTTCCTTATGCCTTCGGGGTCCGCCCTGATAACGTTGACGTCGAGCATGCGATCACTCAGAACTTCTTTTGGCAGAGGGAGTCCCACGTGCGCCGGTCCGTCATGACGACCACGCCTCCGCGCACGTCGACGACCACGCCTCCTACCGGCCCTGCGACGGCCTCGGCGGTCTCCTTCGCGCCTCCCTCGGAGCTGCTCAGAGTCTTGATTTTGATCAGGCGCGCCTTCTTCAGCTGCGCCTCTATCTCCTTGAGGACGCCGTCGTCCACGCCGTCCTTTCCCACGTGTACCGTGGGGCTGAGTTCCTTCGCACGCCTCATGAGCTCTTTTCTTGCTTCCTTCTCGGTCATCCTGATCTCTCCTTGTTGTACGGCATGCGCCAAATGCGGCCGCACTCGCATCCCGAGACCATCTTCCCCCCGGTCAACCTCACGGTGCAGTTCACGCCCGGAACCATAGGGAGGAGGCAGCCCTTGCAGTATCTGAAGTCCCTCGGTATCCCAGTCCTCGTCTTCATCCCTATGCTCCTAGCAAGCTGGACGTACCTCCTCGCACGGTCTCCCTTGCCTGCCTTGACGGCATCCAACGAGAGGGAAGTGAGCACGGCTATCCGAGCGTCCCCGATGGCGGAAACGGTCTTTTTGGGAAGATGCCTCTTTGACATTGGTATGCATAGACAGTCGCAGGGGCCGTATAAATCTATTCGCCCCGCGCACCCTGTTAGAGCTTGCTCAGAGTCGCTCCGAAACCTTGAACCCGCTAAATCCCTGAACACCTGAAAATAATACGCATGGCAGGAGACGCGTTCTCGATGAGCGAAGAATCGAAAAGGCTGTCCGTCGCTGAACTGCGCGGCGTCATCGCACACCGTTATTGGAAATTGGACATGGGTTCCGTTTGGCTTGCGGCCGCTCAGGACGTGCCTGGTTTAAAAACGAAGTTTGAGCGCGTCCTCGACGAGTTGGAAGAACCCCCAAACAGGAAAAACCAACTCTCAGGTTGAAGGCCGATCACAAGAAAAGGCTTTGCACAACACCGTACGTCATGCGTCAACATCAAAAAAAAAACGGTATTTTGCACCACACAATCAGGTGAATGCCGACGGAGGAACCGCCTGCCGCCGAGGTCGGCCCGCGACTGTCCAGGGTCAAATCAGCGTAAATCAGATGGAGTTAAATAACGCATCCAACTTGGGGGAAGCAACTGCATGCGCACATATCGACAACGTGGCGCAAGGACGCGCCGCCGAGTGCGAAAAGTGCCTGTGGGGGGCAACATATTATGACATCATGTCCAAAAGGAAGAGGGGGGGGGGGGGCCTTGCCTTCGCCCGTCCATGCATTCCGTGTTCTCGACGGAAACGGCAGAATCGTCAGTTGAAAGTTTGAAGCACGTCTCCCGCCTGTGCGGAAGCGCCTGCCGGGGCGCGAGCCCATGAAAGCGTACGCTTACGTCACGTTGATTGCCGTCGTCGCCGTGGTCGTGGCGGGCGCGTTCATCGCCTCCGACCAGAACTCGCCATACTCCGACGCGGCAGACCCGTCCGGCACCGACGGGAACATCGACTGGGTCCTGCACGAGGGCGTGCTCACGCTGGGCCTGAACCCCTCCGCTGGCGGCACGAATATGAATAACTATGCTAGCGGCAGCGCCCCGCAGTGGTACGCTCACAGATATGACATTACCGAAGTAGTCATCGGAACGGGCATAACGACCGTAGGAGACTATGCGTTCTCCGACTACTACGTTTGGATTTCTTCCGTCACGATCGGCGACGACGTGAAGACCATAGGCGAGTGTGCGTTCTACGGTTGCCCTGCTCTCTCATCCGTCACAATCGGCAACAGCGTGGAGACCATAGGCATCGAGGCGTTTGGCTTCTGCTACTCCCTCGCCTCAATAACGATTCCCGACAGCGTGGAGACCATAGATGATTGGGCGTTCCACTATTGCTACTCCCTCTCCTCCGTCACGATCGGCAACGGCGTGGAGACTATCGGAGCTCAGGCGTTCATGTATTGTGTGGCCCTCTCTTCCATCATAATACCCGGAAGCGTGACATACATCGGCCTCGGCGCGTTCCAAGAGTGCAATGGATTGTACAACATCACGTTCGAAGGCTCCGTGCCTACGCTTGGCGCGTCCTCATTCTCTATTGAATATTCAACAAACCGCACGGCTTACGTCTGGGTGCAGTCACCCGACATGTCCAAATTCACGACTACGGTGAGGGACAACACCACTATAACCCGCGGCGGAGACCTCAGCGTCTCGAACTACCCCGTCGGCCCTGCGTACGGCGGAGGAACGTTTGGAAGCGTCAGCTGGACGTATGACGAGTATTCGGGCACGCTGACGTTCTCGGGAACCGGAACTCTTCCCAGCGCGGTCGAGTTGAACGGTCTAGGTCCGTGGAGACAGGTCAGGGCGTATGTGCACAATGTAATCATCGAAGACCAAATAACTGCCATAGGCGTACAGACGTTCTACAGTTGCTACTCTTTGTCCTCAGTGACGATAGGCGACGGCGTGGAGGCCATAGGCAACGATGCGTTCTACAATTGTTACTCCCTCACCTCAGTCATAATGCCCGACAGCGTAAAAACCATAGGCGGCAACGCGTTCCTGAACTGCTACACCCTGTCCTCCGTCACGATCGGCGCCGGCGTAAAAACCATAGGCGGCTCGGCGTTCTCCGGTTGCTCTTCCCTCCCCACAGTCACGATTCCCCGCGGCGTGGAGACCATAAACGGCTCGGCGTTCTACAACTGCTACACCCTGACCTCGGTGGACATAATGGCGCCGGACCTCGGCAGGCTGTCTCCGGACGCGTCTGCTGTCATTGGCCAAGATCTGTTCCTGAACGACCGCTCGCTCACCGCCATATCGATATACAACCCAGACATCGGGGACGACACAGGCACGAGGTATTACGTTGACTATGGCTACATATCCTCCCGTGCGGTCGTGGTATACTACGACATAGACCAGCCGGTTCGCGCCGTGCAGTCCCAGAGCGGGGACGTGACCCTGTCGGGATTCACAGGCTCGGCGCAGGTGGGCACTACGCCGTGGGACGGCGACATCGGCACGATCAGCTCTGGCGAATCGTTCGAAAGGCCTGTCGGGCGGGTCGCATACGTGTCGGCGCAGACGGGATACGACGTCGTGGTCGTGTCTGGAGCCGACGGAAAGGTGCAGTACGCCGTCTCTGGGGCCGGAGGGGTGTCTGGCACCGTCGTCGGCACCCAGGCAGTCACCGTCCCGATCGGCGAGACCATAACCCTGACAGGGGTCGCGGTCACAGCGGGCTTCGCATTCGAGCAGTGGACGAGGTCCCTCCCGACGCCGGCCGTGCTCCCCGGCAACCCCATCGTCGTCTCGTTGGCAGGGACATACGCCGCGTCCTTTGCGGCATCGCCCGACCCCGTCTATACAATCAGTTCGCATGCGGACAGCAGCTCGACGATAACCCCGTCGGGATCCGTAGCCGTCCTCGGAGGAGGGAGCGCGACGTTCTCGTTCGCCGCGGCGCCCGGGTATGATATAGACGACATCGTCGTGGACGGGGCAAGCGTCCCGTCTGCCGTCTTGGCCGGGACATACACGTTCTCGAACGTCCGTAGCAACCACACCATAAGCGTGTCGAGCAAGCTGGTCGGCGAGAGCGTGACGCTCACCGTGGACATATCGGGAGGCGACGGCGTGCCCGAGTACCACATCGGGCCCGGCTCGCCCTACGGCCGCTTCGTCAGGTCGCAGCCTGTCGCCCTGCACTCCGACGTGTACGTGTCCGTGGACGTCGGGGACGGGTACAAGTTCGTCGGATGGACCGGCGACGTGACGTCTAGCGACATAGAGCTGCACATACCCGATGCGAGCAAGGACGTCAGCCTCGTGGCGCATCTGGAGCCTACTGGCGGCAACGGCGGCGGCCTCTCCACGGCGGCGCTCGTCGTCGTAGCGATCCTCGCAATCCTCGTCGTAGCGTTTGCAATCCTGTGGCTCGTCTTCGGCCTCAGAAGGTCCTTCGAGGTGGTCAAGGTCTCCTCGTCCGTGCCGATCGTCGGGAAGGACAGGGCCCGCTACAGGAGGGCGTACCGCTTCTCCGTCGAAGGCGGCTCGAACATAAGATACCGTATCGGCGAGGACGGGGCGTGGAAGGCGCCCGCCCGCACCGCTGGCGGGTACGAGATACCGAAGGAGGACGTGACGGCTACTGTCACGATCGAAGCGGACTGAGCCCGAGGCATAGGTCAAACCCTTTGCAAACCGCTTCCCAAACCCTTTCAGGCTCTGCATCAAACGCCGCCGCCGGACCTAGTCGCCCCATCCCCACATGGCGCATACCCCAGTCCGCTATTGCGGCGGCGACCTTTTTATCCTCATGTGCCGCTGGCCGCGCCGATGGAGTCGTGGTTGCGGGCTACATCGAATGATTAATGCAAAAGTTATGTTTTATTTAATGCAAATATTATATTTGTTTGGACGCAATTGCATGGTCGTAATTCTGAACCCCGTTCGTTAGGCAATGCGCGCGACGGCTATCTTCCTAGAGTGGTGGACGCCAAGATCTCCAAGCTCCTGTCTGTGTTCGGGGCCGTGCTTATCACGGGGCCGAAGTGGTGCGGAAAATCTTGGACCGGGCAGCCGCCAATCTTCTCGTCCTCAGAAAGAAGGTGAGCGGGGACTCGCCCGTGCCGTCGTTCCTCATGGTGCTGTGCGCCACGGGCGGGGCCGCTTACACTCGCGACGATGGCATATTCGTCGTGCCGATAGATTGTCTGGGTCCGTGAAAAGGCCTGCATCGGCTCGTCCGGAGTCGTCTCGTGACCTTGAGCTCGGCAAGGGCGGAGGCGTCAACATAGAAACATCTCTTCAGACATGCAATATGCAATGCCCTCTACCGCGGCATTCCCGAAGTCGCGGGCGGCGGGAAGCGTCCGGGCTGCTGATGAAATCGAGTTCATATGCCCGTTCACGGACGGGGGCGGGTGCATAGGCAGTTGCGACAGACGGTCGTCCGTTGAAGCAGGACTCGCAGGAATTCGCGTATTTTTAATAGGCGGCAGACGTTCCGCGTGTCCATGGCAATACTCTCGGACAGGGACATATTGGCCGGGATGGCCTCTGGACGCCTGGGGATAACCGACTACCACGAAAGGGGGCTCACGCCCAACGGCTACGACCTCCGCATCGCCGAGATATCGGTGCGCGGAGACCCTGAGGTAAAGAAGGAAGGCATCGTCCGCATCCCTCCGAGGACAATGTTCTACGTCTCCACCGTCGAAAGGGTGAGGATGCCCGGGGACGTGTGCGCCCAGCTTTGGCTGAGGACCACATGGATCAGGAGAGGATGCATAGGCGCGTTCGGAAAGATCGACGCAGGGTTCGAAGGAACGCTCACCCTGGGCGCGTTCAACGCTTCGGACGAGGCCGTCGAGCTGCCCGTGGGCGAGAGGTTCTGCCAGATGGTCTTCGAGACTCTGACGTCGCCCACGGAGAAGGACTATGCGAAGAGGAGCGGCAACTACCAAGGCCAGACGGGCGTCACCCTCGACCCCGTGAAGAAGTGATCAGTCCTTCACGATGTCGAGCACGTATACGCCCGCCGTCGGGGAATACGTCTTAAGCTCCAAGACCTCTGCTATGTGCATGTCCAGCCCGAGGCTCCCCATCGACGACCGCAGCCCCTCCGCGAAGCTCTCGATATCGGCGCGTTCCGTCATCTTGTGAAGATGGACCGTCCCGCCCTTCCTGACCTTTTTAAGCGCGTCGGGAAGGAAGCGGTCGGCCGTGTGCGGCAGGTTCATTATTATGCGGTCGGCGTCCGGAAGCCCCTTCACGACCTCTGACGCGTCTCCCGTCATGGGGGCTATGCGGGAAATGCGGTTCGCCTCCATGTTCAGTCTCGCGAACGGCTCCGCGTCGGGGTTCAGGTCTATGGAGTACACCACGTCTGGGCTTGCATGCCTGCAGATGACCAGGCCGAACGGGGCGACCCCGGCGAACATGTCTATGATGACCTCCCCGGGCTTCACGAGGGACGCCACCCTGCGACGCTCGGTCGCAAGCCTCGGATTGAAATAGACCTTGGCCGGGTCCACGCGGATCGCCAGGCCGAACTCCCTGTGCGTCGTCTCCGAGCCTCCGGAGCCGGCTATCTGCTCCAGATCCCTGATTCTGAACTCCCCCTTCACGCCTGCGTCGCGCATCACCGCCCTTATGCCCGGGGACGCGGACGCCATGGCCCTGCCGATCTCGTTCTTGTACGGAAGGAGGGAGTCGGGCACCTTCACCACGGCCACGTCGCCTATGACGTCGAACGACGCCGGAAGCTCCGAGCAGAGCTCGTCCGGGACCTGCACGCACTCCCGGTAGTCCGTTATGCGCCGTTTGGCCTCCTCGAACTCGGCCTCTTCCGTCTCGAAGCCGTCCACGTCCCCGAGCACGGGCATGAGCAGGAATCCCCCTTCCGACCTTATCCTCGCACTCAAGTCCAAGAGGCCGGAGGCCATAAGCCCGTTGCGCACCTTCTCCCCGTCCGGCTTAGGGACCCGGATGCACTTGGACATCCGTCAGTCGTCCTCCTTGATCGTCTCTTTGGGGGCCCCGGCGAAGCGCACGAGCGCGAAAGCCTCCATGAAATGCAAGTTGCCGGGTATGACCAGCGTCTGAAGGGGCGCCCCCAGGTCGCGTTTCAAAAGGTCCTGCGGGTATCCGGCGAAAAGCCTCTCTTCAGAGGATCCGACTTTGGACGCCGCGCAGACGAGGGTCTTGTCGGTCATGAGCCCCTCGTTCCACTTCCTCTCGCCCTCTATGAGCCACTCGATCGCCTGGTGGGCGGTCATGTACCTCAGCTCGTCGGCGCGTATGTCCAGAAGGACCATCGTATGCAGCCCCCTGTCCTTGTTCTCCTTTATGTTGTCGTAGGGGGACTTCGGCTGGTATCCCTTCTCTAGGAACGGAAGGGTGACGGTCCTCCCGAACTTGTACGGCTGAAGGCCGAGCGACGCGGGGCATGCGCCGAATATCGATATCCCGTGGAAGATGCGAACCGGTATACCTGCCTCCACCGCCTGTATCCTCAGGTCGACGTGCGTGGTCGCAAGCATAGTGTCTCCCGCCGTGACGAAGCCCACCCTCATCCTCATGGCGTCTTCGATGACGTCTTCGCCTTCCTCGACCTGTTGCCTGTAGATTATGTCTATTTTCTTTCCGATCGCCTTCTCAAGGTCCTCCGCGGAGGCGCCTATGAGGGTCGAAGTGTAGAATTCGGCGTAGATCTTATCGCATTCCTTCAGGGCCTGCAACGCCTTCACGGTCATGCCGTCGACGCCGCTCAGCCCCAACCCGACGAAGACGAGTTCAGAGGTCATCAGCCTACCGTGAGCGTGTTTCCGTTAATACTTTATTCCATCCAAAACCAGGTTCAGGACATCTGCAGACCATGCGTCACCCGAGTAGCCAATCAATGATGTTCACGTTCTTCACGCCGCCGTAGTCATCTATCGTCGTCCTGTCCATCGACAGCACGACCTTCTCGTAGCCGTCGCGGATGCTCAGCAACGAGCCGACCTCGCGTTCCCTCGTCTTTTCGTCTGCCAGAGATTGCGTCACCTGGTAGTACGCCCGCTCGCGGTTCTTGGTGGCGACGAAATCCACTTCTGCCGTGCCGACGCGCCCGACGGAAACGTCGTAACCCCTTCGTATCAGCTCCATGTACACGGTGTTCTCCAGTATGCGGCCGTAATCGTCGTTCCATGTACTCATGACGAGGGTTCGTATCCCAGGATCGACGACGTAGTACTTGTCCAGAGTCTTCAGTGCCGTCTTCCCGTTCACGTCGTATCTCTTTGCCTTGTACAGGAGGAACGCATCTGTCATCATGCCGATGTAGTTGTCCACGGTTGTATGGCTGTTCCGTCTGCCGTTGCTGCTCAGGTAGTCGGAGATGCTTTTTGCCGAGACTATGTTTCCTGCGTTGTCTATCAAGTATTCGGCAAGGCTCTTCAACAGGGCGCGGTCCCTGACGCCGTTTTTGATGCCGACGTCCAGGTTCAGTATGGTCCCGTATATCCCGTCTGCGACCGTGGTCTTGAGTTCTGGATAGCTCGTCAACACCACGGCGGGGAACCCTCCGAACCTCAGGTATTCCTCGAGCTCGGCCTGCATGCCCCTTCCGGCAGCCGTCGCATCGGACCCTTTGAAGTCCAGAAATTCCCTGAAGGACAGCGGGAGAACATGGACTTCGACGAACCTCCCCACCAGTTTGGTCCCGATGTCTGGCGTCACGGAATTGGAGCCTGTGACGTACAGGTCGGCATCCTTCATGTCGGTGAACATGCTGATCAGCGCCCCCTCCCAGTCGGCGACGTTCTGTATTTCGTCCAGCATGACGTAGTTCCTCCCCGCGCCTAGTTTTCCCTCGACCAGGTCGTAAAGGTCGTCGGCATCCTTCACGGACGTGCGATATTCTCTGGAATCAAGATTAATGCGCACGATGTTTTTCGGGTCCACCCCCTCGCTGACCAGATAGTTTTCGTAAAGGTCGAGCAGAGTGGATTTTCCGCATCTTCTGACACCTGTGATCACTTTAATGAACGGTCCGTCGCGGAGCTTCCTCAGTGTATCGAGATATAGGGGCCTGTCCCTGGGCGTCATGCTGTCCATGGCCACAGGATGCATCATGTGTATTTATTTTATTGTTCACATATAAGCATAAAACCTAAATTTATTATTTTGTGCTTATATACAAGCAAAATACTATGGACATGGCAACGGTCCGCGCCCGCCGTTCTGTGACAGCGCGCCGTTCGCCAGAAGAACAAAAAACACGTTGACGGCGGGCCTTGCGGCCCGCCGATATAGGCAGCCTCGTCAGTCGGACAGGGTGCAGAGGGCATCGACCGCCCAGCAGCCCTCCCCCTTCTTACCGACGATCACGGGGTTGATTTCCAGCTCGAGGATCTCGGGGTTCTCGACGGATGCGAGCACGATCCTGCGGATCATGTCCTTCACGGCGTCCACGTCCGCAAGGGGGAGCCCCCTCGCCCCGGAGAGGAGCTTGTACGCCTTGGTGGACGTTATCATCCTGTCCAGCTGCTGCTCGCTCATCGGCACGTGCGCCTGGGATATCTCGCCCAGTATCTCCACGTATATGCCGCCTAGCCCGAAGGACACGACAGGACCGAACTGGACGTCGCGGATCATGGAAAGTATGACCTCTTGGCCGAACGCCATCTGCTGTATCGACACGCCGTCCAGCCTCGCGTCGGGCTTCGCGGCCTTGCACGAGGACATGATCTTCGCGAATGCCTCCTTCGCGGCTTCGCGGCTCTTCACGCCGACGACGACCCCTCCGACGTCGGTCTTGTGGGCTATGTCAGGAGACAGGATCTTCATGACGACGGGATATCCTATCCTGTCGCACTCCTTCGCGGCGTCGTCCGCGCTCCGGACGGTGGCCTCGCCCGGCACGGATATGCCGTACGCGGCGAAGATCTGCTTGCCCTCGGCCTCCGTGAGCGACTTCCTGCCTTCCGCCCTTGCTTTGTCTATGACCTTCTTGGACGCCCCCCTTCCCCCGCCGACGACCTTGGGGACGGTCAGAGGATCGTGCTTGGCGTCCTTGTTGACTGTGTACTTCCGAAGTATCGACAAGGCGCGCACGGCCCTGTCAGGCGTCGGATAGCATGGGATCTTCCCGTCTCTGAGTATGGCGTTGGCGCGGTCGCACTTCTCCCCGCCGGCGAAGCAGCACGTGGTCGGTATGGGTATCTCGTCCCTCATCTCCACGATGATGCGGGCTATCGCCTCGAGGTCGGCCGTGTCCAGAGGAGACCCCATGACCACGAGCCCTCCAACGGACGGGTCCTTGATCACTGCTTTTATGGCGCTTCTGAAGTGCTCTGCCTTCGCGTCCCCCCTTATGTCTATGGGGTTCGTGAGGCCGGCCACGTTGGGTAGCGCGTTCTTGATCTCGTCGATCGTGCTTTGGGCAAGCTTCGCCGCATGTATGAACGGCGCTTCGTACGCCGCGTCCGCGGACATGACCCCAAGCCCTCCAGCGTTGGTTATGATCGCGATGCCGTCCTTCTTCATCAGGCTGCAGGTGCTGAAGACTGCGAGCGCGTCGAAGAGCTCGTCGGCGTCGGACGCCCTGTGCATGTTGAGCTTGTTGAACACTACGTCGTTCACGGTGTCGGACCCGGCAAGGGAGCCGGTGTGCGACGATGCCGCCGCAGACCCTGCGGCAGTCTTTCCGGACTTGAACACGACGATGGGCTTCTTCACGGCCATGTTCTCAACGGCCTTCACGAGCTTGGCGCCGTTGGATATCCCTTCGCAATACATTCCGATGACCTTGGTGTCGGGGTCCTCGGACAGATACGGAATCAAGTCTCCCTCGTCCACGTCGCTCTTGTTTCCGAACGTGACGAACTTGGAGTTCCCGAGCTTGGTGGACTTGGCCCACTCGAGGATCGACGACCCGAGCGCGCCGGACTGGGAGAGTATGGCTATGTTCCCTATGGGGGGGACTATGTGCGTGAACGTGACGTTCACCCCGTCCTTTATGTTCATGTTGCCGAAGCAGTTCGGGCCAAGTATCCTCACCCCGTTCTTTTTTGCGGCCTCCAAGAGCTTCTTCTCGAGCTCGGCGCCCTCGGCACTCTCCTCCCTGAACCCTGCAGTGAGGATGGACGCGCATTTCACGCCCGCTTTTCCGAGCCTGTCCATCCCCTCGATCACGAGCGTGTTCTTGACAGCGACGACCGCAAGGTCGACAGGCTTTCCAATCTCTGTGACGGAGGCGTAAGCCTTGACGCCCTGTATCTCTCCGCCTTTGGGGTTCACGGGGTAGAGCCCGCCTTTGAACCCTGCGTCTATCATGTTCTTGAGGAGCATCCCGCCTAGTTTCGTCACATCAGCGGACGCCCCGATTATTGCCACCGACTTGGGGCTCAGAAAGCTTTTCATAGCCCTGTAATAAAATTCCTGTAATTAAACCTAATCCTGTAAATCGTAGAAAAACGATGAAATAAGCCTATTTTTATTCGAAATTCGTAGAAATATTGCCAAAAATTAAAGATTTCTGTAAATTTCGACAATAAATAAACATTTTAAGCCTATATAGCAATTTTATACATCTAATAACGTCTATCGCCGTATATGTCACCTGATCGAACACTGTTCTACAGGTGCGTGCGACACGGCCTCCTCCCCTGCCGTTTTTGGTCAAGAGCCTCTCCGACGCCGACGGAAGGGGCGGGGGACGGCGACTGCGGACATGCCGTCCCCCTGTTTATTTCACGCTATGCCGAGGCCCGTCACTCCTCCGACCCCTCGCCTCTCAGGGCATGACGCACGATCAGAAGCACGACAGCGGCCGCCAGCAACATGCCCACCACAGGTGTCCAGCGGTTGACCCAATCCATCGGCAGGGACAGGTCGTCGAGCAGGAACCAGGCCGCCGCGGCGAGTATGCCCAAGACGATCGCCAATATCGTCAGGACGCTATGGAGCCTTCCTGGGCGCCTCTCGTCCTCGTCACGGGCGAACACAGACCATAGTATCACGACGATGGACAGCACCAGGCCCGCTATTGCGAACAACAGGCTCACGAGGCTCCAAGATTCTCCGCCTGTCTCTAGTCTGTCGTCGGCCCGTCCGTCGCCGCCGACATCGACAGGGGTGCTTGTGAACAATGCAGTGACATGCACGTTCGAGCTAGGCATGGTGAAGCTTGCTGTCGGCCCTGCGGAAAGGACGACGCCGCCGCTGTTGACCCTCCATCCGCTGAACGAGTACCCATCGGCGGCGACGGCCGCAAGCGTGACAGTCACGCCCGCTCTCGCCGTCGTCCTGTCGGAGGACGCGTCGCCTCCCCAGGTTGGGTCCGCGTCCACTGTGACTCTGTACTCGTCCGAGCCGATGACCGGGATGAGTGTTTTCAAGAACACCGCGTGAAGTACGTTGGAGCCGCTTGCAAGCTCGACATACGACACGGACAAGGCGCCTGCCACCGCCGCCGCAGACTTGTCTGTCACGGCGCCGTCGCCGGCAGTAAGGATCACGGAATCAAGATACCAGCCAGAGCCGGGCGCCAGGGTGAACGCGTTCAGGATGTCCCACACGCCCGTTACCAAGTTCCTTCTGAGGGTCACGGTCGTGCTCCCGCCGCTGTCGAAGACTCCGTCGCCTGCATGCGTCAGGGTCAAAGTCATCTCTGAGTACTTCTCCAAGGTCATGATGACCACGGCATAGCCCTCGGCCCCTGAGGACAGCGGCACTGTCACATGGAGGCCGTCGGCCTCGCGCACCGGCACGGCGTAGACGATGGCGCCGATTGGGTTGGCCCCAGAGTCCAAAGGACGTATCGCCGCGACGTACTCGTGGGTGTCGCGGTCGGCGGGGCTTATTTCAGCAGGATACGAGATCACGAAGTCCGATGTCCCTGATGTCTTCAAGGTCGACATCCACAGGCTCGATTTCGGTCCTGCCGCCGGTCCGGCCGCGTAGCCGCCATATGTGGAATCCAGGGCCGCAGAGGCTGTGATGGAAGACTCGAGCGTCGGAAGGATGGTCCCGATGCGCAGGTCGGCGTTTTTCCTGTCCAAGGGGTATATCGCTTTGTCGAACCCGTATATGGCGCCGGACACGTTGGTCCCCAGGCCGATTAGGTTCTCGCCAATGACTGCGTCCTTGCCTATCTGTATGAAGTGTCCCGTACCCACAGAAGACGGCATTGACGCATCGCCTGACGGCCCCACGGCAATGTCGTTGCCGTATAGCACCATCCCGCCCGCTACAAGCGGATCGCCTAAGGCAGTCGCCGTGTTGCCAGAGACCTCTCCGCCGTTGAATATGAATTTAGGTCCAGCAATAGTCTGGCTAGAATCCTTGGACGCGACGAGCACCCCTCCGCCGACGACGGCCGTGTTCCCTGTGATCTTGCCGCCGTTCATGATGAACACCGAATCGCGGAGCATGAACACCCCGCCACCGCCTTCGTTGCCGGTGTTCAGGCCGGAGCTGAACGCTCCGTTCGCCTTGTTGCCCGAAATTTCTCCGCCGTCCATGGTGAGGGTGCTCGCATAGCTGAGGTATATCGCGCCTCCGCCGGAGGGGCTCACGTTGCCGGTTATCTTCGCGCCGTCATATATGTGGACGAGGACGTTGCGCATGACGTACATGGCGCCGCCGTTGTCTCCTCTGGAGACGTTGTCGGAGACTTCGCCGTATATGTCAAGCTTTACAGTGGGAGCCGCAGACCCCTGATAGTTGAGCAATATCGCCGCTGTGCCGACGTTATTGCCCGATATTTTACTTCCGAGGCGGAGGGTGAATTGGTTATCGGTGCTTCCAGAATGTATCACCATGTTGAGATCATTGCCGGATATCTCGCCGTAGTGGTCGACCGTGTTGTTCTTGCCTGTGACTTGGATGAAAGTCAGGAGTCCGTCGTTGTCGACGGCTTTCCCCTTGAAATTGACGGTGTTTCCGTCGCTGGGGACGTCTATCGTGCTCGCGCCCGACATGTGGTTGCCCGAGATCTCGCTCGTGGTCAAGAAATTCACTGTCGAGCCGCCGATTTGGAAGTACACGAGGCGACCGTTGACGGCGTTGTTGGTGATCTTTCCGCCGAAATTCACCGTCGAGTCTGTGCCGTCAAGTCGTATGAAGTTGCTGGACCCGTCGGTGCCGATAGTCCCGCCGTTCAGCGTCGTGTTGTAGTTCAGGGTCCCGCCGTTCACCCATATGATTCCATAGAGGCTGCTCGTCTTGCTGCCGTCGACATGGCTGCCGGGCTCGAGCGTGAGGGTTGCGCCCGCGACGCGGAGCGCCGACGCGCCGCCGACGTTGATTATTTTTGCACCAGGCCCCAGCGTGATGTAAGCTCTGTCGGAATATGCGGACAGGACGGAGTCGTACACGTCAGACGCCCAGCCGGGATTGCCGCCTGGAGCTGTCGGAATTGAGCCGGTGAACCCGTCAGGGTTGTTCGCATCGTCAAAAGTGATGTTCTCAAAACGGACGCCTGCGGTCTTTGTATCGTCAAGGTAATCCGTCGCGACCTCCAGCATGCCGGGGTTAAAATCTCCCCTGGCATCGTACACAGAATTGAAACTCGTGCTTCTTGTGACAGTGATGCTAGAATTTATTCCCTTGATCGTCAAGTGCTTGTCGGCGACATATGCACGATCCTTCATCAGCAGATTCTCGGTCACGACGATGATGTCATAGTCGCCGGCGGCTGTCACGGCGGCAGCCAGCGTGGGGTATATTGGGCTGTACGTCACGCCGTCGCTCCCAACATACAGGGTGGCGCCAGGCGAGCCGTCTGCCTCGTATCCAAGATCCAGGCCGGGCAGCACCGTCAAAAACGCAACCGTAAGAGCCAAGACTGCCACTGCGGCTGTAATCCTCCTCATATGCTTCCGCCCCCCCCCCCCTTCTCGTCCCTGCGCGAATAAAATGCCGGCTTCAAAAATTAAAAAAAAAGATTTCTCTGTCTAGTACATGGGGTACGTCGCCCGGCCGAGAATCCTCTCTCCGCCTCGCTTGATTCTGTCATGACTGTATTGCCCCCCACAGGCGAACGATGCGTGCACTGGCGCGTTACGCCGTGCTGCGTCGATCCGCGCATGTAGTCGCCTTGTAAGCTTGTTAATTTGTATTTGACACTTCTGATTGCAAACCGCGTTTACAGATTCTGGCCGTAGCCTTGCTCGCAACCGGTCCGTCGGCAGGATGCCTCTCATTTGACGAATCGTACCAGATCCGTTCGACTACAAGACGTCCAACGACGGGGGGGGGGGGCAAATAAAGAAACACGGGCGTCTCGCTAACGCTGTGTCAATGTGGTTCCGCCTCTATCCATGTTGAGGGGGCCGCCCGCTTTACTGACGGCATCGTTCAGCCGCCTCCTCGGAACAGCCGTCGAACACGCCGCGCGGCGCACTCGCGAGACAAAGAGTTATATCGGGACTCCCGAATGCAGTTGCATGGACTTCTACGACAAGGACCTCGTGTCCATCCGCGACTTGGACCGCGGACAGATCGAAGAGCTGCTAGACCTCTCCGAGAGGATGATACCATACGCCCGGGGGGAGAAGGTGAAGCGGGCCCTCGACAGCCGCATACTGGGCAACCTGTTCTTCGAGCCCTCCACCCGCACCAAGCTCTCGTTCGAGAGCGCGGCATACAGGCTCGGATGCGACGTGATCGACGTCTCGGAGATGTCCGTGACGTCCATGTCTAAGGGCGAGACGCTTGCGGACACGATAAAGATGGTCGACGCATACTGTGACCTCATCGTCCTTAGGCATCCGCACGAGGGCGCCGCCAGGCTGGCGGCCAAGTTCTCCGAGAACCCCGTGGTCAATGCTGGCGACGGCGCCGGGTCCCATCCGACGCAGACGCTCCTCGACCTGTTCACCATGAGAAGGTCCAAAGGCTCCCTCGACGGCCTGAACGTGGTGCTGGTGGGCGACCTGAAGTACGGTCGCACCGTACACTCGCTCGCAGAGGCGCTGACCATGTTCGGCGCCAAGCTGACGTTCGTGGCTCCCGAGAGCCTCCAGATGCCCGCAGACACCTTTGAGCATCTCAAGAGCAGGGGATGCACCCCTGGCAAGACCGACGAGCTGGACAGCGTCATCGGCCAGGCAGACGTCCTCTACGTCACGAGGATTCAAAAGGAGAGGTTTCCCGACCCCGCCGAGTATCAGAAAGTCGCAGGAACGTACAGGATTAGCAACGCCGTGCTCAGAGAGGCGAAGAGCGACATGATCGTCATGCACCCTCTCCCAAGGGTCGACGAGATCCTTCCGGAAGTGGACCCGACCCCCCATGCCAAGTACTTCGAGCAGGCGTTCAACGGGGTGCCGGTCAGAATGGCCATACTATGCTCCATCCTCGGGGGCGACATCTGATGGTCGACGAGCTCAAAATCGCGGAAACGAAGATACCCCCTATAAGGAACGGGACGGTTATAGACCACATCGCCAACGGCCAGTCCCTGAACGTCCTGAAGATCTTGGGGGTCAACGAGAGCAACATCGACTCTGTTATAAGCATAGGCATGCACGTCAAGTCGTCCAAAGGCAACGGATGGAAGGATATGATAAAAGTCGAGGACCGCGAGCTTCACCCAAACGAAGTGGACAAGATCGCGCTCATAGCCCCCGACGCGACGATAGCTATAATCAGGGACTATTACATAGCGGAGAAGTTCAAAGTCAAGCTGGAGGACCACATCGTCGGTCTCGCCAAGTGCAGCAACCCCAACTGCATAACCAACCGCGGGGAGCCTGTCGTCCCGGAGTTCGACGTGGAGTCGAGGAATCCGCCCCGGCTCAGATGCGCATACTGTGACAGGACTTTGACCAACATATCCGACAACCTGCTGTGACATGTCCATTCTGATCGTTGCCGGGATGCCGGGGGCTGGAAAGGAGGAGTTCCTCGATGTCGCCCGCGGAAAGGGGATGCCTTTCCTGAGAATGGGAGATGTCGTCAGGGAGTTCCATGCCGCCTCCGGGACGAGCGTCAGCGTGGGCGAGTTCGCCGGCTCGGAGCGTGCGGCGCACGGCGCCAACATATGGGCCGAACGTTCTGTGGAAAGGATGGAAGGAGGCACGTTCCTCGTCGACGGATGCAGGAGCATGAGCGAAGTGGGAGCGTTCAGGTCGCTTGGCGGAGACGTCAGGGTCATAGGAATACACTCCCCCCCGGGGCAGCGCTTCGACAGGCTGGTCAAGAGGGGAAGGGCGGACGCCCCGCGAAACAGAGAGGAGTTCGAAGAGCGCGACAGGAGAGAGCTGTCCTGGGGCATTGGAGACGTGTTGGCGCTTTCCGATCTGATGATCTCCAATGCATCGACCCTCGAGTCATTCCATATGGTCTCGGACGACGTGCTGGAGGGGCTGAGATGAGGTTCACCACCGCACGTCTTTGCGGCGGGTCCGCTCTCATGGCCGTGCCGGCCGAGGAGCTGGACGTAGACCTGGACCATGCGGCCGCCGTCATGGAAGGCGAAGGTTGCAAGGTGAAGACGAGGGACGAGATGATGATAGTCGTCGAATGGAACGGCATGGAGACGACGATATACCCTCAGGGAAAGGTAATGTTCTTCCCGCTCAAGGACAAGGCCCTCTGCATACAGCATGCATTGGAGATTCTTCAGAAGGTGCGCTGAACCCCCTTTTCGCCGCTCTTCCGCGCTTTGACGTATGTTTATATCCATGATGCCCATCACGTTCTCATGGACTTCCTGACCCAGATGGTCGTGGCGCTCGTACTGTCCGCACTGCTGTCAGTTGTGGCGTACAAAATGCGGATGCTCACGTTCGACGGGGCGCTAGCCTCGGTTTTCACCGGGTACGTGGTCGGCCTGTTCGGCTCTTTCGAGTGGCTTGTGGTGTTGATACTTTTCACCGCCGTCGGCCTTGTCGCAACCCGCATCGACATCGGGAGCAAGACTGCATCGGGGCTTCAAGAAGGCAGAGCCGGAGAAAGAACTTACCGGAACGTGCTGGGAGCGGGGTTGCCGCCATGCGCGATCGCCATAGCCTGCATGCTCGTCCACAGGTTCGTCGGGAACGGGTACGACCTGGAGCTGACGGTGGCGTTCCTCAGCACGCTGACTGTCGCGGCGGCCGACACGCTCGCAAGCGAGATCGGAGTCAGGGACGGCAGGGTATGGCTGATCACCAACCTAAGGAGGGTCAGGAGAGGCACAAACGGCGGGGTTTCGCCCATGGGCACAGGCGCGGCCCTCGGGGGGGCCGTCGTGACCGCCGTCGTAGGGTGGCTTATAATCTACAAGGAGCCGGACCTGCTGATGCTGATCCCTGTTCTCACGGGGATGGCGGGATGCTTCCTCGACAGCGTGTTCGGCGCTACATTGGAATCGCGTGGAAAAATATCCAAATACGCCAACAACTGCGTGACGGCGATTATAGGCGCAGTCCTCGGGTTCCTGATTGTAGTTTTGATTTGACGGCCCTTCGGAGGACGGGCGTGCTTTGTCCGTTCATCGAAAGATGCTCCGTTTCGGGGCTGCGCTTTCCCTCGCATATGTGATTTTTCCTCGTCTTCGCTCGATGTCGTGACGCAAGCTGTCATTCAGTCCAGTCTTCTATGGACAGATTGGGGACCCGCGAGAACTCCTTTGTTTTGTGCGTCACCAAAATGCCGTTCTCCGACATGACTGTGGCTGCGATGACGAGGTCGCCCGGACCTATGGCATTGCCCTCCCCCTCCAGACGAGACCGCAGGTCTCCGTATATGCACGCCGCAGTTTCGTTAAAAGGAGCGACGTCGAACACCCATAGAAACTTGCGGGTCTGTTCCAGATTCTGTGCGACCTTTGCACTTTTATGTGCGCCATGCATCAATTCAGCGACGACCATGGACGGAATCACAATCTCACTGGGATGATGCGTCAGGAGTCTGTTTGTAAGGCCGGGATACGTGTTCTTCAGGAAGAATACGCATGTGTCGGTATCAAGATAATAAATCACAGCGTCTCCCTTCTTACATCGAACGAGAACGGGATTGACTCAGGCGGGTAGAAAGTGTCGTCTGAAACGGACCCGGGAAGGCTGTCAAAGTATTTTGGCCAGCTGCTGGCAACATATCTGTTCACAGCATTCACCACGAACTTGGACACGGACATGTTGTTAAGATTAGCTCTGAGTTCTATGTCGCGTAGGGTTTTTTCGTCTACATACAGTGAGATTTGTGGCATACAGGCACCTCTTGTGATACAAGTATGTTATAAGTTATACTTATATCTTGTTCAACATCACGCATTTTAATTCAGACCATTGCATTGACAGACTGACGGCCATCGCCTTCGTAAAAATAATCGACATGTCGCGTTCGGCGCGTCAGCCACGGACGTTCATCGATTCGAAGTAAAAATAAAAGAGGGGGGATGGCCCCCGTTTGGCCTCAGAGGCCGCAGAGCCTCAGGAGGGCCTTCCACTTGCGGTCCGTCTCGTTCTGGATGCTGTCGACGACCGAGGCCCACTTCGGGTCCTTCAGGTGTTTGAAGCGGCCCTGGGAGTCGATCCATGCGGTCACTGGTTTCTTCTCCGCCTTGCCCTCGGCAATCCTCAGGCTCTCAGCGGAAAGGGCGTATTCTGTGCCGTCGACCACCTCGTACAAAGGCCATATGCACGTCTCAGCGGCGAGGCGGGATATCTCCACCGTCTTGTCGGACGGGAACCTCCACCCTCTGGGGCACGGGGCGATAGCGTTTATGAAGCTGGGGCCGTCGCACTCGAACGCCTTGGACGACTTGGACACGAGGTCCCTCCAGGCATGCGGGCCGGTCTGCGCCACGTAGGGTATCCCGTGGGCGGCCATAATCTGCGTCATGTCCTTCGGGAACTCCTTCTTGCCCGGGGAGACCTTTCCCGCCCAGGACGTGGTTGTGGACGCCCCCATGCCGGTCGCGCTCGACCTTTGGATGCCTGTGTTCATGTACGCCTCGTTGTTGAGGCAGACGAACAGCATCTTGTGGCCTCTCTCCATCGCCCCGGAGAGCGCCTGGAGGCCGATGTCGTACGTCCCGCCGTCGCCGGCGAAGTTCACGAACCGCATCTCCTCGCTTATCTTCCCTTTCTTCTTCAGAGCCCGATATGCCGTCTCGACGCCCGCGCACGTCGCGGCGCCGTTGCCGAACGCCGTGTGGATGTAGGGGACGTTCCACGAGGTGTATGGGAATATCGTCGTCGAGACCTCGAAGCATCCCGTGGAGCAGGCGACGACGACGTCCTTGTCCGTCCCCATCAGGACCTGCCGGGCTATTATCGACTCGGGGCAGCCGGCGCACAGCCTGTGGCCGCTTGCCAGCCTGTCGGGAGTCTTGCTGAGCTCTTTAAGGGTGACGGCGGTCAGCGGACCACCCCCAGGTAGTTGACCCTCTTCGCCTTGCCGCTTAGCGGGTCGGTGAACACTTTCTTGAAATCGGAGACCATCGTGTCTGCTCCTCCCAGCCCGTAGATGTAGTTGTACATCTTGGGGACCTTGTCGTTCTCTATCGCGGCCGCGACGACCTCTGGGAACATCGGCCCGTAGGACCCGACGCTCAGATGCCTGTCCATGACGACGACCGTCTTCTTGCCTTTCATGACCTTGGCCAAGTCAATGATCGGCCATGGCCTGTAAAGGCGGGGCATCGCTACTCCGACCTTGTGGCCTTCGTTCCTGAGCTGGTCGACGGCTTCCTTCATGGTGCCGAAGGATGAGCCGAGGACGATCGCTATGGAGTCGGCGTCCTCGCATCTGTATTCCTCCACCAGCTTGTACTCCCTTCCGGAGATCTTCGCAAACTCCGCGAAGACTCCTCTGGACACCTCCAGCGCCTTGTCCATGGCTTCCACCATCTGGTATTTGTGGGGGAAGTAGAACAGGGGGCCGTCCATAAGGTTGTGGGAGACGGGATGCTTCGTGTCGAGCAACGGGTACAGCGGCTTGTGCTCCCCGACGAACTTCCTGACGACAGAGTCGTCTATGGGCGACATCCTTTCCGTGGCATGAGTGAGTATGAATCCGTCCAAGTTGACCAGGCAGGGCAGCTGGACCTCGTGGTGCTCAGCTATCCTAGGGGCCACGATAGACATGTCGTATGCCTGCTGGACGTTCTCAGCGAACAAGGTGATCCATCCGCAGTCCCTTGCGGACATCACGTCGCCGTGGTCGTTGTTAATGTTTATGGGGCCGCTGACGGCCCTGTTGGCGACGGCCATTATGATCGGCACCCTCATCGAGGCGGCGATAGGGAGCATCTCCCACATGTACGCCATGCCCTGCGAGGCCGTCGCGGTGAACGTCCTGGCGCCCGCCGACGCGGAGGTGACGCAGAGAGTCAGGGCGCTGTGCTCCGACTCCACGCAGACGAACTCCGTGGACACCTCTCCGTCAGCAACGTACTCCGCGAACTTCTCGACTATGATCGTCTGAGGCGTGATAGGATACGCCGCGCAGACGTCCGGGTCGATCTGCTTCCACGCGAGGGCGACTGCGGAGTCGCCGTTGATCGCTATGTCGCTGTGGCCTCTCATGTCCTCTCCTCCGTCATGGTTATGGCGTCCTTGGGACATGTGTCCGCGCATATGCCGCACCCTTTGCAGTGGCTGAGCTTGAAGCCTGTCATCTTCTCGTTTTCGACGACTACGCAGGAGTCCGGACAGTAGATCCAGCACGTGAGGCAGTTGATGCACTTGCCGACGTTGAGGACGGGCGCAAGGCTTCTCCAGTCGCCAGTTTTGAACTGCTCCGAGTTTCCTGCCGTGATCACTCGGTCCCCTATCGTCAGGGTCTTGTAGTCTGCCATGTTCACCATCACTGCACCTCCTCGTATGCCCTCTTCAGGGCTGAAATGTTCTTCTCTATCATGGACTTGCTCAGTTTTGCCTCGAATTTGGAGGCCATGTTCTCTTCCAGCTCCTTGTATGATATTATCGGCCTGAGCTTCATGAGCGCGCCCAGCATGGAAGTGTTCGCCATGGGCCTTCCGATCTCCTCGGTGGAGATGCGGGTGGCGTCCACGGCATGGCATTTTGCGGACGTGCCTATGGCGTTCTGGAGCTCCTTCGAGGTTCCGGGGAAGTTGGCTATTATTATGCCGTTGCCTTTGAGACCCTTGGCAACATCGACATGCCCGACCAGCGTGGGGTCGACGACGATGACTATGTCGGGCTCGTACACCTGCGTGTGCACCCTTATCGGCGTGTCGGATATCCTTGCGAACGCCCTTATCGGGGCGCCCATCCTCTCGGGTCCGAACTCGGGGAAGGCTTTGACATATTTCCCCGCATAGATCGTGGCTTCGGCAAGTATCTCATTGGCAGTGACGATGCCTTGCCCTCCTCTCCCGTGCCAACATATTTCTGTATCCATTAGGAATCAACTAAAATCAGGGAATAACCATCTCTGATTTAAACTCTATGTATGAGATTGACGTGTTTTAGACAAAACATGTCATTAATCATAAGTTATTTCATAATAATTATTGTATTTCGAATATAATCTACGAAATACGTATAAATCTTCCATCAGGCATCAGAGACCGGTTATTAAAAGATAAGAGGTTTCAGACCGTGCGGCCCTCGTGGCCGCTCAGGCGTCTTCCTGTCCGGACGCCTTCTTCCAGCCATAGAGCCCGACGAACACGGCAGCGGCTATCGCGGCGCCGATCAACGGGGCAACTATGAAGACCCACAGATCCGGAAGGGAGGAGCTCACGTCAGAGAATATCGCCGGCCCGATGCTTCTTGCAGGGTTGACGGAGGTCCCGGTCAGAGGTATGCCAACGATGTGCACGAACGCCAAGGTGAGGCCGATGACGATCCCCGCCACGCCGCCTTTGGTCTTGTCGGACGTGACGCCGAGGATCGTAAGCACGAATATGAACGTCAGTATTACCTCCACCAACAATGCGCCGGCCACGCCTCCTGCGTTGGCGACCCCGTTCGAACCAAGCCCTCCGCCTGTGAGGTCCACGAGGTTCCCTACGTCTACAAGCCCCCAGAGCAGAGCCGCTCCGATGATCGCGCCGACGATTTGAAACACGACGTACCCGATAAAGTCCGTGAACCCTATCCTTTTAGTGAGCAATGCTCCGAAGGACACGGCAGGGTTTATATGACAGCCGGATATCGGCCCGATCACGTATGCCGTAGCCACGATCGAGAGGCCGAAGGCCAAGGCCACGGCGAGGTGGCCTCCGTCAGTGTCGCAACCAAGGACGACGGCCGCGCCGCACCCCATGAAGACCAGTATCATGGTTCCCACCAGTTCTGCAAAATACCTTCTTATTCTGTTTACTTCCATAATTCCCACCCCTCTGCAAAGCAGATTGTTGGTCGGCGAGAATCCTTGTTCTGATTATATATAACTTACATGGCTAACAAGTTTCGGTGAAGGTTCTTTTGTGTGGATTGGGGGAATATGTGAAACTGCGTGCATTTTGCAATATTAAGTGGACGAGGGGAATGATCTGCAAGAGACGCGGGTATCGTGTCCAGAGCGCATGATTTTTGCTAAACGGCGAGCAAAAAATCGTAATTTCAAAAGTTTTGCTTGTCAATAAGCAAAATTTATAAAGCATGACTGCCATCGACCAGACCATGCCGAGAAGCCGGGACCTGTACATGAACAAGCTGAAGCTTGCCCGGGACGAACCCTTCATCAAAATCATAACAGGAGTCCGCAGGTGCGGCAAGTCGACCCTCCTAGACTTGTTCGAGGCATATCTTCTGGGCAGCGGCGTGGACAGGTCGAACATCGTCCGGCTCAATCTAGATTCCCGCCTGTTACGGACTTCCGTCAGAGACGGGGATGCGCTGTACGACGTCGTCCGGTCCTCTATGGGGCCGGGAAGGAACTACGTCCTCTTGGACGAGATACAGAATGCGAGGGACTGGGAGGGCGGCCTTATAAGCATGTACACGGACCTGGATGCCGACATCTACGTCACCGGGTCCAATGCGGTGATGCAGTCGCCGGACATAGAGGCGAAGCTCGTCGGCAGATACATCGAGATACACGTCCTGCCCCTTTCGTTCTCCGAGTATCTGGACTTCACCGGCGAGGCCGGCGACAAAGGCCGTGCGTTCGAAGATTACATGAAATACGGCGGGTTCCCGGCCGTGGCCCTTACAAAGCCGGAACTCAGGAACACCGTCATGGATGGAATATACATGACGGTGCTGGATCTTGACGTCGGCGTAAAGAACGGCATAAAAGACGGCGCACTTCTCAGAGACCTTGCAGAATATCTGATGGACAACGTGGGCAACACAGTGTCCGCCAAGGGAATATCGGACTACCTAAGTAGCGGTGGCAGAGCCAACAGCCACACCACCATAGGCAACTATCTTGCGATGATGGAGCGTGCGTTCCTGCTGTACCGTGCGCCGAGATACGACGTCAGGGGGAAGGTCAGGCTGAAGACCCTTGGAAAGTACTACGTGGTGGACACGGGGTTCAGGGACCTTCGGATAAGGCCGTGGTCGTATGACAGGGGAAGGGTCTTGGAGAACGTGGCCTATTTGGAGCTCGTGAGGAGAGGCTACTCCGTCGATGTGGGGAAAGTCGGCATATGGGAGGTGGATTTCATAGCAAGGAAAGCAAAAGAGACAATCTACGTCCAAGTCACGTACAGCATGGCCGACCCGGCGACGGCGGAGCGCGAGATGAGGCCGCTTATGCGCATTGAAGACAACCACCGCAAGCTGGTGCTGTGCATGGACAGGTTTGACGGGGACCACATGGGCATAGAGGTCAAGAACATAGTCGAGTGGCTGTTGTCCGATTGATTGAAATTCTGCTTGTTAGAAAGCAAAAAACTCTGCTTTCAAAAGTTTTGCTCGTGAATATCAACCTCTACGGTCGCTGAACAAGAACACAGATGTTGCAGGAAGGAGTCAAATCCGACGTCGTTCTCACAATCGGCTTGCATTGCCCCCACATAAAACTCGGCGACCTCTTCATGCTAGGGACACGATCGGCCGCACGGGCCGCCACATAGGGGTCGTCGTCGGGAAGATTCGTGGGTCAGCATGAGCGTGGCATGCACGGATTGCAGGAATTCCTGAAGAGTCACATGCAGTCGAGAGGCGCAACATTCAAACGTCCGTTGCAGGCCCCCGTCGGCCCGCGGCGGCTTCCGCGCTCGGGCAAAGCCTATTATAAAGTAGGGCGATGTGGGGCTGTGGGGCGCCGTGTCCCGTCAAACAATCCTTTGCGCGAGTGTAATCACCATGGATAAGAAAATCGTTGATGTAAATGAACTGCGCGTGGACGACATATCTTTTGTTGGAGGTAAAGGAGCCAATCTGGGAGAGCTCACGTCCGCCGGTTTTCCGGTTCCCGGCGCCTTTGTCATAACCACGGTCGCATACGACTATTTTCTAAGCAAAAGCAAGATTCTCAAGGATGTCGACAAAGAGTTGAAGAAGATAGACCGCACGTCAGACAAGAGCCTGACGGATGCGTCTGCGAGGATAAGGAAACTCTTCGAGACTCATGAAATCCCCGACGACCTCAAGAAAGAAATCACATCCAACTACAACCTGCTCGTTCCAAAGAGCAAAAAAGGATTCGTCGCGGTAAGGTCCAGCGCCACTGCGGAAGATCTTCCGGACGCGAGCTTCGCCGGACAGCAGGAGACATACCTGAACGTAAGCGGCGAGAAGGACCTTTTCGACAAGATACGGAAATGCTGGTCTTCGCTCTTCACTGCAAGGGCGATATCCTACCGTGAGAAGCAGGGTTTCGCGCATGAGGATGTGAAACTCGCAGTCGTCGTCCAGAAGATGGTCGACTCCGAGGTGTCCGGCATAATGTTCACAGTGGACCCGCACAGCGGTGCCAAGAACATCATAATCGAGGCAGGATACGGCCTCGGAGAGGCCATAGTCGGCGGGGAGGTCACCCCTGACACTTATGTCGTGGACAAAGTGAAGATGGACATATCCAAAAAGAGGATATCCACTCAGAAATGGAAGTACGTCAGAGGCCCGGATGGAGGATGCCTCAAAGAGGACGTCTTGGAAGGCCTGGAGAGCCAGCAGAAGATCGATGACGTCCGCATCAGAGAGATAGCGGAGATCGGCAGGCAGGTGGAGATACACTACCAGAGGCCGATGGACATGGAGTGGTGCATAGAAGACGACAAGCCCTACCTCGTCCAGGCTCGCCCCATAACGGCCGTCGGGAATGCATCCAGCAATGGCGGTTCGCAGGGCCCGGACGTCGCCAGCGAGAACATAGTCCTCACCGGCCTCGGCGCAAGCCCTGGTTTCGCCACAGGGACAGTGTGCATATACGACGGGGCCATGAGCCTCGACGTCATAAAGGACGGCGACGTCCTCGTAACGAAGATGACTATGCCGGACATGGTTCCTGCTATGAGCAGGTCTGTCGCCATAGTCACCGACGAGGGCGGCATGACCTGCCATGCGGCAATAATATCAAGGGAGCTCGGCACTCCGTGCATCGTCGGGACGGGGAAAGCAACAGACGTCCTGAAGAACGGAGAGGTCGTGACGGTCGACGGCACCACCGGGACCGTGTACAGGGGAGAAATAAAGAAAAAGAACAACACCGAGGACAAGGCGTTGTCAGTCACTGCCGAGTATTTGCCCGTCACCGGGACGAAGGTGATGGTCAACATGAGCATGCCCACTAAAGCGGAGGAGGTCGCCGAGCTCCCATGCGACGGGGTGGGGCTCATGAGGAGCGAGTTCCTTTTCACCAATTACATAGGCGAGCACCCCTGTGCGGCCATAGACGAAGGAAGGTCCGAAGAACTGGTCACTAAACTGGCAGACGGTATCGCAAAGGTCGCCAGGGCGTTCTATCCTCGCCCGGTGACCCTAAGGACGTCCGACTTCAAAACAAACGAGTACAGGGACATGAGGGGAGGGTCTGCGTTCGAGCCCAACGAGGACAACCCCATGATTGGATGGAGAGGCTGCTCCAGATATGTGTCGGAGAGCTATCGCGAGGCGTTCATTTGCGAGCTCAGAGCCATCAAGAAAGTGAGGGACGAGTTCGGCCTGAAGAACGTCAACATCATGCTCCCGTTCGTCAGGACCATCGACGAAGTCGAGAAGATAACCAAGATGATGGCAGAGGTCGGCCTGAAAAGAGGGTTGGACCTCAAGCTCTACCTTATGGCGGAAGTCCCCGTGAACATATTCATGGCGGAGGAGTTCTGCAAGCACTGCGACGCGTTCTCCATCGGGTCCAACGACCTGACCCAGCTGACCATGGGATGCGACCGAGACTCGGACATCCTGGGAAGGATGGGCTACTTCGATGAAAGGAACCCGGGCGTCAAGGCCGCCATATCCCAGCTTATCAGGGTCGCACACAAGAACGGGAAGACCGTCGGCATCTGCGGGCAGGGCCCGTCCGTGTATCCCGAGTTCGCGGAGTTCCTGGTAGAAGAGGGCATAGACAGCATCTCCCTCAACCCCGACACTTTCGTGAAGACGAAGTTCAGCATCGCGTCAGCGGAGCAGAGGATCCTGCTCAAAAGCTTGAGGGAGCTGAGAGACAAAGGCTGAACGTCGCGTCCTGCCCGCGCGGCGGGCAGGCAGGCGACGTCCTCCGTTTAAGAATCCGGCGATTTGTGGGTTTCGGCCTTAGAGCTTATCATCAGCCGCTCGTTGAGCCCCTCGGCGAGCTCTTTCGGCAGGAGCATCGTGGTGATCTCCATGAAGGGATGTTTCGACCCCTCGATTATCTTTACGTCGTCCAATGTCCTCAGTCCCCACTTCACCGCCGTCTTTTCCAGGCCGAGCTCCACATGCATGTCGTTCGGCTCCAACACGATGGCCTTGAACGTGCTCAGCTTCATGCGCTTGGCGGCCATCATGCGGTGGTGTCCGTCGACCAAGAGGTAGCCGTTCAGACGCTTGATCACGATCAGAGGCTCGTTCAGGCCTCTTTTGATCTCGTACTGCCTTCCGATCAGCTCGTCCATGTACACCTCTTTCTGAGTCGGGATGACCTGGTCTATGTAGACGTCCTGGTTGTATACTTTCATGCGAACGCCGTTCTGCTGTTCCATGAAGTTCTTAACGCTCATCACCTTCCCCGGCCTGGACTTCTCGATCTGCGACCTCACGACGTCGATGTTGGATATTATGCCGATGAGCTTCTTGTTCTCGTCGACCACGGGCAGGTTCCTCAGACCGTAGCGAAACAACACGCGAGTCGCGTCGTCTATCGACATGGACGGGATGGCGCAAAGCGTGCCTGGGCTCATGACCTCCCTCATCTTGGCGTTGGGGCGGTCTATGTGGCCCAGAAGCTCTTTGGCGGTGATGAACCCCAGGAGGTAGTCGTTCTCGACTATGGGGAACCCGTGGAAGTTCGAGCTTATTATCTTCTCCCTCACCTGGCTGACCGTCATGTCTGGAGTGACGTGCTGGACGTTCCTCACCATGTATTCCGCGACCGTTGCACCCATGTTATCGCCTGGTTATGAACCGCGTCAGTGAAAAACCTTTACATGCGCGAGACGGTTTCGGGACATGAGATTTTTGGACAGGCTCATGAAGGGTCGGCGGCCGGAGACCTACACCGAAGAGGAGCTCGACGCCGTGGAGAGCCATATCGACCGTTTTTTCGGACATGTCGACAACGTGTTCCATGAGCTTGCGTCCCCTGACATACACGTGGACATAGAGATCGTGGAGCCGACCCCCGAAAGAAACTTCTACACCCTCGTCACGGTCGGCATGGGCGCGCACCGCATGAACGTGGACAAGGATCTGAGGGAATACGGCCTCGAGCGGGCGGAGCTTCTTATATGCCTTCCTCCAGATTGGGACATCAAAAGCGACGAAGAGCGCTGGTATTGGCCGATACGCTGGCTGAAGATAATGGCCAGGGTTCCGATAGACGAGCGTTCGTGGGTGGGGTACGGGCATACAGCTTCCGACGGCGTGAGGTTTGCGGAGAACACGGGTTTCACCGCAGTCATGGCCGTCATGCCGAAGTCGTTCGGAGAAGAGAGCGGCTCCTGCGCGATGCCTGGCGGCGGCACAGTCAACTTCTATCAGCTTTTGCCGCTGTTCGACGACGAATTGGATCTGAAGTCGGCAAGCTGCGCCGAAGACCTCGAAGACCTCTTCGGCAAGAGGGGCGTCGGACCCGTGGTGGACGTGGCTCGTCGCAGCGTCTGCCGGGTATGACGGCTTAACTCCTGTCGCAGGCCTGCCGATCGAACATATCTCCACACGGCTTCGCGTCGCCCTTAGGTAGCATTAAATACAATTCTATTATTACTGAATAACACGAATATTTAAAAAAATGTTTGGGAGGAAGAAGATGAAGACTAACGTGTTGTTTGTGCTGGCGGTCGTTGCCGCCTTAGCGTCAGGGGGCGTTCTGGCGGGGCTCGGCGGCGATTCCGACGCCGCTGGCCCTTTGACAGTCACCGATGGAGAAGGCAGAGAGTTCCAATACGACAAGCCTGCGGATCATGTCGTGACCATGGGCTTCGCCTCCACTCTGACGGTGGTGGAGCTTGGCGCCGTCGACAAGATCATAGGCGTGGACCACTACTCCACATACGATTACAAAAAGGACGAGAGGCTTAAAAATCTGGACGCAACAGACCTCGGGAGCTATTACTCCGCGAGCAACAACGACCTCATCGCGTCCACCCTCGTGCAATGGGTCGAAGCAGGAAAGATGTCGTTGGACGACACCGTGATCTTGACGGCCTATTCCAACTCCAAGGCCCTCCGCACAATCCTCGAAGGGCATGGCTTCACTCATGTGCTGGTGTACCTCACCATCACCGACTACGACCAGATCGTCGAATTCGTGAACGACGTGTCCATCGCCGTCACCGGCGGGACGTCCAAGCTCGTCGACGACATGAAAGCCGTCCGCGACGCCGTGAACAAAGGAGTTGCAGGGGTTCCAGAGAAGAGCAAAGGCATCGCAGTGTGGTACACCGCCAGCACGGGCGAGTTCACTGTCGGCAACACCGGCTCCATAGCCGTGTCCCTGATAGAGGCGGCCGGAGGGGTCAATCCCGCAAGGGACGCGTCTGTAGGGGGCACCACATATGGGAACGCCTCGACCGTCTTAGACATGCTGAAAGACGACGCGGACATCGTGGTGTTCCTTTCCGATGTGTACATAAACAACAACCACACGGTGACGGACTTCCGCAATGCGGTCCTCGGTGGGGACAGCTCGATAAAAATCGTGGTTCTGAAGGACAACTGGAACAACTACTGCCCTGATGCCGCCGAAGGCCTCTGGGCGGTTGCATCCGCCTTGTACCCGGACCTGTTCGCCGGCGAGCCTCCGACGGCGGACGAGGGATCCGACGGCGTCCCCGTGCTGTACATGGCGATCGGCGGCGTGGCGGCGGCGATAGTGATCGCAGCCATAGCCCTATATATCATGCGCCGTCCTTAAGGCGAGAGGATGTCAGGTAAAACCCAGGTCAGCAGGAGAGCAAAACTGCTCTTAACCGTCGCCGTTCTGACGGCGACGCTGGCCCTTTCCATACTTCTGGACCTTTCCTGGGCCAGACACCCTCTTTCTCTGGGCGAGGTCTGGGCAGCGATAACCGGCCACGGCACATGGGCCAACAACATCATTGTAAACTCGATCAACGCCCCTCGCGTCGTGTTCGGCGTGTTCGTGGGCGCAGGCCTTGCTGTGACGGGCGCAGTCATGCAGGCGGTCTTCCGCAACCCCCTCGCATCCCCTTACATCTTAGGGCTTTCTTCCGGCGCGTCCTTGGGGGCCGCCGTCGCCGTGCTGTTCTCTGTTCCTCTCATTCCGATCGCGATCGCCCAGCCCGCCCTCGCGTTCGTCTTCTGCTTCGGAACCATGCTTCTGGTGTACATGCTGTCCAGGGCGGGAGGCAACGTAAGGACGGAGACGCTCATCCTGGCCGGCGTGGCCGTGTCCTCGCTCCTGTCTGCGGCGGTGTCGTTCCTGACGTACATAGCCCCGAGCGACAAGATGGGGGACATCGTCTTTTGGTCCATGGGGAGCCTTTCGAAGGTCACATGGAGCGAGATGGCCTTTTCCATCCCTGTGATAGTGGCCGGCGTGGCAGTCATGCTGACCCAGCTGAAGAGCCTCAACGCCATGATGCTCGGAGACGCCCACGCGATGGACCTCGGAGTGGACGTCAAGAAGGTCCGTCTTTTCCTATTGGTGGTCTCGACTCTGGTGGTTGCGGCGGCGGTGGCCTTCGTCGGGGCGATCGGATTCATCGGACTGGTGATACCGCACATATTCAGGCTGCTGCTCGGGCCGGACAACCGCATAGTAGTGCCGCTGTCCGCTTTCGGCGGCGCGGCGTTCATCCTTCTCTGCGACTACGCGGCGCACGTGGCCGCGGCGCAGTACGGCGTGCTGCCTATCGGGGTGGTCACCGCCTTCATAGGCGCCCCGTTCTTCATCTATCTGCTTTCAAGGAAGAGAAGCGAGGTGGGATGGTGAGCATGCTCGAGACTGACAAGCTGTCTTACACCTATGACGACAAGATCGTCTTGGACGCGGTGTCCTTAAGCATAGGCAAAGGCGAGATACTCGGCATACTAGGGCCCAACGGATGCGGGAAGACCACGCTTCTGAAGAACCTCAACCGCAACCTGCACCCCCACGAGGGGTGCGTCATGGTGGACGGGACGGACATAGAGGGGATGTCGAAGAGAAGCATAGCCCGGAGGGTAGCCGTGGTCCCCCAGACGAACGAGATTCGCTTCGCATTCACCGTCCGGGAGATAGTGAAGATGGGCAGGATGCCGTTCCAGGAAGCTTTCCGCGGAGATTCGTCGGCTGATATGGAGATTGTCGAAAAAGCGATGGAGCGCACCGGGCTCCTCCCGCTCGCCGACCGTTTCATAAACACCGTCAGCGGCGGAGAGAGGCAGAGGGCGATCATCGCAAGGGCGATGGCCCAGACCCCCGAGGTGGTCCTGATGGACGAGCCGACGCTGCACTTGGACATCAACATGCAGTTCGAGGTCCTCGACCTCGTTTCGTCACTCTCGCGTGAGAACGCGCTCACGGTCGTGATAGTGTCTCACGACCTCCCGATGGTCACGAGGTACTGCGACCGCGTCATACTCATACACGACCATGGGGTGTTCGCCGTCGGGAATCCCGAGGAGGTCCTAACGCCGGAGAACATGCGCACCGTCTTCAACATCGACGCGGAGCTCGAATACGATCCCCGTACCGGGAAGAACACGGTCCGGCTTTTCGGCTCGTGCCGGGAGTGACTTCTTTTGCACGCTGGCCCCATACAACCCAGACGTGCATTCGAGACCTAAAGAAACAACCATTAAATATTACCGCTCTCTATCGAGGCACAAAGCCCTGGTAGTGTAGCGGCCTATCATGGGGCCCTGTCGAGGCCCCGACACGGATTCGAATTCCGTCCAGGGCGCTTTT
>JAITOF010000046.1 GCA_031290095.1 Candidatus Methanoplasma porotermitis
TGCCCGTTTATGTATGCGAGCCCGGCGTACTGCTTGTCGACGCATCCCGGGCCGCATTGGGCGATCGGCATGACCCTCGGTATGGCGATAGCAGAATACATGGCGCCTATGGCGCACACGTACCTTGGCCGAGTTATGGAGTCGGTCCTGGCTGTTTCATGTATGGTCATCCGGTGCCCTCCTGTATCGGGTGCAGTCCCTCCTTAGAAGCCGGGATGTCTACGCCTGCGACGCCCTCCCATATAAGCTCTGGATGCTTGGACAGGATGTTCGCGTCCGTCTGGCTGGCCCACCATTCGGAGTAGGGGCTCTTGACGTGCTTGGCCAGGTCCTGATGGAACCTCTGGCGCTTCATGACGGCCAATATTATGTACCCCATGTTTATGACGCCTTGATACCCTATCGCCTGATGCTCGTCGCCGAGCGGGATCGCGGGTATGCCGAGACGGGACGCCACGGGCGCGAGGCCGTTGTGCCTTATAGTTATGAAGTCAGGCTTGATCTTCTTCATCGTGGTGTAGAACTGGTACGGCTGCCTCACGCTGACCATGAAGTCGTCTATGTCGCCGTAATTGTCCACGAGGAACGCCAAGGTGTCCTGCGCCGGGTCTTCGCTGTCGTATATGGGGTCGTGGTGGAACACCTGCGACCCTTTGAGGACTATGCCAAGCTCCCTCAGCACGCACATCATGCCGTGAGCGTACGCCGAGCCTGTGGCCACGAACCCGTTCAACCCTGCAAGCTGCTTCCTGAGGCCGTCGATGATGGGCTCTATCCTTGCGTGCTCCTTTGCTATGTACTCCTCTGCGAGCTCTTCGCGATGGGTCAGCTTGGCCAGCGCCCTTATCCACTCGTCTGTTCCTTTGATCCCGTACGGCTGGGTGGCGCGCACCTGCGGCACGCCGTACAGCTGCTCCAAGCCCTCTGACAGATAAGTGCCCAGCGTGTTGCAGAACGCCACCGTGGCCGCCGCCTCCGACGTCTGCGCCAGGTCCTCCACGCTCGCCATGTCGACCACGTAGTTGACTCTGAGGTTCAGGTTCTTCAGCATGGGGGTGAACACGTCCGAACCCCATAGGCTGATTACGTTGACCAGGTCCTCCTGCTTGCGCTCGGGGTTCTTCCTCACTATGCTGCGGAGTATTCCATGCTGCGACGCGTCGAACCCTGTGCTCCAGTGCTTGGACCTGAACCCTTCGCAGTGCATGGGGATGACCGGTATGCCCAGCTTCTCGCTGTATTCCACGGCCACGCTGTCTATGTCGTCGCCGATTATGGCCGTCGCGCATGCGGCGCCTATGAATATCGCCTTGGGGCTGTAACGATCCCAGACGTCCTCTACGGTCAGCCTCAGCTTGTCGATGCCGCCGAACACCATGTCATCCTCTTTGAGGTTCGTGGACGTGACGGTCACGTTCTCTATCTTGTACCCTCTCATGGCCAAGCCGTAGCGGTAGATGGTGTTGAGGGCCACTTGGAACGAGGAGCAGCCGAGCGGCGCGTGCTTGATCAGCACGGCGTCCCGGATGTTGCCGGCCTGACATTCCGCCATGGCGTCCGTGCACCCGGAGGCTTGGCTGAACGGCCCAGTGGCCTCGCACAGGGTGCAGCGCCTGCCCCTGCCGCCTCCGCAGCCGCCTCCTTTTGAATATTGAGAAAGCTCCGATAGCTCGGACGCCTTGCCGTACCAGCTGACTATGGTCCCGAGGCGCTGTTCGCGGCTCTCTACCGCCGTGGCGTTTATGTTTATCTTCGTCATGGTCACACCTTCACAAGCGTTTCCAAGGCGCCGCTCTGCCTCTCGAGCTCAAGGAGATGCTGCCCCCAGCCGCTCGCCCACGCCCTGAGGTCCGAGACCTCCAGCGGGGTGGGGACTTTGGATTCGGTGTGCGAGGCTATCTTCTTCGCCAAGCTTCTGTACACGTCCGCCTGCGCTGAGTCCGGGGCGGCCTCGATGGTGGTCTTCCCCTGAAGCTCGCTCTGTGTGACGGTGACCGACCTCGGAACGTACTCCAGCACCTGCGTGTTAGTCCTTCGGACAAAATCGTCCACTATCTCTTTGGAGTAGCTTTGGTTTATGGAGTTGGCTATGACCCCTCCCAGCAACGCGCCTCCAGACTTGGAGTAGTTGCTGATGCCTTTGAACAGGTTGTTGGAAGCGTATATCGACATGAAGTCGGCGGACGACACGGTGAACACGTGCTCTGCTATGCCTTCCCTTATGGGCACTGCGAACCCCCCGCACACCACGTCTCCCAAGACGTCGTACAGGACGACGTCCAGGTCGAGCTCCTCGAATATGTTCTGCTGTTTGAAGAATTGGACGGCGGTGATGATCCCTCTTCCCGCGCATCCCACCCCCGGGGCTGGGCCGCCAGCCTCCACGCAGTGGATGCCGTTGAACCCTTTGTGGATCACCTCATGGGCATCCACCTTGGTCTTCTCCCTCAGGGTGTCTAGCACGGTAGGTATGTACGTCCCGCCTCTCAGAGTGTTTGTCGAATCGCTCTTCGGGTCGCATCCGAACTGCATCACGTTGTACCCGGCCTCGCTCAGCGCGGCCGTTATGTTAGACGTGGTCGTGGATTTCCCAATGCCTCCTTTCCCGTAAATCGCTATCTGTTTGATTTTCTTGCTCATGATTCTCTCCACAGGGGAACAGCGGAATTCGACGTGCTGGCAGGTCAGAATATGCCTATTCGCCTTATTTATCACATTAATCTGAATACAATTATTCAGACATTACTTAATCGCACGATTTGATATTTAATTTAATTTGCCGTATGTATTCATAAATGAATAACGTAGACATGGCGCAACGAACGAAGGGGCGTGCTTCCGGCCGTCGTGAACGGGCCCGAGTCGTCGCGATTATCAAAAACGTCGTCAAATGTCGCAAATGCAACATCTAGGTTTCAAACTGTCTCTTGACAGGAAAGAGGTTAAATCGCAGATTGCGGTATCCGAACCAGGGTAAGAAATGGCTCTTATTTTCAAATCCGGCGACGAGCTCTTCGACCAGGGCATAGACCTTGTCAAACGCAAAGAATATGCAAAGGCAAGGAATAACTTCAGGAAGACCATAGAAAAAGGAGGCAAGGAGAAGGCCCTTGCTGAGATGTACGTCGCGATAATAGACGTCGTCACCTCGCCGAACAGCCCCGAAGCGTACGACCGCCTCGCCGGGAGCCTGTCTGCGGCCAGCGGGCCGTTCGAGTTCGGGCTGACGGAGGTCGACCCGGGCAAGGCGATCGTCGAGGCCAGGCTGGTCGCCGAACGCATAAGGGCCCTGGGCATGGACGGAAACACGGACGTCAAGAAGGCCAAAGGCGACAAGCTCCTGGCCCTCGCCCAGAAATACCAGGTGCAGATCGGCAACAACTCGCTGAAGATCTACGAGATTATCAACGGGGACACGTCGACCACAGGTTTGAAAGAGGCCTTGCTGCTCCAGGCGATAGGCTACGAGTCCCTCTCCTCGGCAGTGGTGTTCTCAGACCCCAAGAAAGCGGCCGAGCTCCTTCAGAACGCCTACAACTGCCGCAAGCAGCTCGGCGACGGCGCCGGCGGCGACCAGGACATGAAGCTCATAAGCTCGTACTCCAAATCAGCCAAATGCTGGATCTGCGACCGCCCCTCCACCGGCGAGGGGATACACTTCCTCGCAATGTCGAGCGACATCACCCCGTTCATGCGGGCGACCAACGACGACCTCCTGAAATCGGCCCCGGACAGCTTCCAGTCGATATACGTGTGCAGGCCGTGCTACACCGCCATCTCCAGGAAGTCCGACGAGATCGCTAAGGGGTACCACGACAAGGCCATGGCCGAGATGAGGGCCATGGAAGCCAGGCTTCAGGCGGAGATCGCGTCCATACGCAGCATGGCCATGATGAGGCGGTGAGCGCTTGGACGACCTCGTGTCCCTCAGGTGCAAGCATTGCGGGGCGCCTCTGGACAGGAAAGACGTGGAGTCCGACTCCCCGTACGTCACATGCTCCAGCTGCGGCACGACCCAGCAGAGGGTCGACGCAAAGGCGTACATGGAGCAGATGATGGGGCAGATCCAGTCATGGATCAGCAAGGCGATACCGGGCGGGTTCTCCATGTCGCAGACGGAGAACGTCGACTCGATCGCCAGGTTCAACATATTCAACAACAACATAAGGCCGCGCATCGAGACGGAGTACACCGAGTACAAGTTCGCGGCCAACAGCCTGCTGGCGAACCCGCTGATAGTCTTGCCGTTCACCGTGGACAAGTCAGCGGTCCCGACGCACAAGTCGTCCAGCGCGTTCGAGTTCAACGCGAGGGCGAAGAGCGTCGAGCCTCTGGCCGTCGACGAAGCGTCCAAGACGATCGTCACGTCTGCGGTCGAGATGGGCTCTGCTTACGCGCTCCTGATCAATAACGCGAAGCTGATCCAAGAGGACACGCCGGGAAGGTACGCCCTGATGGCCAACAACTTCAAGGAGGCGGCCTCGTCGTTCTCCAAAATCAAGGGATACGCGCCCATAGGCGAGCGCTTCGAGGCCCTCGCCCAAGTGGCTGAAGGATGCGACAAGCTGATGAGCGGCAACGCCATGGAAAGCAGCCAGCACTTCATCAACGGCAGGGACCGCCTCGCCGCCGTCAAAGACAAGATATCCACCGACCTGAACCTCGGCCTGATGTTCAACGCCGTGTCCACGGAAGCGACTCAGGCGAAGATGCTCGCAGACATGGCGGCGTTCGTCTACAAGAGCGGCGGGGACGCGATGAAGACCTTGGACGTCATCCATCGTATTTTCTCGTTCAACTATCCGACGACCGGCAAGTGGGGATACTTGCTTGGCAACAAGGACCGTTTCAACGAGGTGTTCGAGAACATCTCTGCGATAATGGAGGCGAGGAACGGCGGGGCCATGCGCATCACCGCAGGCTCCGGGCAGTACCTCGTGCCGTTTTGGGACGTCGACCTCAGATACAGCTTCCAGACCGGATCCATATTCGGCAAGAAGAGCGTCGAGGTCACCGAGGACCTTCTGGTCCCTGCGGACTTCGTGATCGACCAGCAGTGCCTGTCCGACCCCGCGTCTGCGCTCACGGACATCTTCTCCATACGCCCGGAAAAGAGCATACTCGCCGGAATAACCGGCAAGGAGACCAGCATCAGCGGCGGGGAAGGCATAGGAAGGCTTTCCGAGGCCTCGATGAACTCCCCGGGGGCGAGGAAGATCGTCCTGCCTCTGAGCACGAAGAGAGAGGCCGAAAAGGTCGTCAACGACTATCTCGCGGTGCGCACGAGCAGCGACAACAAGCTGAAGCTCAGCAAGCCCTACATCAAGAACCTGATCTACATCCCCTGCGACGTCGACGGGAGCTTGAGGGCGCCCTCGGGGTTCGGCGCGCTGGTGCCTAAGAGGATCCCGAGGACGAGCGCGTCCCAGTTAATAGTGATATAAGAGGTGTGAAAATGAACAATAAAGCAATGCCAGCGGTCACCTTGGGCCTAGTCATAATAGCCTTGGCCGTCGGGCTGATCGTGTACTACTTGACAGAGAACGCCCTCGGGGCGGTCGGCGTCGTGGTCCTCATAGCAGGGGCCGTGACCTCGGTCCTCGCTCTCGGATACTCCGCCACCCCGGACAAGTTCGGCCCTTCAGAGGCGATGTACAGGCTGGCCGCCGGGGCGGTGGCGGCTGACGTCGGCGTGGTGCTGCTTCTTGCGGCGTTCACAAGCCTAGGCGCAGTGATACTGGTTGCGATATTCCTGATAATCCTGGCGGTGGTCGGGATCTCGGTCGCACTCATAAACGGGAAAGAGGGAAAGTAAGGAGGCGATGAGATGTCGATAGAAGACAAAGTAGAAAGCCAGATGGCGGGGAACAGGTCCCTGACCGAGAGGATCGCGTCGCACGTGCCCATATACAAAGGGTACAAGCAGAAGAACCTCCGCAGGGACGAGGACCGCGCCGTGCGCCAAGAAGTGGCGAGGGCGCTGGAGAACGCGAAGACCGACCTTTCAACGGTCCAGCGGGCGACTGTGAACAACCTCGAGCTCATGAGGGACGCCGAGAGGGTCAGGGCGAAGGCCGACAAGTACTACATCGACGTGAAGAAGGCGGCCGGAGGGTACAGCGGGTTCCATGACTCCGTGAAGATACTGGAAGCGGAGCTGGACGGGCTCATATCCTGGGACGCCCGGCTGATCGACGGCGCGACGGTGCTCAAAGACCAGACGGCCGCGGCGGCACGCGACGCGGACGGCGGCATCGACCTCAAAGCGACGCTGAGGGCGATCGAGAAGACGATCGACTCGCTCATCGAGGCATACAACGAGAGGGAGAGCGTCATGAGAGGATTCAAGGAGTGACGAACATGGCAGACAAAAAAACCAACGTGGTGTTCTGGGAGAGCCAGGGGCCAGACGACATAATCTACAGGTCTCCGCACAGCGACCTGAGGACGATCACATCGGTCACGGTGCCCGAGCATGCGGTCGCGCTGTTCCTGAGGGACGGGAAGCTGGAGGGCGTCCTGGAGCCTGGAAGGCACGTGGTGACCTCGGCGAACGTGCCGTGGCTCACCAAGCTGTACAACCTTGCGCTGGGATACAAGGAGACGCCGTTCAAGGTGTGGGTAGTCTTCATCTCGCTGAAGATGTTCAACGGGAAATGGGGCGTCCGCAGCATGATCAAGGCCGCGAAGGAGTACGAGGTCCCGATAGTCCTCATGGGAAACGGAGACTACCAGTTCCGCATCAACGACGTGGCGCTGTTCTACACGCAGGTGCTCGGAGGCAGCGACTCCTACAGCACCGGCGACGTGAACGCCTTCATGAAGAGCTTCATCAACGAGCAGATAACCCAACAGATGAACTCCCAGTACTACATGGACATCATGAACAGCCTGGAGAAGGCGTCCACGAGCACGAGGATACTCATCGAGCCCTACTTCATGCAGAGAGGGATAGAGCTGCTCTCGCTGAAGATCAACGAAGTCCAGACGTCCGACGAAGACCGTAAGAAAGTGTTCGAGTACTTGCAGTTCAGCAGCAAGAACGGAGAGTCCTTCAAGAAGTACGAGGTCATGGACAGGATGGCGGACGCCATAGGCAACTCGCAGGGAGGCGCGGCGATGGGAACCGGAATGCTTCTGTTCCCGCAGATGTACCAACAGCTGCAACAGCAGCCTGTGGCCGGAGTGCAGGGCCAGCAACAACCGCAGGCCACCAAGGTCATGTGCCCCACATGCGGCGGGCTCAACGACTACCCGTACAAGTTCTGCGCGAACTGTGGGCAGCCGTCCCCGCAGACGGCGGCCCAGCAGCCTGCGGCGGCGCCTGTGGCCGGGGCCGCGCACGTCGGCCCTGCGCCCACGGGGAAGTTCAAGAACTGCCCGTACTGCGGACAGGACATCAGCGGGCTCCCGAAGACCCCGAAGTTCTGTCCATTCTGCTCTGAGCAACTGAGCTGAAACCTATGCCGGCCGAAAGGCCGGTCTTCGTTTTTATTTCTATCATGCCCGTTGGATCATCTCGCTTCTATATCCGACGGACTCGCATCTCTTGGTACGGCATGGCGCATTTCGATTCGTCATAGGGGCCTCCTCGACTGTTCGGCCTTTGGGCGACGGCCTGCGTTGCAGGCCGTTGTTCTCCCCTGGAGACACCTCGACAAGAGGATTCCATGCCGATAGAAACGCAGGACAGGATGTTTCATGACGACAAAAGAAAGAGAGACTGGGGCGCGCCGCCGGAAAACGGTCGTCGACGGCGGACGGGCTTACGCGCCCAGCCCCCTGATTGCGCTAGCCCGTGCCGCCGTCGACGTTTCAATTGTGCCCAGAGGCAGTTGGAGAAGAGGCTTCAAAGGTATTTCTCTCTTCTGTCAGCCGGGACGGTGTCGTTTAATTGCCATGACCTCTGTCGGCACCTGCAAAAGGCAGGCGTGGCTCGCAACACAGCACCTGCTCCCTTTGGTGGCGGCTGTCCGCACAGATGCGGCCGCCGGACGCGACGCCTCGTGCCGTCAAAAGAGCATGCGGCGTGGACGGGCGCCGGGAAGAGGTCGCGGCTGACAATCTTCGAGTCGTGCTTGAAGAGGTTTGGGAAAGGGGTGTTTGGAAGAGGTTTTAAAAGCGTTTCCTTTCTCCGTCGACCGTCTCAACGGCGCCTGGCCACGATCCACAGGATGGCAGAGACGACGAGTATGGCTATGGCCGCTGCGGCGACGATCACCGCTACGGAAAGCCCGTCGCCGCCTCCGTCGGCCTCGAGGTGCGCCACGAGGCTGAGGTTCCTGTCCGCGTCGGATATGTGCAGCTCGACGTCGCTCGACGTCACGTCACCGGTCCACCCGACGAACTTGTACCCGTCCCCGACGTCCACGGACACGTACAGGTCGGAGTGCAGGGCGACGGGCTGCGACCTGACGAAGCGGACGTAAGGCGAGCCGGGCCCGACGTGGTACTCGGGCGTGCCGTCCCCTCCCGCGACGCTCACCGCGAGCGTTATGCCCTCGGAGGCAGGCGTGGAGGCCACGCTTATGACGTGGTTGGAGGCCACGCCGGAGAACGTGTACGCTCCTGCGTCGACGGCGGACGGGACGCTCGCCCCATCGACCGTCACGCCGGCTATGGCGTACCCCGCCTTGGCGGAGAACGTGAACGTCACGCTCGAGCCGGCCAGGGCGCTCTGGGTGCCGGACGGCGTTATCGTCGACCCGGAGTCCGCCGACGCGCTCAGGGTGTAGAACGGGCCGATGAACGACGCGGCGTAGGCTCCCGCCAAGGAGACGACGATGGGGTTGCCGCTGAGCACGGCCGCCGTCGGGAGGGACCTCGTCCACTGCTCGAAGACGTACCTGGACGTGAGGGCGACTCCCGTGAGGGCGACGGTCTCGCCCGCGTCGACGTGCACCGTGGCCGTCCCTGTGAACTCGCCGGCGTCCGGCGCAGGGCCGGACGTGGCGTACCGCACCTTGCCGTCGGCGCCCGCCGTCACCGTCACGTTGTAGCCGTTGGCGGGGTTCGTCGAGTCGAAGAACGACACCCTGTACGCCCCAGCGGACGAGACGACGATCGGGTTGTGGCTGAAGGTGCTGGCGACCGGAGCGGTCTGATGCCACTTCTCGAACAGGTAGCCTGCCGTGGTCGCGACTCCTGTCAGCGTCACCGTCTCGCCGGCGGGGACGTTGATGTCCCTCGCCCCGGACACGTAGCCCGTCGGGCCGGATCCGGACACGGCGTACTGCACCGTCCCGTTGGCTCCGGAGTCCACGGACACCTTGTAGGTGCCGCCGGGGACGTGGGTCCACGTCGCCTCGTACTCGCCCGCCGCCGAGGCGGCTATGGTCGCCTCGTAGGAGGCGTCCGCCGCGCCGCCCACGGTCCAGGACGCGAACACGTAGTCCGCGTCCGCCAGGGCGGACAGGGTTATCGTCTTCCCGTAGTCCACATGGACCGTCCTCTTGCCCGAGGCGTACCCTGTGGTTGCGAAGTCGGACGTGGCGTACTGCACGTCCCCGTTCGTCCCCGAGTCTATAGCCACGTTGTAGCCGTTCGCAGGGTCGTCCGTGGCTAACGTCACCTTGTATACCCCATAGGACGAGACGGCTACATAGTCGTAGGCGAACGTGGCAGTCGCGGGGTAGGTCTTCTCCCATTTGACGAACTGGTATCCGGAGTCGGGTTGCGACACGATGACGACATGCTCGCCCGTCGGGACATCTATGGTCTTCGGCCCGTCTCTGCCGAGACCCGTCTCGGTAAGCGTTCCCGTCGGCACCGTCGTGTATATCTCGTAGCCGAACGTGCCGTGGTCTCCAGCATACACCGTGACATCGTACGAGGTCGAAGATGTCACATACCCTACGCGATGGCCGTCCCTGGCGAACGTCCCGCTGTCGGATACCAGGGCCGCTATGTCGTCGCCTCCGCGTGCCGTGCCCACGTTCACAGAGTCGGTGAACCCGGACAGGGTGACGACGCCCGTCGTCGACTGCGTGGACTCCACAGGCTCGCCGAGCGAGTAGTAGAACACTATCAAGCGGGGGGACAGGTTGCTGATGGCTGCGGGGTTGTACTGCGTGCCACCACCGGCGGACGCGGCGGGGTTGTATATGGATACGGCGGTGAGGGAGTAGTCGCCTTGGAAGACGCTGTCCGCCAGAGTGATGTCAGGGTCCGTTATGACCACCGAGGCCAAGAGGTAGCAGTAACGGAACGCTTCGGCCCCCACGGACGTCACGCTCACGGGGATCGTGATCGCGGACAGGGAACGGCATTGGTAGAACGCGCTGGCCTCTATGGCCTTCACGCCGTTCTGGATGTCGACCGACGCCAGGGATGTACACCCTGCGAACGCGCTGGCCCCTATGGCCTTCACGTTGCTCGGGATGACGATCGAGGTCAGGGATGTGCAGGACTGGAACACGCTGGCCCCTATGGCCGCCACGCCGCTCGGGATGGCAAACGAGGTCAGGGAGCGGCAACCATAGAACGCGCTGGCCCCTATGGACGTCGCGCTCGACACGTCGATCGAGGCCAGGGAGTAGCAGGAGTAGAACGCGCTGGCCCCTATGGCAGCAACGCTAGACAGGTCGATCGAGGCCAGGGAGTAGCAGGAGTTGAACGCGCTGGCCCCTATGGACGTCACGGGGCCTGAGAAAGTTACAGACAAGAGGCTGTAGCAGGAGTAGAACGCGAAGGCCCCTATGGTCCCCACGTTGCCAGAGAATGTCACAGAGTCCAGGGATGCGCATCCGTTGAACGCGTTGTCGCTTATGGTCGCTACGCCGCCTGGAATCGTGACCGAGCCAATGGTCGAGCAGTTCTGGAAGGCGCCTGCGCCTATGGACGTGACGCTGCTCGGGATGGCGATTGAGACCAGGGAGCGGCATCCGGAGAACGCGTCGTTCCCTATAGACTCCACTCCGATCGGAAGGGTGACAGCGGTCAGGGAGGTGCAGTTCTGGAAGGCGCCTGCGCCTATGGACGCCACGGTGCCAGGGATCGAGACGTCGACGAGAGAGTAGAAGTCTTTGAACGCGTTGTCGCTTATGGACGTGACGCCGTTGTCTATGATGACGTGGTCCACGTACTGCTTGAACGCGGCCCATCCGGCGGCGGCAGGCATGTCGCCCGTCCCGGTGAACGTCAGGGTCTTCGTGGCCCCGCCGACGTATGTCCATCCCACTCCCGATTCACCAGTCGGCAGGTTGGGGCCGCTACCAGCGGACCCTCCCCAGAGTATGGTGGTGTAGTTGTTTTTCGTTCCGCTTGTGAAGCGGGCATCAACAGCGCCTTGATCGGACAGCGACGACCATATGTATGCCGTTGCCGGCGCGTCGCTGCTACCCAAAGCAAATGGAGTCTGAATGGTGGAAATGTTGATTGATGTCGGGTCGCCGAGGAACGTTATGTTGCGCAACGCAGTGCAACCACTGAACACGCGGGCATTTATGCTAGTCACGCTGGCCGGGATGACGATCGAGGTCAAGGAGTGACAGCCGTTGAACGCGTCGCCCTGTATGCTTGTCACGTTGCCCAGGATGGTGACCAATGCCAAGGAGTAGCAGTTCTGGAACGCGCTTGTGGTTATACTGGTCACGCCGCCCGGTATCGTGATATCTGTCAGGGCCTGGCAACCATCGAACGCACCGTCAAGTATGTATTTCACGCCGCTCGGGATTTCTATCGAAGCCAAGGAGTAGCAGTACTCAAACGCGTAGTTGGCTATCATCTCCAAGGCGCTGCCGGGGGAGAACGTCACGGAGGTCAGGGAGGTGCAGTTTTGGAACGTTCTTTCAAATATGGCCTTCACGCCGCTCGGGATTTCGATCGAAGCCAAGGAACGGCATTCCTTGAACGCATCTGCGGCTATTCCAGTCACGCCGCTCGGGAGGTCTATCGAGGACAGGGAGTAGCAGGAGCTGAACGCGCTGGCCCCTATGGTCTTCACGCCGCTCGGGAGGTCGATCGAGGACAGGGAGTAGCAGGAGCCGAACGTGGATCCAGGTATGGATGTAAGAGCACTGCCGAGGAACGTCACGGAGGCCAAGGCGGTGCAGTGACTGAACACCGAAACGCCCATGGAGCTCACGCCAGCAGGGATGTCGATTGAAAGCAGATGACTGCATTGTTCGAACGCATGTTCGCCTATGGTATCCAACGCGCTGGTGTTAATGAAGTGGACCAACCTCATAGAGGAGCAACCGTAGAACGCGTAGTTCCCTATTGTCTTCACGCTGGATGGGATGTCGATTGAACCCAAGGAGGAGCAACTGTAGAACGCGTAGTTCCCTATCGTCTCCACGCTGGTTGGGATTATGACGCTAGTCAGGGAATAATTGTCCCGGAAAAGGTATTCGGGTATGGAATCCATGCCGCTAGGGATGACTATCGACGACAGGGCGTAGCAGTAGTAGAACGCTCTGGCGCCTATCTCCTCCACGTCGTTCGAGATATCTATGGACTTGAGGGCGGCGGCGGCGTAGAACGCGTAGGCTCCTATGCTCGTTATCCCGTCTTCGACGACCACCTCGGCTATGCTGTACCGGTTGTCCGCGTTGAAGAGCCAAGGCGCCATGCCGTCGCCGGACAGTGTGAATGTGTCCATGAACACGCCACCGAAGACATTAGGACTCAGCGTGAGGACGCCTTCGGTCAGGTCCCAATGAATGTTGCCGGACAGGGTGTCTCCAGAGGCGTCCGCAGACGCGTAAGGCGCGTCCCGGTCCAAGACGAGGAACGCGCCTGCGACCGCCATCGCAAGGACGGCGAGGATCGCAATACAGACGCGTGCCTTCATATAGGCACGCTCCTGTGCGTGCTCCCGCCAGGACGGAGCACGCTGCTCAAAAGTTCAAATAACGGTTCCTCCGCCGCGCCCGTCCCGGGCATGCGGCGTGACGCGGGGTGAAGGCGTTGGCCCCCCCCCCCCCCCCCACAAGGGGGGAGTGTTTTTTAACCCCCCCCCCCCCCCCCCCGGCCCCCCCCCCCCCCCAAACATAGGTGGAGAGGGGTTGGC
>JAITOF010000075.1 GCA_031290095.1 Candidatus Methanoplasma porotermitis
TGCTACTTCATGGACAAGCATGGGGTGTTGGACGACATACGCGAGGGGATGATGAGGCAGTTCCGCATAAGAATATGCCCGAACGTTCCTTGCCAAGAGGCCGCGAGGGTGTCCCTTCAGGGGCCGCAGGATTATATCCTGGAGATGAACCGCAAGCTCAAAGAGAGGGCGGACTTCACCTACAAGCGCCTGAACGAGATTCCGGGCATATCAACCAACCGCGCCAAAGGCGCCTTCTACATGTTCCCGAAGGTCGAGCTCACAGACTGGAAGACCGACAAGGACTTCGCCCTGAACCTGATCGACGAGGAAGGCGTCGTGGTCGTCAACGGCTCCGGATTCTGCACCGAATTTGGACAAAGCCACTTCCGCACGATTCTGTTGCCTCCTATGAATGTGTTGGAGGAGGCTTACGACCGGCTTGACCGTTTCATGAGAAGACACGGCTGAGCGGCTGCTTGGGCGTTCACAGCCTTGGCCCTGTGACATCGGGCCTCGGTCCCATGAGGAGTCGGACGACAAGAACAACTCCGTCCGGCCTGAGAGACGTGCGGAGAACGAAAGCATCCATCTGTGATTCTACTGTGTACCGTCAGGATGGCCTTATGCAAACGTCAGCGGCGGCATGCATTCGGCGACAGGATCGGCGGAGATGGTCGTACGTTGCATCGCCACGGTATGAGAACTAGTATGTAAATGGCAAATCAGAAGATGAAAGGTATTTATTCCGCGAATGCGGAAGAGCATCAGCAGGATGCGCAAGGTGGGAGCAGAGGGATTTGAACCCCCGTCAGCGGGTTTCCACCACGCGGGGAGCTACCCCGCGCGAATTATAGAGTCATCGCTCCAGTTAGTCATCAGCCTATCTGTCAGCAAACTCTTCTAATCACGCTCAATAACTGGAGCCCGCCAGTCTGCCAGGTTAGCCTATACTCCCTTGGTAGCCCGTCAGGGTTACTTCTTGCGCATCTTCGCTGCTCTCTTTCTTCTTCTCATCTTCTTCTTGCGCCATTTCCAACGCTGGTTTCCGCGTTTTTTCCAGGCGCGTGAGCTTCTCTTCATGTTATTTCCTCTTCACTGGGTGCCTCATCACAGGGGCGGCACACCCTCTGGCGGGCCCGTCGGGAATTTCGGCTCCCTATTCAGGAACTTTCGAACCCGAGGCGTCTGGCTTAGAAGGCCAGCGCTATATCCTGGCTAAGCCACGGGCCCCGCACCCCCTCCATCTACTGCTGTCATTTAAAGGTTGTCATTAGCCATCATGCGGACAGATCGGCTATGGCATCGAAGATCGTCCCGTATCCTAAGAACATGGAAGCCGCTTCTAATATGCACACAACTCCAAGCAACAACAGGAGCGGCCAGCAGTTGAGCAACTTTCCGAAGATCTTGACGATGCTCTCTGCGAAATTGAGCAGTCCGTAGACGATCGCGCCCGCAATGAACGCCGCTATCGCCCTGGGCCATCCGGCGGAGAGAAAGTCCAACAGCCCGCCGGAGAGGCCCCCGAGCAGCACATACACGACAATCATCACCAGTATCGCGATCAGCGCCGCAAAATGCACGTCGCGGAACGGACGGAAGGCGAGAGCGAACCCCGACACAGCCACGAGTACGGCGGTCGGGGTCCCCCAGTCGAAGTACGAGAGGAGGCACGACGCGATCATGGCGATGCCGGATACAAAGCCAAGCAGCAACAGGGCTTTGTACCTCAGGAGCGCGCGGTTCTTCAGATATTGGGCGACTACGAGGACCGACAGAATCCCGCCTACCGCTAACATCAGCTCGGCAGCCTGCGGGGTCGCGTCCATATGCGCACAACGCGTAGGGGGGATATAACCATTGTTCGTTCAGGACAGCAGCACTGCCGCCGCCCTGCCTATGGCCGCGCCGGCGGCGCAGGCTCCCATGTTGAGCGCGAAGTTAATCATGGCGGCCCCCGCATGACCCTCCACATAGAGGTCGACGGTCTCCATAGACACAGAGGACATCGTCGTGAACGCCCCGAAGACGCCCACGAAAAGGAACAGCCTCGCGTTGTCCGGGGCGGGGCTCCAGAGGAAGAACAACAGGACGAGCAGCGTGCAGCCGACGAAATTCACGAACAGCGTGTTCCACGGAAACCCGTTGGAAGGGGACGCGATCAGCGTGACCGCGTACCTCAGCAGGGCGCCGACGGCCCCGCCGGCCATGACCAGGACAACTGATACGAGCGATGTGTCTGCCATGTTACTGCAAGCGACGATGATGTCTTTCGTATTTACGGTTGTTTGCCGTCGCTCTGTGAATCGCACAGCAGACGGCACATCGGCGCCGCATAGCAGCCGCAGGCGCCGATAAGCTCTTTATCGCGGCAAGCCATGCTTGCGTAAGGGTTGCTTATGCTCGACAAGAACGTATCTAAGCTGCTGAACGGGCAGATAAACAAAGAACTGTATTCGTCCTATCTGTATCTGGACTTCTCCAGCTATTACCGGCACAAGGGTCTCGACGGGTTCGCCAATTGGTACTTCGTCCAGGCGCAGGAGGAGCGCGACCACGCCCTTATAATATACAACTACCTCCACGAGAACAGCGAGCCCGTCTCCTTCGACGCGATAGCCAAGCCGAGCGTCAAAATCGAAGACCCCGGGGATCCGCTCGAGGCTGCGCTCGACCATGAGGTCTTCATAACGGGATCCATTAACGCAATCTACGAGGCCGCCCTCGAAGCGAAGGACTTCCGCACGCAACAGTTCCTCGACTGGTTCGTCAAAGAGCAGGGAGAGGAGGAATCCAACGCCAACGACCTGATAACCAAGTTCGAACTTTTTGGAAAGGACGGAAAAGGCCTGTACCTCCTCAACGGGGAGCTGAAGACAAGGGCGTATGTGGTGGCGTCTCCTCTGACGCAGGTGTAACGGCCATGTTGATGATGGCAAGAGACAGGTCGTATCAGGAGCTGCTGGAAGCGCTCCGCGGCAAAAAGGTGGCGATATGGACGTGCAACACCTGCGCCAGGCTGTGCAACGGCGTGGGCGGCCACGAGGCAGCCTCGCGGCTGGCCGAAGCCCTTAGGAAAGACGGTGTGGAGGTGGCGGGCGTGATGTATACGTCGGCGTCCTGCCTTCAGGACAAGGTAAGGGCGAAGGAGGACCCTGCGGTTCTGAATGGGGCCGATCTCATCGTGTCCTTGACCTGCGACCTCGGGTCTGTTTGCGCAGCGGAGGTGTTCGGAAAAGAGGTCCTGAACCCGATCGTCACGTTTGGCCCGGGCATAGTGAGGGAGGATGGATCGATACTCCTGTGCAGGGCTTCGAATGGCCGCCCCGAATGCGAGAGCGTGTCCGTAGCGGCGGCGAAAGCGGGCCTGGATCCGGGCCCGTTCGCATAAGCCCCGTCCCGAAGCCCCCCGTCGGACTGAATTCATGGCCGCGGTCAAATCCAAGAAACAGGGTTTGCGGGGCGGAAGTGTCAATTACGCA
>JAITOF010000013.1 GCA_031290095.1 Candidatus Methanoplasma porotermitis
TGGCGTATTCCAACCCATGATCACACTCGTCGGCACAGGCCACGTCTTCAACATAGCCGGGGCGGTGTCTTTCATCGTCAAGAACTCTTGGCCGGACGCCGTGCTCGTGGAGCTGGACGGGAAGCGCTACGACGCGCTGGTCAAAGGCTCCAGCGGGCAGGGCAAGAGCGGAGCTTCGGGGTTCTACCGCCGCGCCGCGGAGTATCAGGACCAAGTCTCCGCGATGAACGAGACCCGCACGGGGGGCGAGCTCCTCGCCGCCATAAACGCCGGGATCCTCGCCGGCGCCGAGATAATATGCATGGACGTAGACGCGGAGCAGGCCGTCAACGACATGTGGGAGGAGATGCCGATGTCCGAGAAGATCAAGTATAACATGTCCGCGCTCAGAGACTCCGTGTTCAAAAGAAGGCCATGCAAAAATGTCGGAAACGCGTCGGCGGTCGGCGACTACGTCGAGTATATGCGTAAAAGGTATCCCACGCTGGTGAGAAAGCTGATTGACGAGAGGGACGAACACATGTCCATCCAGATCCGCAAGGCCGCCGAGACGTATGCGAACGTCGTGGCGGTCGTCGGCGACGCGCACGTCCCAGGGCTGACCGCCCTGATCGGGCGCGACGATGTGAGGGCGATAAGGCTCGACGAGCTTCTAGACAAGGAAAAACTGGATAAAGTTAAAGCACGGATATGGGACGGGGATACGAGATGATAGTGAGGCTTTTGACGTACACCGAAGACGCGGACGCGATATGCGCCGCCGCAGGCAGGTCATGCTATTCCAAGGAGTCGTCCGCCGACCTGCTCGGAAAGGGGGAGCCGGAGAAGACCCTCGGCAAGATAGTCGGGATGGGCCACCACTCTGTGATAGAACACGCGTCGTTCACGTTCTCCGTGGAGGGCGTGTCGCGGGCGCTCACACACCAGCTGGTGAGGCATAGGATCGCGTCTTTCTCCCAACAGAGCCAAAGGTACGTGTCGATCAACGAGCCGACGTTCGTCATACCTCGAACGATACAGGCTGACGACGAGGCCCTTGCCGTTTACGAGAAGATAATGGGGGACATCTGGAATGCATATTCCGAGCTGGAGAAGCGCATCCCGGCAGAAGACGCAAGGTACGTCCTCCCCAACGGCTGCACCACGAACATCACGGTCACGATGAACGCCCGGGAGCTTCTGCACTTCTTCTCCATGCGCTGTTGCGAGCGTGCCCAATGGGAGATCAGAGACATGGCGGAGGAGATGCTGGTCCTCTGCAGGGAGGCATCCCCCACGATATTCCGGGACGCGGGGCCGCCGTGCGTCCGCGGTCCGTGTCCGGAGGGCAGGCTGTCCTGCGGGCGCCCCCGCAAGAAGCCGCCGGCCTGACGACGGCATATAAATCTACTGTAAACATATATGAAAATATGTAAATACTATGGTGGTAATTCTACTACGGAGAATAGTTGATGGCAGTGAAAAACCTCCTGTATTCGATAGCATTCCTGTTCGTGCCTGCGATGTGGGCAGTAAACCTTGTGCTGGTCAAGGACCTCGGCGAGGAGATGCCGACGTTCCTGCTCATGTTCATCGTCCATGGGCTGGGGGCGCTGACGATCCTCGCCGCCCGCCCGGCCCTCAAGGCCCCGAAGTTCACGAAGGACGAATGGAAGTATGGGGCGTTGATCGGCCTGATGGTCTTCGCCGCCACCGCGTTCCAATTCATAGGGTTGCTGTACACCACGCCCGCGAACAGCGGGCTGTTCACCATATTGTACGTGGTCTTCATCCCGGTGATAGTGCTGATCATCAAAAGGAAGTTCTCCTACCGGCCTTTGCTCTTCGCAGTCATGGGGCTTATAGGCGTCATCGTCCTGTCAGGAGCATGGGACGGGGGGGTGTCCCTCAACAAAGGGGATGCGTTCACGGCAATAGGCGCGGTGTTCTGGGCATTGCAGTTCGTCCTCCTCGAGAAATACTCCCCCAGCATGAACTCCGTCAATTTGACTGTCGCATATCTCGCGTTCATAACGGTCGCCGGGGCTGTCGTGACCCTCGTCATGGAGAACGGATCGTTCGGAACCATGGACCTTCATGGCGCCTGGGCGGCGTCGCTGGCGTTCATAGGCATAGTCATCATCGGCCTGTGCTTCCTCATCCAGACGTTCGCGCAGTCGAAGGTGTCTGCATCGACCGTCGCGGTGCTGTGCTGCACCGAGTCCGTGTTCGCGGTGTTGCTCTCGCTCATCCTAGGATACGACGAGGTGACGCTGGCGCTCATAGGGGGCTCCGCGCTGATAACCGTCTCGGCGGCCCTTTCCTCCCTGTACGGGCAGGAGCCCCTCATAGGAGAGGTGGCCACGGAGGTGCCGGACAGGCAGTGACACGGCAACGAGGGTTCGGAATCTCGAAATCGATCCGGACCCGCCGAATCCTTATGCCGTGCCGGCTCGGGAACAAGCACGAGACTCCGCCCTCATGCCGAGATCCCCCTCAAAATGCGTCTGCTGGCCTGCACGCGCATCGGCTCGAAGCTGCCAGCGACGGTTTGCCGCAGAGAGCTTCTTCCGATCATGCCGTCGTATGCGGGGGTTCTCCGAGCACGGCACCATGTCAGAAGGATATTTATCTCATCAAACGCTACCATATTCGTGTCAAAAGAGGAACAATACCACGCCGTCGCCGACAGGGAGAGAGTGAAAAAATACGGGCAGTTCTTCACTCCGGACAGCGTTGTTTCTTTCATGAGCGGATGGGTTGCCGAAAACGGCGGGACGATACTAGACCCGGCTGTCGGCAACGGAAAGTTCCTTGCCGAAATCAGGTCCGTCAATCCGACATGCAAACTTTGCGGATACGAGATCGACCGTGGCATCTTGGATTTTTTCGGCATCGGCGACGCGTTCGACGTCCGCGTCGAGGATTTTCTGTTCTCAGACTGGAACGACAAATATGACGGGATAGTCTGCAACCCGCCGTACAACAGGTTCCAATCGATTGACAGGCGAAAAGACATATATGGCGTGTTCAAGCGCATGACCGGGGTGTGTTTCAGCGGATACACGAACCAATACGCGCTCTTCCTGATCAAATCCATATTTCAGTTGAAGCGGGGCGGCAGGATGGCGTTCATTGTTCCGAACGAGTTCCTGAATTCGAGCTACGGGGAAAAGATCAAGTCCATGATGACACGGGAAAAACTGCTGAGGTCCGTGATCAACTTGGACTGGAACGTCTTTGGCAACGCGCTGACGACGGCGTGCATATTGCTCCTTGACTCGTCAGATAAGAAGTCGGCCAGATTCTATAACGTCTCCGATGAGCCTTCGCTCTTGGAGCTTGACCCAGAGAACGACGGCGAAGGCTCTGTGACGGTCGGTTACGAGACTTTGGAGAACAGCGAAAAATGGCTCCCATTCCTAAAAAATGAACCGAAAGGCGACTATCTCAACTTGGTGCCGCTGAAGACGTATTGCCACGTCCGGCGCGGAATCGCCACTGGAGACAACGATTACTTCGTATTCAACAAAAGCAGGATGTCTGAGACGAACATCCCGCAGGAATGCTTGACTCCGTGCGTATGCAGGTCGTCGCATGTTTCCAAATGTTGCTTTTCTCAAGCCGACTTTGACAAGATGCGACGTGAAGACAAGGATGTTTTCATATTGGACATAAAGGGCGACTGTTCCGAGGAAGTAAAGGCGTACATAGAACATGGAGTGTCGCGCGGCGTGCACGAGAAATACCTGCCTGCGCACAGACGGCCTTGGTATTCGTCGGAACGGCAGAAGCCCGCCGACATGTGGATATCGTCGGCATCGCGTGGGAGCATGAAGGTCGTGTTGAACGTCGCAGGCGTTTCCAACCTCACGACGTTCCACTCGGTGTACGTCAACAAAGGCATGGAGGATCGGAAAGCCGTCATCTTTTGCTACCTGTTGACGCCGATTGCACATAAAATCATGAAAGAGAACAAAAAAGAGCTCGGCGGAGGACTGGATAAATTCCAACCTAACGACCTGATGAACGCCAACGTGCTGGATTTGTCCTTGATTTCCAAGGCGGACGAGCAACGGGTCCTCGAAATATATTCAGAGTTGACGTCAGGAGCACGCGAAAGCGCCTTGATATGCGATCTCGATTCTATATTCTTCCGATATCTTTCCGCCGACGCCTTGACGCCCGCATGCGAAACGGCGGGACGGCTTGCTGTCACGAGTACTGTTCAATTTTGATCGCGCCCATCTTTTTTTTCTTTTTGTCCGTGGCGAAAACGAGTTCTTCCCGGAGCTCTTGGACAAACTCTCCGTTGGTTCTTTGGTGCGCAACGGCGATGTTCTTGTATTTTGATGATTGAAGGTTGCCGTTGTTGCTGGGATTGACATAGATGTCCGGAATCCAAGATATTGGAAAAACAGTACAATCCTTCAGACTGATCGTCATGTTTGTATTGAACGATATTGTAAATGTTGCCACATACAGCACAGAGTCGCCGCATTCTGCATAGAATTCCAACAGTTTGCCTGCCTTGGATATGTCGTCTTTCTGTTCTTTCCCTTTTTCTACGGCAGATTTTATGTTCACGTACGACTTGCGCTCACCGGACAGTACAAACTCGAAGTCGTAGACACTGATTTCACTGCTTGCCGGTACCACTACCTTAAGTCCGACATCTTTATGGTGCTTTTCCAAATTTTGGCTTATTATCTCTTCGACGATCCTCCAAACGGTACGTCCTTTGGCCGATTTCCTCCATCCATATGGCATTATCTGGGGGTTGCCTATGGGGATGTCGCCAATCTTGGAGATGACTCTTTTCAGAGATTGCTCGAGTTGTTCCCTTTCGAGGCTAATCGCCTCCATCGTTTCATCTCTATCCATCGTTTTTGTGATTGCGATGTTACTATAATACCTCGCGCAACGCGGCCCTTATGAGGGTTGTGCCTGTGTCGAGAAGTACGGCCTTCGGTTACTTTTCGACACAATGTCGGATGAAACAAATCTGATTGCAAAGTCGAAGTTTAGGCGCATCCTCCATGTCAGAAACACATCCTCTTCGGCTCTTTCTCTGTATTCGTCAGACATCCGCTTCATAGACGACCCTTCCCGTGCCGACGATCTCTCCGACGAAGGAGTGCTCGATGCTCAGGACACCGGCTATCTCCGCAGGCATGCGCACTATGGTGTCATACGCCGACGGGATGAGCCCCGCTTGGCGACCGTATCGCGGCGCGTCAAACCGACAATGCGGTTCCAACTAAGAAAATATTTAAGCGCTACGCCATTGACGCTCTGATGGCTTCTCTAAAGGACGTGGGCGAGAGGGCCCTCGTCCGAAACATAACGAACATACTCCGCCCGGGTCCGTTCGTCGGGCCAGGCGACGATGCGGCCGTCGTCTCTGTCGATGGGGGCAAGGTCGTGGCCAGCACGGACATGGTCTCGTTCGAGAGGCATTTTCCTTCCGGCATGACATACGAGCAGTTCGGATGGACGGCCGCCGCCGTCAACTTCAGCGACATGGCTGGAATGGGCGCGAGGCCCATAGGGCTTCTGGCGTCTTTTGCGATGCCTGGCGACATGGACGAATCGGCCCTCTATGACATGGTCAGCGGCATGGACCAGTGCGCCGAATACTGCAACACCCACGTGGTCGGCGGGGACACGAAACTTGGCCCGGGGATCATAGTCGGGACGGCGCTCGGATCGCTGGACGGCAGGCCGCCGCTTCTGAGGTCCGGCGCACGTCCCGGCGACATGGTCGCCGTCACGGGGCGGCTGGGAGGCGCGGCCGCGGCGTTCGCGGCTCTGGAGAACGACATCGGCGACGATTATTCCCTTTTGCCGTTGCTTGTCCCCGCTCCGCGCGTCGACGAAGGCGTAGCCTTGTCGTCGTCGGGGGCCGCGACGTCGTGCATGGACCTTTCGGACGGGCTTGCGGAGGCCGCGAGGAGCATCTGCAGAGCAAGCCACGTCGGGATGGAGATACAGATGGAGTTCGTTCCCGAGGGCGGCGACGTCTCGGATATATGCTCCCGAACGGGGCTTTCCCGAACCGACGCCCTGCTTTACTGGGGCGGAGATTATGAACTCGTGTTCACATTCCGCAGAGAGGATATGCCAAGGCTGCGTTCCGACGAGCTCGACTTCTCTGTGGTCGGCGTCGTGACCAACGGGGACGGCCCGTACGTCACGGAGGGCGAGGAGAGGACGGTGATGAAAGACGCCTGCTATTAACCCGACGGTGGAGGCGTCCCACTACCATAAGGAGGACGGCCTCTATGTCTGCGACTTGTGCCCGCACAGGTGCAGGATACCTGTCGGAGGGTTCGGAAGATGCGGCTCGCGCAGGGGCGAGGAGACGATGCTCACGGCGTACACGTACGGGAGGGTGTCGTCCATGGCGACCGACCCCATAGAGAAGAAGCCGCTCTACCACTACTATCCGAAGAGCAAGATATTCTCCGTCGGCGGCATAGGGTGCAACCTGTCATGCAAGAACTGCCAGAACTATTCTGTGTCCATGTCGCCCGCCGGGAAGAAGAGGACCACCTACGAGTCCCCGGAGGAGATCGTGGCCATGTGCAGGGCCGAGAGGCTGGACTCCATCGCGTTCACGTACAACGAGCCGATGATCTGGTTCGAGTACGTCATGGACACGGCGGCGTACGACCGAGACATACGCTATGTCATGGTCACCAACGGAGTCGTGTCAGAAGACCCGCTGAAGGAGCTTTGTCGGGTGACCGACGCGATGAACGTCGACATAAAGGGGTTCACCGACAAGTTCTACGGCGACGTGTGCGGCGGTCGCTTGGACGACGTGCTCAGGTCCATCGAGGTCGTGCACGAGCAGAAGGTGCACTTGGAGCTCACATACCTTGTGATACCCGGATACAACGACTCCGAGGAAGAGGTCACAAGGCTATGCCATTGGGTCAGGGACAACGTCTCTGCCGACACCCCCATACATTTCACAAGATTCCATCCGGACTATGAGATGATGGACGTGCCGATGACCCCCGTGGACAAGCTTCTTCAATGCAAGGAAGCCGCCGAGGAGGCTGGAATCGAGTTCGCCTACATCGGCAACGCGCTCACCGACGACGGCTCCGACACATACTGCCCGGAATGCGGCGGCCTGGTGATCAGGCGCACGGGGTACGCCGTCGACCTCGTGGCTTTGGACGGGCGCCGTTGCGCGTACTGCAAGCATCGCCTCAACATCACAAGATGAGGAACAACGGGCTCCCCAAGACCAACAGCGCCAGCGAGACCGCCGCGAGAGGGACGATGAACGGAATCATCGGAGTCACCCATATCTTCTCTGCGCCCGCCTCGATCAGCCTTCTCACGGCTTCCTCCGGCTCGTCCGAAGGCCTTGCGCGGACCACCGCGCCGTCGACCGCGTCCTCCGTCGGCCATACGCTCGCCGACGCGGCGAGGGCCGCGTCCATTCGGTAGCCGATAAACATGCGGCGGTCGAAATCTCCCCTTAGGGCGTTAGTCGCCGCCATGGCCGCCCCAAGGGGAAGGATGGCGACCGAAGCGAAGAACATGATCGATATCGAGGGGACGAATATCATCGCGATCCTGTCGTCCACGCCTATCCACGGAAAGCCGAGCATCTCCGGGAACATAGGGAACATCATCGACAGGACGATGAGGCATTTGGCGTCCGCGCCGCCTTTCAAGATGCCGGCATAATACATGGCCAAATACAGAAGATAGCATACAGGCACGGACAGCCATGCGGAGAACAGGGCGTCGCTGTGCAAGGAATACAACGGGACGGAGAACGCGACGGCCATCGCAGGATACAGCAGCCGCTGCTCAAGGTCTTTGTCCAGCAATATGTCCGCCAGGATCAGCGCCGAGCCGAGCGCCAGACTGAAGAACTCCCACTTCAGCCCCTCTTCCGCGACAGAGTAGGTCAGGAACAGGATAGTCCCTGCGACGCCTATCACGGCCCAATGCAGGTCGGAGACCTCCCTCGTCCTCCAGTCGGAAAGAGCCGCCGACGCGATCGTGGGCGCAGTCGCCGCAAACGCCGCCAGCCATATGACCTCTGTGCATTCCACCAGCATGCATGCATCAGACAGATAATTATTTTATCTCATGAGGTTTGCAGGAATCATGAGGGTCAAAGGCGCAGCCGCAGTCGTCATGCTGGTTGCAATGGCATCGGTGCTGTTGCTCGCCGTGCCGTACGGAGACGCCTCTGTCCCTGACGCAAACGGGATCGTGGCGTCTTCCTACGGCGAGTCGGTCACAGTCCATGCCGGCGGCGACGCCGAGTTCGACATATTGGTGTCCAACATCCTTCCCGACGGAAGCCTCGACAACCGCCGCATGGTGTCTGTCGAAGCCGGGCATGTCGACGGCGTGACCTCCACAGTGTCTGACGGGCACTTTTCGATCAACGGCCAAGACAGCAAGACGGTCAAGATAAAAGTCTCCGTGAGCAGGTACGAAGGGGCGTCCGACGGGGTCCTGGCTGTGACGCTGAAGGTCAAGACGGTGCAACCCGACTCGGTCGAGGCCGAGACGAGCATCGCCTTCCAGCTCCACATATTGTCTGAATTGTCGTCGGACCAGGCGTTCAACAAGATACTGGGCGCGTTCGACAACCCCCTCCCGGCGCCGTTCGACGGCGCGCTGTCCGCAGCGCTGATAACGTTCGTCCTCTGGATACTGATAGGCGTGATCGTCGTGGAGATACTCATGCCGCTGTTCCTGCGCATGGCCTTGTTCAACCACAAGGAAGAGGGAGAGGACCTCAAGCACGAGATACGGCGGCTGGCGCCCTTGGTGATGCTGCTGTTCTCGTTCAGCAGGAGCCTTTGGGTGTACGGGGCGCCGGACGAAGTCGTCGTGCGTCTGGAGTCTCTGTTCAACGTCATGTACGTGATACTCGGCGCGTACATCGTCTGGAGGCTCTACATGATCTATGTGAGGCACCTTGTCAAGTCCCGCGAGGACAACTCGGACAGGGTCGACCCGGAACCCATCCTCAAGCTGTTCGGGAAGCTGGTGATCTCCGTTATCGGGGTGGCGATGATAGCCACGTCCCTTGGGTTCAACCTCACGGTTATAATAACTAGCGCAGGGATAGTCAGCCTGGGAATAACCCTCGGGGCGCAGAGCGTGCTCAGCCAGTTCTTCAGCGGCCTTGTGATACTCGTCACCCATCCGTTCCGCTCCGGCGACTTCGTGCGCATCGGGAGCAACCCCCTCACATACGAGGTCAAGAGCGTGAACATCATGAACACCGTGTTCAAGAATTGGGACAACGAAGAGGACATCATCATGCCCAACAACGCCGTCGCGGCTGCCACCGTCACCAACATAACCAAGGAGAACACGCTTTACAAAATCTACGTGTACATGAGCGTGGCATACGGCACCGACTTGGAAAAGGCCAAGAGGCTGATGATCGACGTCGCTATGGACGAGCCGATCGTCGTCAAGAGCGACGCGGTACCCATGCCGGCCACCCGCGTGACGTCGCTTGACTCCTCGGACGTCAAGATACGGCTTGCGGTGTACGTCGGCGACTTCGACGACAGCGCCCGGGCGGAGGGGCTGCTCAGGGAGAAGATGTACCTTGCGTTCAGGGAGAACGGCATATCGATACCGTTCCCTCAGATGGACGTCCACATGAAGAAGGACGATCTCTGACCTGTATGGGCGGTTTTCGTTATTCTGCTGTGCATAAAATAAGGATTTATATAGTATAACTTGGCTTAGGCGCAGTAGAACTACGAATAACGAAAATATGAAACCGGTGACCTTATGATAGACAACCTTGACAAGCGCATCCTTGAGATGATGAAGAGGGACTCCAGATGTCCTTTCGTGGAGATCGCCAGCCAGCTAGGCGTCTCGGAGGGCACGGTGAGGAGCAGGGTCCACAGGATGACGGAGGAAGGCATCATCAGAGGCTTCACGATAAAGACGAGCTCCAAGAACGTCAAGGCGCTGGTGGAAATCAGGATCGACGTCAACACCGACACCGAGGCCATTGCAAAGGAGCTGTCTGGCTATGAGGGGGTGACCGAGGTGTTCGAGGTCACCGGCGACCAGGACATCATAGCCATAGTAGACGTCGAGACCTCTCAGAACCTTAACGACATCATAGAAAGGGTTCGCAGGTACGATAACATCCTGAGCACGCGCACACGGCTGATATTAAAGGAACATTTCGGAGAGAATTGAATGTTCAAGGGAACGTCCACCGCTATCATAACTCCATTCACCAAAGACAATGAGGTGGACGAGGACGCGCTCAGGAGGCTGGTCGACTTCCAAGAGGAGAACGGGGTGGACGCGGTGGTGCCATGCGGGTCTACCGGCGAGTCCGCCATGATGAGCCATGAGGAGCATGTGAGGGTGATAGGAATCGTCGTGGACCAGGCTCGTCGCGCGAAGGTCCTGGCTGGCGCAGGCAGCAACTCGACTTCCGAGGCGGTGATGCTCAGCAAGCGTGCGGAGGATCTGGGAGCGGACGGGATCCTTTCCATATCCCCGTACTATGTCAAGCCCACCCAAGAGGGCATATATCTTCATTATAAGTCTATCGCCGAGTCGGTAGACGTCCCGGTGGTTGTGTACAACATACCCGGGAGGACGGGGTCGAACGTCACGGCGGAGACGATGCTCAGGATGGCTGAGATACCGGGGATATGCGCGGTGAAGGAGGCCAGCGGGGACGTCCGGCAGATCACGCAGATACTGGGCGGCCGCCCCAAGGGGTTCGAGGTGATCAGCGGGGACGACGCGCTCACCCTGCGGCTTATGCGCCTCGGCGCCGACGGCGTGATTTCCGTGGCGTCCAACTGTTGCCCCGGACACATGGTCGACCTGGTGAGGGCGGCCTCTGAAGGCAGGTTCGAGGACGCTGAAAAGACGCAACGCGAGCTGTCTCCTCTGTTCGAGAGCCTTTTTGTGGAGACGAACCCGATACCTGTGAAGTACGTCATGGGGAGAAAGGGCTACGGGAACGGAAGGCCTCGGCTCCCCCTGACGCCGCTCAGCGAGGAAGGAAGGAAGAAGATGGACCCGGTCCTTGCCGACCTGGGGCTGTGAGGTGCTTGTCATGATCAAGGTAGCGGTAGGCGGAGCCACAGGCAGGCTCGGCAAGGCGGTGTGCGACATCATCGCGTCGTCGGAGGACATGGAGCTTGCAGGCGCGATCGTCTCCCGCGAAGGCGGGAACGCAGGAAAGGAGCTCTATCCCGGTCTGAAGGCCGTAGGGCCGGAATCCGCAGAGGCCGCCATAAGGGGATGCGACGTGTACGTGGACCTCACGTCCCCCGACGCGGCGGCAAGCCTGATAGCCGACGTCCCGTCTTGGGGCGCGAACGTCGTTCTCGGGACCACCGCGGTCCCAGACGGCGTGTTGGGCGCTTTGGCGGAGAACACGTCGAAGTTCGGCACGTCGTCGCTGGTGTCTTCGAATTTTGCGGCGGGCGTGAACGTGTTCTGGAAAGCCTGCTCCTATCTGGCCGCCGCCCTTCCGGACTACGACATCGAGATAATCGAGATGCACCACGGCGCCAAGAAGGATGCGCCGTCGGGGACTGCCGCCGAGGCGCTCAAGCGCCTGCAGGCCGCATCGGGGATAGACTATGCCGTATACGGCAGGCAGGGGGTACCAGGCCCCAGAGGAAGGGAGATCGGGGTGCACGCAGTGCGTGCGGGCGACATCGTTGGGGACCACACCGTGATCTTCGCCAAGAACATGGAGCGCCTGGAGCTGACGCACAAGGCGGTGTCCCGCGAGGCTTTTGCAATCGGCTGCGTTGCGTCGATAAGATGGATAGCGGGCAGAAAAGACGGAAAAGTCCACAATATGGAGGAGGTGCTGGGTCTTTGATCACGGTTATGAAGTTCGGAGGGACGAGCGTGGGTTCTCCCGAGGCTCTCAAGAGAGCAGTGAACATAGTTAAGAACGAGAAGAACGACAAAGCGGTCGTGGTATCTGCGATGTCCGGGGTCACGAACTTCCTCGTCGGCGCCGTGGACGGCCCACCGTCAAGCTGGGACGACGCCGTCAGACAGTTCGAGAAGAAGCATCTGGACGTGGCCGCGCAAATATTGGACGGAAAGCAGATGGACGGGTTCATGAAGGAGTTCGAAGCCCGCATGGACAGGTTCAAGGAACTCGTCGGCAACGCCGAGGCGAGGGCGGACCCGTACTACCGCGACGACGTCACTTCACAGGGAGAGAGGTTCTCATCGCTTCTTCTGGCGCACCTTCTCATGGCGTCCGGCGTGAAGGCCGTCGCCTTGACATCCGAGGACTGCGGGATAACCGCAGAGGGGAAGCCCCTGTCCGGCAGCGCGGACCTTCAGAGGACGGAGGCCCAGATGGCCATCAGCGTCAAGCCGTACATCCGCGACGGCGGCGTGCCCGTGATCACAGGATTCTATGGAATAAAGGACGGGCGGCCGCTGACCTTTGGGAGAGGCGGGTCCGACTATTCTGCGGCGGTCGTCGCCAATGCGCTCAACGCTGACGTCCTGGAAATCTGGACTGACGTGGACGGGTTCATGTCTGCGGACCCCCGGATAGTGCCTGACGCCCTGATCATCGACGAGATGAGCTTCGGGGAAGCCGCCGAGCTGGCATATTTCGGCGCCAAGGTACTCCATCCAAGGACGATCGAGCCGGTGAGGATGAAGCACATACCGCTGAAAGTGAAGAACTCCTTCAAGCCCGAGTCGCCCGGCACAGTCATACACAACCTCAGGAAGCCTACTAGAGGATTGCTGAAGAGCGTCGCGATGAAGACCGACCTCTCGATCATATCCATCGAGTCCGCAGAGATTGCGTTCTACCCCGACATCGTCGGGAGGATCATCGGCAAGATAGCGGAGAACGAGGTCGTCATATACTCCATATCAACCTCTCTTTCCACCGTGGCGTTCCTAGTGCACAACAACGACATTAAAGCGGTGCTGAACAACCTCAACACCCTCAACACTGAGGACATTGAAAGAATCGAGGTGAAGAACAACGTCGCGCTCGTCTGCGCCGTCGGGGACGACCTGCTGGGGAGATGCGGAGTGTCGGGCGACATATTCATGGCTGTGAAGGAAGCCAGGGCGAACGTGGAGATGATCTCAGAGGGGGCGTCCGACGTGTCTCTGAACTTCGTGGTGCCCATGAGCAAGGTGACAGACGTCATAACCACGCTCCACAGGAAGTACGTGAGGGGAGACCAATGAGGGACTTCGAATCGAAGGACGGGGTCATGACGTTCGGCGGCATGCCGGTGACCGAGATAGCAGACAGGTTCGGAACCCCCGCGTACGTCACTGACGAGCAACGCCTGAGGGAGAACTACCGCAACATTCACAGTGCTTTCTCCAAGCACATTGACACGAAGATTCATTACGCCTGCAAGGCCAACTCCAACCTTGCGATACTCACAATACTGGCACAGGAAGGCTCAGGCATAGACGCAGTCTCCGTGGGAGAGGTCATGACCTGCCTCAAGGCGGGCTTCCGGCCGGAGGACATGATGTACACCGGCGTCAATGTCAGCGATGCCGAGCTCAAGGCGGTGACTGACCTCGGGGTGATGGTCAACGTAGATTCGTTCTCCGAGCTGGAAAGGCTCTCGAAGATCAACAGGGACCTTCCGATATCGTTCCGCGTCACGCCCGGAGTAGGCTCTGGCCACAGCGCAAAGGTCACGACCGGGCACGAAGGGTCCAAGTTCGGGATACCGAAGGAAAGGATAATCGAAGCATACCTCCGCGCGAGGGACCTAGGCTTCAACATAAAAGGGATACATGCGCACATCGGCTCGGGCGGACAGCGCACGGAGCCGTTCACCGATTCGCTAGAAATATTGATTGAGATCGCGAACAAGCTCGCCGACGCGGGGATCGACTTGGAGTTCATAGACATGGGCGGTGGCATGGGCGTCCCCTACCGCCCGAATGAAGACGAGATGGATCTGGAGGACCTCGGGGCAAGCCTCGCGGAGATGGTGAAGGAGGAGACCGACGTCAAGACGCTGGTTCTGGAACCGGGCAGGTATATCGTCTGCGACACGACGGTGCTCCTTACAAGATGCGTCGACGTCAAGGACGCTGGCACGAAGAAGTATGTAGGTGTGGATGCCGGCTTCAACACGCTCATACGCCCTGCGATGTACGACTCGTACCACCACGCGGCGGTGGGCAACAGGTTCGGGAAGGCGTGCACGTCCAAATACGATGTCGCAGGCCCGATATGCGAGTCTGGGGACTGCCTAGCCCGAGACCGCGTGCTTCCAGACCCTCGCGAGGGGGACGTTGTTGTAATATACAACGCAGGCGCATATGGATTTTCGATGTCCAGCAACTACAACTCACGACCGTTGTGCAGGGAGGTCCTGGTCAACAGGGGGGAGGCCGAGCTCATCCGCGAGGCCGAGGGCGTCGAGGAGCAGTGGAGACATCAGAAGATACCGGAGAGGCTTCTCAGATGAAGTTTTGGAAATATCACGGCATTGGCAACGACTTCATACTGCTGGACGGCTCGTCAGGCGGCGTCAGCGTCGATGCGGACCTCTGCCGGAGGCTGTGCGACCGCCATTACGGAATCGGCGCCGACGGCGTGCTCTACGTGCTTCCGGGAGAGGGCGCCGACGTCTCGATGCGCATAATAAACGCCGACGGGTCGGAGGCCGAGATGTGCGGCAACGGGATCAGATGCGTAGCCAAGCACGTGTTCGACAACGGCATTGTCAAGAAACAGAAGTTCAAGATACGCACGCAGGCCGGCGACCTGGGCGCCGGGGTCCGTCTGAAGGACGGGAAGGTGCAGAGCGTGGAGGTAAACATGGGGGCGCCAGTGCTAGACGGACGCAAGGTCCCGATAGACCACGACGGGAAGTTCGTCGACTCGGACCTCGAAGTCGGCGGACGCGTCATCAGGGGCAGCGCGGTCTCCATGGGCAATCCGCACTTCGTCACGTTCTCTGAAATCGACGAGGAGGACGTCCGCCGCCTCGGACCCATCATAGAGAGCCATCCCTTCTTCCCTCGCAGGACCAACGTGGAGTTCTGCAGGGTCGAGGGAGGGAGCATATTCATCAAGGTGTACGAGCGCGGGGCCGACTGGACCCTCGCCTGCGGCACTGGCGCATGCGCGTCGACAGTGGCGGCGGCCGTGAACGGCCTCGTGCCGTTCGGAGAGGCTGTGGACGTCCGCCTTCCTGGAGGGTGGATCAGGATCACAGTCGACAAAGATCTGAAGCGGGTGCTCATGGAAGGGCCTGCCGAGCTGGTCTTCGAAGGAAACATAGACACAAGCTCATTGGAGGGATCGTGATGGTAAAATTCGAACAAGCAGAAAGACTGAAGAAGCTCCCCCCCTATCTTTTCGTGAGGCTGGAGGAGCTGACCGCCGCCAAGAGGAAAGAAGGAGCGGACATAATCGATTTCGGCATCGGCGACCCTGACCTACCGGCCTCCGAGAAGGTCGTCAAGGCGATGCAGATCGCCGCAGAGTTGGACGTGAATCAAAAATACTCCAGCTCTCGAGGGGAGAAGTTCCTCAGGGATTCGGTCGCCAAATGGTACAAGAAGAGGTTCTGCCTCGATGTCAACCCTGACACGCAGGTGTGTATAACCCTCGGCTCCAAAGAAGCGATATTCAACATATCCCAGGCGTTCGTCAACCCTGGCGAGAAGATAATCGCGCCGAGTCCTGGATACCCCGTCTATTCGGGAGCGTCCACGTTGTTCAACGAGGCCGAGTGCGTGAACGTGCCTCTCAGAGAAGAGAACAACTGGCTCCTTGACGTGTCGGCGTGCCCCACGGACGCCAAAATGCTGTACGTCAACTATCCGAACAACCCGACAGGGGCCACATGCGACTTGGACTACGTCCGAAAGGTCTATGATTGGTGCCAGAGGACCGACACGATTCTCTGTTACGACAACGCGTATTCGGAGATGTGCTTCGACGGGTACAGGGCACCGTCCGCGCTCCAGGCAGGGCCTGACTGCATAGAGTTCGGGTCGTTCTCGAAAACGTTCAACATGACTGGTTTCAGGCTCGGTTACGCAGTCGGCCATCCCGACCTCGTAGGCGGTCTTGTGAAATGCAAGGGCCAGATAGACTCGGGCGCCCCGATATTCATACAGAAGGCGGGGGCGGTGGCGCTGGACGCCTACAACGAAGACGGGAGTCCGCCGAAGAGCGTGCAGGCGAACATGGAGATATTCGCAGAGCGCAGGAGCGTGCTTGTGAACGGCCTCAGAGACCTCGGTTACAACGTCGCCACGCCCAAGGGGACGTTCTATGTCTGGTTCAACTGCGGGATCGGCTCCATGGAGTTCACCGAGAAGATGCTAGACCTCGGCATCGTCGTCACTCCGGGATCAGGGTTCGGGGCGTCAGCCGAAGGTTACGTGAGGGTAGCCATAACGGAGCCCGTCGAGCGCATCAAGGAAGCGTTGAACCGCATGAAGAAGGCTCAAGAAGTCAAGTGATTCCGGATTCCCCGTCATGACGCGTCTTCGGGGGGTTGCCCGGCGCGAGCCGCACGTCAGGAGAACTTCTCTTTCGACAGCCTGAGGGCCTCGACCACGGGGAGCGTCTCGCTCAGAAGGAACGTCTCCAGCGCCCCGCCTCCGGTGCTCACGTACGAGACCCTGTCGGCCAGGCCAAACTTTTCGGCCGCGCCCGCTGTATGCCCTCCGCCGAGCACCGAGAGCCCCCCGCTTTCCACCATCGCAGTCATCAGGCGCTTGGTGCCTGTCTCGAACCCGGGTTTTTCAAACATGCCCGCAGGGCCGGACATGAACGCCGTCTTCGACGAAAGGACGACCTTCTCGAACTTCTCGATGGATAAGTCGCCTATGTCGAGCGCCGGCTCGGCGGTGGGCATGTCGCCTGTGCTGACGGACACCCTCTTGCCGTCCCTTTCGACAGCCACGTCCACCGGCAACAGGATGTGCTGCCCGTATTTGGAAAGGACTTCTTCCGCTTTCTTGAAGTTCTCAGGCGTGAGCTCGTCAGCCAGAGCCTTGCCGCTTGCCTCTCCTATGTCGACTCCTCTCGCCGACAGGAACGCGTTGCCCGCAAGGCCGACGAGTATGACGTTGTCTGCCATCTTGGCCTCCATGACGCGGTCGATGAGATGCGGGACGTCGGCGAACTTCGCCCCCCCGATGATGAACACCGACGGCCTGCGTGGATCGTCGAATATGGTCTTCAGCGAATACAGCTCGCGTGCCATCAGCCTCCCGGAGGCGGACGGCATCTTTGCGGGGAACCCTACGAGCGAGCATTGGGATCGGTGGGCCGCGCCGAACGCGTCGCAGACGAAGAAGTCCGCCAGAGGTGCAAGCTCCTTCACGAGGTCGGCCTCGGAGTGCGTGTGCGCGTCAGCCTCTGCCGACTCTGAATCCAGCGCCCTAACGTTGCCGAGCACCAGTATCTCTCCGGGCCGAAGAGACCTAACTGCCGTCTTGGCATCGTCACCGATGACATCATCCACGTATTTCACCGGCGTGTTGAGGTTCCTCGACAACAGCTCGGCATGCTGCTCCAGCCCTGTGAAGTCCCACTTGCCCTTCCTGCCTTGGTGAGCCAAGACTACTACTTTGGCCCTTTTTCCGATTAATTCCCGAACTGTCGGGACGACGCTTCGAATCCTAGAATCGTTGATTATCTTCAACGTGGACTTGTCCAGAGGACAGTTGACGTCCACTCTGAGAATCACCGTCTTGTCACGGAGGTTCAGGTCGTCGAGAGTGTTGTAGTCCTTCGTGTCGCTCACCTTTTGGCAATGCCGAGCGCCTTGTCCGTCTTTTCGACGGATGTGACGGCATCCTCTTCCAGTTTGCACATGGACCTGATGCAGTCCACGTTCTCAGGGACCACGTCCGACTCCTGATGCACGGCCTGGTAGAAGTACAGCGTGTTGCCGACGACCTTCACTCCGTCCTCCCACACGACGATCTCATACATGTCGGAACGGTCGCGCCCCAGGTCTCTGGCGTATTCCATTATCTCCGCGGTCGATTTTATCCCGCTCTTGCTCTTGACGAGCCTGACGCGGGGCGCGGATTTCAAAATGCCCAATACCTCTGCGGTGTCGGCATCCCTCCCGAGCTCGGCCACGACGGTATGCAGGTGCATCAGCGTCGTGGACGCTTTTATCGCCATGGTGTTGATGTTAAGCCAAGGCATGATGCTCTGCACGTCTGGCCCGTGGTGCGTCGGGAGCTTCACCGACGGCTCCAGAGCATTGATCGGGCCGAGTTTGCTGTCGCCCGGGTCGGCGGCCCTCCTCACGACCGTGACGTATGCGTTCTTTACCCTGATCTCGCGGTCTATGGGACAAAGTGTCCTGATGAGTCCGGTGGTGTTGCACGAGACGACCCTCGAGAACTGCGCGCCCCAGGAGTCACGGTAGTTGGCGGTCGAGTTGAACGACACCCCGGCAAGTCCATGGTCTTCTCCGCCCTGGAATATGGCTTTGACGCCCGCCGCGAGGTATTCGGCCTTGTACTTCTCTCCGACGTCCCCGGGGGTGCAGTCGACGATTATGTCTGCCTTCTTGAAGAGGTCGTGAATCGTGCCTGCCGTCTTTATCTCCGCATCCTTGAACGCCTGAAGGCTCTCTTCGGGGACGTATATGTCGAACCCCCTCTCCGCCGCGTCTGCGGCTTCGAACGTGGGCCTCGTCTTGGTCACGCCCACAACCTGCATGTCGTCCTGCTTGCTCACGGCGGCGGCAACACGCTTGCCGATGGTGCCGTACCCGTTGATACCGACCTTCGCGATTGACAATTACATCCCTGTCCTATAGAGAGGGGATGGGTTGGGAGTAAAATAACGTTACGGGCAAGAACGGATGCAAACGGGGTAGACGCGAAGTCGCGGCTTTTCAAACCCGCCTCTCCTCACCATGGACACGGTTAGTTGTTTGTTCCGAAAAGGATTCGCTCGTGCATACCAAAAGAGGAAGTCTTTGGATCGCTCGACATCATTAGCTCATCGATACGACAGTGCGCCTGAAGGCAGACAGGCGCCTTGTCACACCGAGTCGCTTTCCAATTATCCGAGAATCCACCAAAGTATGGGACTCAGAATGAGCTGTCAACGTCTGCCTGTGAGTACGATGTGCCGAAGAATTATTTTTTTCCGTGTGTGCGCTTGTATCTCTGGTACGGATATTCCAGCAACAATATTATTGCCTCTTTTGGCAGTTCGCGATATCTGAAGGAATAGATGGCCTCCTCAAAGTATTCTTCCAAGGACTCGTCCAATTTGTACTCATCCCCCATATACTCGACAAGGGTCTTGTTGAATATATTTAGCGCGAGATAGTCGTTGATGTCGTATTCATTCCCTTCGGGGCGCACCATGAATTTACTTTTAGATCTTAGAGGCCTCAGTTTTAGAATCCAATATATCACGATGCCAGCTACCTTATTGTCGGCAACGCTGTCCATTCGAATGTTGTGGAACACGCTGTAATATTGTCTTTTCTGTTGCAGACGTATTACAATGTCACAAATAATCGTTTCATCGATGATGACATCGCTTGGGAAAATGTCTTCTTCCCTGAGACTGTCTGCAAATTGGTTAATCAATTTGACTATGTGCTTGTGGTCTGCTTCTGCAAGGGGAGTGTTAGGAGTGTACGTGCCGCTATTGATCTCTTTGTTGCTCAGATTCCCATCTCCTGCAACAACACTGCTCAAACCGTCTTCATCTTCAGTACGAAGAGCTTGCCCTTGTCGTCCACTTCGGTCAGGGTCTTCAACGGACTCTCAGACACTGCTGAATTGTGGCATTTTGGAACCTCATATCCCTGATACAACGCATGAATTTCATCACATGTTATGTTCGAAATTAACTCTTTTTTTGTTGTCATTTCCATCTCACCTTATCCGATTCAGTGAACGACACCCTCGACGTATTGGTAGTATATGATTACTTCTTCTGCAACGGAGGTATGCATAGGCCAGAAAGGAATCCAGCGAGTGAACTGTCCAAGCATCTCCAGCATGAATCACACTACGTGTTTTGCCGTACATTCTCCTGTATCAATGAGTCCTATTTAAAACCTTTTAAAATTTGCCGACAACGCGTGTTGTAAGTTCAAAGTTTTGGAACAACTCTGAACAAGCTCGGACGGGGACGCTTGGGGCGGGGGCCTGACGGCCCCGCCGCCCCCTCGCGGCGCCCTCGCAGGGAGGGGCGGAGAGCCCACGGCACCCGGAAAGCGGGCGGGGCGGGCGAAACAGGCATATACCCCGGACCGCGTGGCCCAGGGTTGCAGGGTGTCCGCTGAGACCAACAACATGTTCGAACCGGGCACCCCGTTCGAGCTTGTTCAGAGTTGTTCCAAAACTTTGAACTTACAAAACATGGTTCTGTCGCTCCGGACCACAACGTTAAAGTCACATCCACATATTCCATTGAGAGGAATACTCATGAAAGGCTCTAGAGCACTGCTTAAAACGCTGGAGGACAAGGGGGTCGAGCTGATGTTCGGCTATCCGGGGGGAGTCGTGATCCCGATCTATGACGAAATCATAGAATCGTCCATAAGGCACGTGCTCGTACGCCATGAGCAATGCGCCGCCCACATGGCTGACGGGTTCGCCAGGGCAAGCGGCGTCCCCGGGGTCTGCCTCGCGACGAGCGGCCCCGGCGCCACGAACCTCGTCACCGGGATCGCCACGGCTTATGCGGACTCCATACCGATGATCGCTCTCACAGGGCAGGTCGGCACTGGCTCCCTGGGGCTGGGAGCGTTCCAGGAAGTGGACGCGTACAGCCTCATGATGCCGATAACCAAGCACAACTTCCGTGTCTTGGATTTAGACACGCTGCCTGCGGTCATGAGGGAGGCGTGGGACGTGTGCCAGGTCGGAAGGCCCGGGCCTGTCCACATCGACATCCCCGTCGATCAGATCAACGCAGACATAGACGTCGGCCTGATGGAAGGCGAGAGCGGCTTCAAGCGCGTCCCCGAAGACGTCTCGCAAGTCGCGGAAGCCGCCAAATGGATCAAGGAGGCGCAACGCCCCGTCATACTTGCCGGCGGAGGCGCGATAGGCGCCAACGCGGCCTCGGAGGTCGTCAGGCTGGCCGAGACGATCAACATCCCCGTGATAACTCCGTTGCTCGGAATCGGGGTCATACCGACCTCGCACCCGCTCTGCATGGGGTCCCTGGGGATGCACGGCAGGATGTGCTCCCTGAACGCGTTCAGGGACGCTGACCTGATAATCGCCATAGGGTGCAAGTTCTCCGACCGGACGTACAGCCCGCAGACCTCGCCGAAGGCGGACTGCAGGGTCGTCCACATCGACATCGACCAGACGGAGTTCGACAGGCACAACCACGCCGCAGTCAACATCCTTTGCGACGCCAAGAAGGGGACGCGGATGCTCATCGACGCGCTGAGCGGATACCGGGAGGACCATCTCGCCTGGGACGAGAACATCCAGGCGCTCAAAAAGCAGTGCAAGTGCGACTACAACTACGACACGCACCCGATCGTCCCGCAGAAGGTGATGTTCGAGCTCAACCGCATCATGCGCGGGAACGACGACTTCATCGTCACTACCGACGTCGGCCAAAACCAGATGTGGGCCATGCATTACCTCGAGATCGGCAGGCCGAGGCAACTGATATCGTCCGGCGGGTTCGGCACGATGGGGTTCGGGCTGCCCTCCGCCATAGGCGCCAAGGCCGCATGCCCCGACAAGAAGGTCGTCACCGTCACCGGGGACGGCGGGCTGCAGATGGTCATGCAGGAGATCGCGACGTCCGTCGCAGAGGACCTCCCCGTGACGATATGCTTGCTGAACAACGGCTGGCTGGGGATGGTCAGGCAGTGGCAGAAGCTGTTCTGGAACAAGCGCTACAGCGAGACCAAGCTTGGAGCGGACCCGGACTTCGTGAAGATCGCAGAGGCGTTCGGCGCCAAGGGCATACGCGTGGAGAAGTCAGGAGAGGTCTACGACGCCCTCAAAGAGGCGACGGAGTGCGGCAAGACCTGCCTTGTGGAGGTCATGGTGGACTGCGAGGAGGACATAACGCCGATGATACCTGCGAACCCATCAATCCCGCTGATCAAAGGCCGTTGCAAGTTCTGACCTCATGCGCCCGACGTCCGCAACGGGCGTCGCGGCGTCCGCGTCGTCTATGAACGCCAGCGCGAACAGGGGGTAGCACTCCACATCTCCCTCCGAGCCGATGTTGCCGCGCCAGAACTTCATTCCTTTCTTCACGCCGTGCTTGTCCATGACGACGCTCAGAGACTTCGATTTCGTGTTGTCGCCTGACTTGACCTCTAATGCGGTGGCGACGCCTCCGATGTTCAGGACGAAATCCACTTCCAACGTCCCTTTAGTCTCGAAGTAGGTGAGGGCGTAGCCGTGCTTCGCTATCGCGTCCGCCGCGGCGTTCTCGATTATGGCGCCTTCGTTGACTGCCATGTCGCCCTTCAGCAAGGCGAAGGGGACGTTGCTTTCCATCATGGAGGTCAGCAACCCCGTGTCCTTCATGTATATCTTGAACACGTTGAACCTCTTGTTGACCGCGAGAGGCAGCGCCGGCTCCTGAAGGTTGTGGCAGCAGTTGATTATCCCGGCGTCGAGGAGCCACCTGATCCCGCTCTCGTATTCTCTGACGCCCGCCCCGCTCTTGCCGTCCACTTCGCCGAAGACGAACTTCTTGTTCCGCTTGGACAGCTGGGCGGGTATGGACTCGAAGCAGCTTCTTGCCTTCGCCTCCCTCCCGACGGCATATTTCGTCACGTCGTCTAGATATCCTGACGTGATCTTCTTCTGGATCTCGTACACCTGCCGGAAGTCGCCGGTCTCCGCGAACTTCCCGACAGCCTCCGGCATCCCTCCGACGATCACATGCCACCTGAACAGCTCTTCCATCCTTTTCAGAAGGTACTCGTCCATGGGTCGTCTCTCGACGACTGCAGATCTGATGTTGGAGACGAAGGATTCGTCGTAGCCGAGCGCCCAGAGGAACTCTTCGAAGTCCATGGAATTGAGGTCCACGACCGTCTCGTACCCCACGGGGAACGACGACACCTTGCCGAAGTTCAGCCCGAGCAGAGACCCGGACGCGACGACATCGAACCTCCCGTCGATAGCCAGCGGCTTGAGCGCCACTCTTGCGTTGGGACAGCTCTGTATCTCGTCCAAGAATATCAGCGTCTTGCCCGGCATGAGCCGTTTGTCGCGGAATTTGGCCGTCAGGTTCATGACAACCGTGTCTGCGTCCAGGTTTCCATCGAATATCCTGCACGCGTCCCTGTCGGTCTCGAAGTTGATGTAGACGTATGTCTCGTAATTGCTCTTGCCAAAGCTCTCGATAGAGTATGTCTTGCCGACCTGCCTTGCGCCCTTGACCAGAAGACACGTCTTGTCCTTGGCATCTTTCCATCTCAGGAGGCGGTCGTCGAACTTTCTTCTCACAATAGTGCCACCATGATGCCAGTATAAAAATAATCTGTTTTTTCTGATGAATAATCACAGTGTTTGACTGTTTTTTCTGATGAATATTGTTGATATTTTACTGTTTTTTCTGATATATGCGCTCTTTG
>JAITOF010000029.1 GCA_031290095.1 Candidatus Methanoplasma porotermitis
GGGCCTGGATCCGGGCCCGTTCGCATAAGCCCCGTCCCGAAGCCCCCCGTCGGACTGAATTCATGGCCGCGGTCAAATCCAAGAAACAGGGTTTGCGGGGCGGAAGTGTCAATTACGCACGACCGCCTCGGGGGGTGTTCGAACGCATGCGTCAGCGCGAGGAGCGCTCTCGCCTCCCGACAGGGCCGTTGGTTCCGTTTTCGCGCCCTGTCGTATCCGCGTAGCTCGCAGGATTCTGAAAAGAACCTGAAACACAGTCGTTTTTCCTTTAAGTATTATATAGATTAACGATATCGCGCAACAAGTGACACATCGGGGTAAAAACCAATGATCGACATACTTGATGTAAACAATCTGTTGTTCATGGTTCCCATCGCGGCCATCGTTGCGTTGTTGTTCGCTCTGTATTTCTTCAAGGATATCTGGTCCAAGGACAAAGGGACCCCTGAGATGCAGAAGATCTCCAACGCAATCGAGACCGGCGCCATGGCATATCTCAGGCGCCAGTACAAGACGATAGGAATCATCAGCATAATTCTCGCAATCGTGATTGCGATCGTCGGCTTCGCCGCAGGCGGAGACTTCGCCAAATATCTTAACTACACAGTGGCCGTCGCGTTCCTCATAGGGGCAGGCTTCTCCATCCTTTCCGGCTACATAGGGATGAGGGTCTCGGTCAACTCCAACATAAGGACTGCAAGCGCTGCGAGAAGATCGTTCAACGATGCCTTCATCTGCTCGTTCCGCGGAGGGGCGATTGCAGGAAATGTGGTCTCCCTGCTCTCCCTCGGAGGGCTGTTCACCGTCGTCGTCGTGTACAACGCGCTCATCGGCGGAGACTCGATGACGGACACGCTTCACGCTGTGGTGGGATATGCGTTCGGCGCATCCTTCGCGGCCCTGTTCGCCCAGCTTGGCGGTGGCATATACACCAAAGCCGCCGACGTCGGCGCAGACCTCGTCGGAAAAGTCGAGGCAGGCATACCTGAAGACGACCCTAGGAACCCGGCGGTAATCGCCGACCTCGTGGGAGACAACGTCGGCGACTGCGCAGGCCGCGGAGCAGACATATTCGAGTCCACGGCGGCAGAGATCATCGGCTCGATGATCATAGGAACGGCGGTTGTCGCGACAGCCCCCCAGGTGCTCTCCGAGAACTGGATATTCCTGCCGTTCGTCCTCATGGCTTTCGGGCTCATAGCATCCCTCGTAGGCATAAGCGTCGTCCGCATAAAGGACGACGACGCCGACGTGTGCAAATCGCTGAACGTCGGATACTACCTGACCATAGCGCTCGTCGTCGTGTTCCTTGCAGTGACCACCTACGTCCTCCTGCATGAAGACATACCTGACGGATGGTACTATTACTTCGGGACCGGGATCGTGGGCATCGCCCTCGGCCTGGCCATCGTGTACCTGACGCAATACTACACCGGCGACCACAAGCCAGTCAAGAGCATCGCGCAGGCATCCGAGACAGGGCCTGCGACCAACGTGATATACGGCATATCCATCGGAATGGAATCGACTGTCCTCCCGATGATCTGCATCGCCATCGCCATCGTCGGAACATACGTCCTCGGCAACGCCGCGGACCCTGCGGGCGGAGACCTCTTCAGCGGGGTGTCTATCTACGGGCTGTACGGCACTGCCGTCGGCACTATAGCTATGCTTGCCTCGTCCGCGTTCATCCTCGCGGAGGACACGTTCGGGCCTATAACGGACAACGCCGGCGGAATCGTCGAGATGTCCAACCAGCCCGAGGAGGTCAGGAACAGGACGGACAAGCTGGATTCCGCAGGCAACACGACCAAGGCCCTCACGAAAGGATACGCCATGGCCTCTGCGGCACTTGCGGCGTTCCTCCTGTTCGCGGCCTACTTCGAGATAGTGGCCGAAATTTTGGACGTGCCTCTGGCAGCGGTGTTCGTAGTGAACCTCGGAGACCCGCTGATATTCGTCGGCGGGCTCATCGGGATCGTGCTAGTCGCGTTCTTCACGTCTCTTGCCATACGCGCCGTCGGAACGGCGGCGGGCGAGATGATCGAAGAGGTCCGCAGGCAGTTCCGCGAGGACAAAGGCATCATGGAGGGGACGTCCGAGCCAGACTACGCGCAGTGCGTCGATATAGCGACGCGCGGCGCCCTGAGGGCGATGGTCGCTCCCGCACTCCTTCCGATACTCGTTCCCGTGGCGTTCGGCGTGATATACCGCATCCTGTTCCCCGAGATAGCCTACATGGCCGTCGGGGCGCTCATAATGGTGGGCACCGGGGTCGGCATCTTCATGGCGAACTTCCTAAACAACGGGGGAGGGGCCTGGGACAACGCGAAGAAGTACATCGAGTCGGGCCACCACGGCGGCAAGAAGTCGTTCGCCCATGCGGCGGCAGTCGTCGGAGACACGGTCGGAGACCCCTTCAAGGACACCGCAGGCCCCTCGATCCACGTGCTTGTGAAGTTGCTGTCCACCATTTGTCTGGTGACTGCGGTCTTGTACGTGGTAGTCGTCTGACAAACTTCAAAGGAGGGGCGACCCTCCTACCTTTATTTATTATAAGGCGGACGAATGGATTTATATAAGTGCGCCATAATCCCTGCATCCTAGAGGACCATCCATGTATATGCTGACTGAGGCCGAGAGGATAGTGCGCATTCCGCCGGCGAAACTTGACGAGGACATCGAGAAAGTGATCGACGCCCTCACATGGGACACGTTCGAGGGCAAACTTGGCGAGGACAAGGCGGTGACCGTTCTCATCAAGAGCGTGAGGCCTGTCGGCCCCGGTCGAATCGTCCACGGCGACGGAGCGGTCTACCAGACCGTCAGATACGAACAGGTGGTCTTCAAGCCAAAGGACAACGAGATCATCGAAGGGCAGGTTGTCGAGATCCTCAAATTCGGCGCGTTCATAAGATTCGGACCGCTGGACGGCCTGCTTCACATCAGCCAAGTCATGGATGACCGCGTCGATATCGACGAGACGAACCAGAGGCTTATCGGAAAGGACACAGGCAGGATCCTCGCCGTCGGAGACACCGTCAAGGCAAGGATAGTCAGCATAGACCTGAACGAGAAGGAGCCTCAGGACAGCAAGATCGGACTTACCATGCGCCAGCCCGGCTTGGGCAAATTGCAGTGGCTGGAGGACGATCGCAAGAACAAACAGGCCAAAGCCGATGCAAAAGAAGCAAATGCGAAGGGTGATGCCTGATGGCGGGCCCGGCATACAGGGCATGCAAACAGTGCAGCCTGATATCTGAAGAAGACACTTGCCCTAGGTGCGGTGGCCAGACCTCGAGGGAATGGCAAGGCTTCGTGGCGGTCGTCGATTTCGAGAAATCAGAGATTGCCAAGAGGATGAGCATATCTGCCAACGGCAAATATGCCCTGAAGGTCCGTTGACATGGCAGACAGGAGGGTGCCTGATTCCAAAAGGGGCCTGTTCAAGGTTCCTTTCGGCAGGGACCTGCAAGAGGACGAGCTGTCGTCTGTCGACACCAAACACAAACTCATCACAGTGGGCGACGTGGTATCGCTCACGGCGAGGAGGCACGGGATCGTGCCCGATCTTTCCGTCTATGACGGGATGACCGAGAGGCGCGAGATGACCGAGTTCGCAGACCTTGTGGCAAGCAAGGGATGGAAGGAGACCGTAGTGGAGAACCCAGCAGGAATGATAACCGAGGCGCTCTCCGACGCGGTGAGAAACGCTTTGGACGGGCGCCACGGGCTGATCCGTGTGGAAGGCGAGGAGGACTTGGCGGTCATACCGTGCATCCTCCTGTCTCCCGAAGGCACGAACATCATCTACGGGTGGCCGGGAAAGGGGATGAAGCTCGTCACCACGGACGAGTCGATCCGCAAAGAAGCTCAACTGCTCATAGGCATGACGGAGGAGTCAGAATGAAGATAGAAATAACGAACAAGAAGGAAAATCCTCTGCAGGACAGGACCGAGATCCATTTCGAGATCGATCATGTCGGCGGGACGACGCCCGGAAGGAACGTCGTCGCAGAAGAGATAGCTAAGAAAGAGAAAACCAAGAGGGACCTGGTCATCGTCGACAGCATCGAGTCAGTGTATGGCATCGGCAAGTCCAAGGGATACGCCAAAGTATACAAGAACAAGAAATCCGTCCTTGAATACGAGCCTGCATACAAGCTCGCAAGGAACGGCATAGTCGACGAGAACGCCTACAAGCCCCCCGAGAAGAAGGAGTGATTCGAATGGCAGCAGCAGCGAAAGCACCGGCTAAGAAGGAGAAGAAGAAGGCCAAGAGCAAGGGCGACTCCTACAAGACGGACGGCGGCAAGCTCGTCAGGACGAAACCGGTCTGCCCCAAGTGCGGGCCCGGGGTGTTCATGGCGGCCCACAAGGACAGGGTGTCCTGCGGCAAGTGCGGGTACACCGAGTTCGGCAAGAAAGAGTGAGCCTGGACAATCTTCATTCGGCTCCCTCCCTCTCAAGACGGGGCCTCAGGATCGCCGGGGACCATCTAACCCCGGCAAACAACCTTCATCTCTGGATTTTCGGGAAACACGGACCCGTAGTATAGCCTGGATAGCATAGGAGCCTCCGGAGCTCTAGACCCGAGTTCGAATCTCGGCGGGTCCGCCAAACTCATCTGGCCGGCCCATTTTTGACTATGTTGCAGAAACATTGGATTTTGGCTGGAGCTCGTGCGTCTCAACTCCCATCTGAAGGTCAAGGAGAAGAGGCGCACATCGGTGGTCGGCCCCTCATATGTGAGACGCGAAGGACGCTTGTGCCATGTATATAATATCAGTTGCTCGGCCACCGTTAAATAGCCCGACCGCGAATTTATGGGTCGGTCTCTGAAAGGGACCTGGAAGTGAGAACATGGATGTGAAAAGCGTGGTGGACGCAGTCGTCGCACTGATAATCTACATAATCTTTGCGGTCGTGTACTTCGTCATACTCGCGTTCGTGGTGAACTTCAGTACGGGCCTCGTAGTCGATGGCGACGTCGGGGCTCCTGCGATCGCTGTCGCGACAGCTATACTGACCGCCGGCACTATAATCGCTGGCGGAGGGCTCACTGACGCGATAAAGAAGCGGACGTGAACGGTTTCCGTCGCAAGACGACGCAAAAAACCTTTTAACTATCATATTTTTATCTCTTGTCATGGCCGACGTAAAATGCAACTGCCCCAAGAACGACTGCCCCAGGCACGAAGACTGCACCGCATGCGTAGAGTTCCACAGGGACACGATGAAGAACATACCGTACTGCCTCAGGGCGCTCGTGCCGCAGTGAGGCGGAGGCATGCATCTCACCCGGGAGGAAGAGGCGACGCTGGACGGAGAGTCCGGAGAAGGCGCCCGCAAGGCGATGGAGCTTGTCGTCGCTCTCGGCAAGGTCTACGGGGCGGAGGGCCTCGTGAAGATAACGTCCGCGCACCTTTCTGGCGCATCCTATAAGACGATAGGGGATGGCGGCATGAAGTACCTAGGAGACCTGGCATCCGGCGGCTCGAAGGTGGCTGTCCCGTCCACTCTGAACCCCGTGGGGATGGACAGGGAGAGATGGAAGGAGATGCACGTGTCTCCCGATTTTGCGAACAAGCAACTGAAGATAATAGATTTGTACGGCAGGATGGGCGTCAGGACCACATGCTCCTGCACCCCGTACCTCGGAGGCAACGTCCCGAAGCTCGGGGACCACGTCGCATGGGCGGAGTCCTCCGCGCTGTCGTTCGTCAACTCGTTCATAGGCGCCAGGACCAACCGCGAGGGAGGGCCGGGCGCGCTGGCCGCCGCAATAACAGGAAGGACGGCGAACTACGGCCTCCATCTCGACGACAACCGAAAACCGACAGTGGTCATAGACGCCGAGATAGACGGGACCGTGTTCGGCCACTCCATGCTGGGGCAGGCAGTGGGCATGGCCATAGGCGGAGGCGTGCCGTACTTCAGAGGGATTAAACCGGGAGTCGACGATGCCAAGACCATGTCCGCCGCCATGGCCGCGTCAGGGTCCGTGGCGTTGTATCACGTCGAAGGCGTCACGCCCGAGGCTAGTAAATTCGATCTCGAAGGACTGGAAACGATACACATCGGGAAGAAAGAATTGGACTCTGCCTACGACAAGCTGAACACAGCCGACGACGTTCAGCTAATCGCCCTCGGATGCCCTCATCTCAGCGTCAAGGAGGTGAAGGACATAGCCGCGTTCCTCAAAGGCAAAAAGAAGAGGAACAAAGACATCGAGATATGGTTCTGCACCTCCTCTGAGGTCAGGGAGAGGTGCAAGGACGAAGTGAAGGTTTTGGAGGAGTTCGGCCCCGTGCTCGCCGACACATGCATGGTGGTAGCTCCGATCGAGGGCGTGTTCCAGCGCACCGGCACCAATTCCGCCAAAGCAGGAAACTACCTTCCGACGCTATGCTCCCAGAAAGCGATATGCCGCGACGTGTCCAAGCTGATGGAGATGGTGATATGATCATCAAAGGGCGTGCCATATCGCCGGGCAAGGCGGAAGGCCTCGTTGTGAAGGTGGACGAGGCGTTCAGCTTCCTGGGCGGCGTGAGCGGCTCCACAGGAGACCTGAACATAGGGTCGAAGAAGAACATCTCTGGAAAAGTGTTCGTGTTCCCAAAAGGCAAAGGGAGCACGGTCGGGTCCTTCGTGGTGTACGACCTCATGGTTCACGGCAAGGCCCCCTCTGCCATCGTCAACAGGGAGGCTGAGACGATAGTCACAACAGGCGCGGTGATATCGTCCGTGCCTATGGTGGACTCCGTGGACACCGACGTCATCCTGGACGGCGACGAGGTTGCCGTGGACGGGGATGCGGGAACGATAGACATAAAGAACGTCAGGCACGTGAAGGTCGTGAGCTCCGCCATCGTCGTGGAAGGAAAGACGTTGCTCCTCAGACGGCCGGCCGTTGCGAGGACGTTCCCGGGCGCCTGGTCGCTGGTTGCCGGGAAGATCGAGGCCGGAGAAGACGCCGCAGACGCGGCCAAAAGAGAGTTATTCGAGGAGACGCAAATCTTGGTGTCAGAGCCAGACGCGCGTCTGTCTCCAGTCTACGTCAGAAGGGACGACACGGTCTGGGAGGTGTTCCCGTTCCTTTACAGGCTCGACAGGGCCGACCCGATTCTCAACCATGAGAACACGGGCTTCGCGTGGGTGGACCTGCACGCCCTTGAAGATATGGCGCAGGAGACGGTGCCGCTCACATACAGCGTGGTCGCGGCCATGCTGGCAACCTTGAAATGAAATCTGGATCGACGACGGAGCGGCTGAGCCCTCATGAGGCTTCATCGGGAGAGAGGCGTGCCACCCTCTCCCCAATCTTGGCAATGAATCTTTCGTAACTCAGGTCGGGATCGGGTTCTTCGACGGAGTTCGTGTGTGGGTCCGCTACAACGAACCAAACACGTCATACAGCCCCCTATCACGGAGCCTCCGACATAACACCATGAATCTTTCGACGTAAGACTTGTCGCGAAACACCCGGTCTACATTGAAACGAGGCTCATTTGGATTTTTGCACATTCCTGAAGACTCTGCGTCTTTCTTGACGATCAGCACATATGCGAACGTCGGCGAAGAGCAGTTCATGAGGTTTGCCTCGACGGCATACCTGGCATCGACGACGCCTCCAATCGACTCCTCCGCACGGTTGTTGAGATTGTTGCCATATGATCCGTATATCGATTTGAGTTCGATCGCTGTCACAAGCTCGTTGCCAGAAAACCCAAGGATGTCCCATCTCTTCGTCGCTCTGAACCATCCGGGGAGCTTGGTCCTGCGGTTTCCCGTCAGTATTTCGGCAGGGCTAAGTCCGAGGTCGCACAAATCTCTGACAATCGCCCTGACAAGACTGTCCAGATGTTTTCCAGAAGTGACCTGCGAACGCAACCCCACATCGACGATGCCCTTTTCGACCTGCAGCTCCGCTGCCTTTTCTCTTTTAGCGAACGAGTCCAGAATCGAAGCTTTTATGTCGTCTCTCACAGCGGTGCCCCTGCCCCGTATGCTTCGGCCGCAGCCTTGGTGGCAAGAACCCTATCCCTGTTGCAAAAGGCTTCTTTCAGATCGTTCCTCACGCTTTCGTCCATATCGGATTGGAACGGCACGCGGAGCATGCGAAGGTACTGTGCTTGGAACCTCATGGTCCTTCCACGCATTTTCACGCCGACGGCATCCAGCACGGATTCTGTTTGCTCCGACATGAGGATGCCGCCGAGCACCTCGAGGTCCCATGTGTCGGAAGTCATCCAATAAAGATTGTGATCGGGATAATAGCTTCCGTTGTCCAGAACGGGCTCGGACCGGAGGGCCATGTCAGAGAACAACAGTTTTTTCGAGGCCCTGAGCCACGGTTTGACTTTGTCGATGGTCCTGTACCAGCATTGAGAATTCTTTCTGGCTACATGTCTGTCCTCAAGACGGCCTCGGTTGGACTCAAAGTATGACCTCAACATAGGATACAGGTCGAGATCGACAAGGGTCCCGTCGCGGTCCCAAGGATTCACCAGCCAGTGGGATGGCGTTTTTGGAGGGACGTTGTGCTTGATGTCGCTATTGCACAATAGAGGGACCATTATGTCGGATTCCACAAGGTCCCCGTCATCGGTGATGAAAACCTCGTCTTCTCCAGTGGCAACACCGATCCCCATGTTCACTCCACTTTCTTCGAGCACGGGGAATCCTTCAGTCTTACGCATCCAGTCAAGTACGCTCCTGTTGGCCAACGTCCAAGGGGAGCCGTCCTTCTTGAATGAAGGTATCACGACAGTTGTGAAATTGCCGTTTGTATTTATTGTGGATCCGAGGGCGGATTCGCGAAGCGCGGCCACGTCACTAGGAGAAAACTGTTTTGAGCAGTCCACGTACTTAGTCTCTGAAGACCCGTTTACAAGGATGATGGCAGGATATGCGCCCACTTTGTTTTCAAAAGCGTCTGTTTCATGCATTTTGCATATGAGGTCCATATGATGGTTCTCGACGATGAATTTGCGTAACTTTTTGCCATACGAGTTTTGCATCCACCGGTCTGCACAGATATAGCACAGCCTCCCGTCGGATGACAACGACTTTAGTCCCGCTTCTATGAAACCCACAAAAAGGTCGGTGCCAAACGTCAAAGTCTCAAAAGCGTCGATATATCTTCTGCGTAACTCACGAGGAATATTGGACGACCTCACATAAGGTGGATTGCCTATGACCAAACCGTATCCTCTTGTATTTGCAAGAAGAAAGTCCGACTGGCGGACCCATTCCCCTACAGCAACCCCCGCGTCGCGGGAGCCCCATCCGTGCGATTCGAGCACCTCTGACACAAGGATCCTGCTTTTTGCAACACTGTCTCCGTCGATATCGAAGGCAGTAATCGACTTCAGGAGGTCGCATGGAGGACGGTCAAACCTCTGTGCAGACTCGCACAGCCTCTCCGTGATTCGCGAAAGAAAAGCTCCGCAACCGCAGGACGGTTCAAGCAGTCTGACGGAACCCAAGTCTTTATCGGAAGTGTACCCGCTGACGTCCAACATTAAGTCGACTATCCATGGCTTGGTGAAAACATCTCCCTTTGTTCGGTCCACCGTATTTGTCTCCCGAAGGACATGTCTGAATGAGTTGTTAAGCCTTGTCTCGACAGGTTCGGCCCCTTGTCGCTTTGTGCGGATTTTTGAAAGAAAGATCTCCCCCTCGGAGGGTCCAAAAAATTATCGACGGCGGGTCCCGGCCCGCCGTCTTGCTCACTGCTCTGCGGCGCTTATGCCGATGGTGACGTCCTTGCCGGTCACGTCCCAAGTCTTCACTTCGTCTCCGCCGGGGCTGTCCGTGAAAACCAGTTTCTTGGCTCTGACCTCGCCGGATATGTGGTCCTTCCAATCGTCGAACAGCCTGACGAGGCGTGGCTCGGCGCTTACGTCGCAGTTGACGTACTGCTCCACGTTGAGCTTCATGTCCTTCCTCATCTGCTGTATCCTGCGAATCAGCTCCCTGGCGTAGCCTTCAGCCTCGATCTCGGGAGTGACGTCGAAGTCTATAGCCAACGTCCCTTCGCTGAAGGGCGCGGTCTCTCCCGGGCCGTCGCCGTAGACGATGCTCTTGATGTTGCCCTGCTGGGCGAGCACGCCGTCAAAGACCCTGACGGAATCGTTCACGCTGGCGTCGTTGCCGCGGACGGAGACCTGCTTCAGAGGCCATCTGAGCTTGCTGCCCATCTTCGCCCTTTCGGACGCAACGATCTCGATTATGTTCTGAATCAGGAGCATGCTGTGCTCCAGCCCTTCGTCTATTAGTGACTCGTCGCAGACGACCCAGTCTTCCATGTGTACCGAAAGCTTCGTTCCGCCCATGTGCCGGTACACCTCCTCGGATATGTGTGGAGCTATAGGCGCGAGAACAAGTGCGGCAGTCATGACTGCATAGTGGAGGGTGAAGTACGAGGCGACCTTGTCGCCCGCCGAGCCGGCATCGTCCGCCCAGCTCCTGTCCCTTACAAGGCGGACGTACCATCTGGAGAGGTCCTCCATTATGTAATCCTCTGTTGCACGGGCGACCTTGTGCAGCTCCCTCGCCTCCAGCCCGTCTGTCACAGACTTTTTGAGCTTCTCGGTACGGGACAGCATCCATCTGTCCTCGTCCCTGAGGTGCCCGCGCACCGATTCGACCGTATGCGCGCCCGGGTCGTACCTGTCGATGCTCATGTACGTGGATGCGAAGTTCACGACGTTCCAATAGGTGTTGAGCACCTTCCTTGCGTTCTTGGGGCCGTCCTTCTGAAACGCAGTGTCGTCCCAAGGGGCGTTTGCCTTCACCATGTAGAACCTGAGCGAGTCCGCCCCCAGATCGTTGATGATCTCCAAAGGCTCGATGACGTTGCCGAGGGACTTCGACATCTTCTGTCCTTTTGGGTCCAGAACCCATCCGTGCATCATCACCTCGTCGTACGGAGCATGTCCGAACGACACCGTCCCCGCGCCGAGCTGGGTGTAGAACCAGCCTCTGGTCTGGTCGTGCGCCTCGACGATGAAGCGCCCTTTGCCGCCCCAGGTCTCGAACTCGTCTTTCTTTGCGGGATAGCCCATCTGCGCCCAGGCGGCGACGCCGGAGTCGAACCAGACGTCCATCACGTCTTTCACCCTCCGCATGGTCTTTCCGCATTTGTCGCATTCGAACGTCACTCCGTCTATCCATGGGCGGTGGGGGTCCATCCCTTCCGTGTACCCTTTCCCGTCGCGGAGCTCTCCGTACTGTCCCACGACACGAACGTTGCCGCACTCGCACTCCCACACGGGGAGGGGGATGCCCCAATACCTCTGACGGGTCACGCACCATTCTCTGGCGCCCTCTACCCAGTTCCTTTCTCTGGCGGCGCCTGCCCAGTCGGGCACCCATTTGACGCGGTCGATCTCATCGAGCATCTTGTCCTTGACTTTTGGTATGTCGATGAACCACTGGCGCGTGTTCCTGTATATGATCGGGGACTTGCATCTCCAGCAGTGTCCGTACCTGTGCTTCATCTTGCCGGAATTGAGGATGACTCCCTTCTCGCCGAGGTATCTCACGATGTCGTCGTTGGCGGTCTTGACCTTCTTCCCTGTCATCATGGGGAAGTCGTCGTTGAACCTTCCCGCCTCTCCGACGGGACAGAACGGGATCAGCCCGTACCTCTTTCCAGTCTCATAGTCGTCGGGGCCGAACCCGGGCGCGGTGTGGACCAGGCCAGTGTTGTCGTCTTCGACGTAATCGGCGAGCACCACGCTGTAGGTGTTCCGGGTTCTTTTCAGGGCATCGGGGGAGATGTCGAACGGCGGGACGTATTTCAGGCCTTCGAGGTCTCTGCCGATGCATTTCTCGACGACTTGAAAGCTCTCGTAGCCGCCGGCGTTCATCACATGATCGATCCTAGTCTCCATGCAGACGACGGTCTCCTCGCCCTTGGACCCCGAGAGCTTGACTCTGACGTATGTCGATTCGGGGTGCGCGGCGACTGCCATGTTGGACGGAAGAGTCCAAGGGGTGGTGGTCCATATCACGAGCGACACGTCAGGCTCGCCTTCCAGCGGGAACCGGACCATGACAGAGGGGTCGGTCTCATCCCAATATTCGATTTCGGCCTCGGCGAGAGCGGTCTCGCATCTTGGGCACCAGGTGACGACCCTGTCGGCAGGGCCGAGGAGCCCCTTGGAGTACGCCATCTGGACTGTCCACCATGCGGACTCGATGAAATCCGGGCGAAGCGTCTGATAGGGGTTGTCCCAATCCATCCACACTCCGAGCTGCTTGAACTGCTCGGTCATGCTTATGCGTAGCTCGTTGGCGAACTTCTTGCAGGTATCGACGAACTTGTCGATGCCGATCTCCTCTATCTCCTTCTTGGAGTGCACGCCGATCTTCTTCTCCACTTGGACCTCGATGGGCAGGCCGTGCATGTCGAATCCGGGCTGGTCGCGGACGTTGTACCCCTTCATCCTCCAATACCTGATCATGATGTCCTTGACGGTCTTGTTCATCGCCGTCCCGAGGTGGATGGACCCTGTGGTGTAAGGGGGGCCGTCCAAGAAGTAGAACTTCTCCCCTTTGGACCTGAGCTCCTTGGTAGTCTCGTAAGCATGCTCGGATCTCCAGAATTCCTGGATCTCCTTCTCTATCTTCGGCGCGTCGTAGTTCGCACGGACCTGCTTTATCATCGCTAATCCTCTCGCGCCGGGTAAATCATGCCTGGCGGTGATGCGGGAATCTGTCGCTTTGTTATATAGTTAATCCAGAACGCGTGCGCGTCGACCCCCCACGTCTCGTCGTCGGCATGTAATCTGCGTACGACGGACGTTATCACTCTTCCGTGAGCCAGTCGACGACGTTCTTGTGAATAATTCTGTCGGGCACGTTGCTCAGGAAGCCGTCCAAAGTCAACATGGTCTTTTTGCGATGGTCTCTGATCCCGTTCAACGGACACACCTCCCTGTCGTATGTGCTGTCGCTGACGATGGACCTTGAAACCTGGCAGTATTCGACGGCTCCGTCCCTGGTGGCGGCGAAATCCACTTCGGAATCCCCGAACTTCCCCACGGCGACTTCATAGCCGCGTCTCATCAGCTCAAGATACACTATGTTCTCGATCAGCCGGGGGTCGTCCTCTCTCGACGACATGCCCAAGACGGCGTTCCTCATGCCTGTATCTGCGACGTAATATTTCTCCAGGGCCTTCAACAGCTTCTTTCCCCTGATGTCGAACCTTTGCCTTGTGTATGACATAAGCGTCCGTCAAAGACTCTACACATCTTCTCACCGCACGGTCGTCCTCGCCCATGTTCACGGCGATGTTATGGATGCTCGTCGTGTTTCCCACATTGGAAAACAGGAATCTTGCGACGCCCTCTATCTTCGACATGTCCAAAGCGCCCATGTGGACCAGCACGTCTTTCACCACTACTGTGTTGAACACCCCGACAAGCGTCTCTTTGATGCCGCTTTCGGGGGCGTTCACGTTTATTATGGGCATCGACCCTTTGCGCACGTATTCGTTGAACAAATGCTCCTTCGAACGGGAGCCGCCGCCAATCTCTACGAATTCCTCGAAAGAGAAGGGGAGCATCGCAATCTGGACGCAACGTCCCGACAGATGCGTGGACAGCTCTGTCGAGAGAAGGCGACCGTTGGATCCCGTGATGTATATGTCGGCATCGAAATCCACCATGAACGCGTTCACGGCGCGTTCCCATCCGGGTATCCTCTGAATTTCGTCTATGAAGACGTACGTCCGGCCTTCGACACGCTTTTCTTCGACTTTGCCATACAGGAAGGAGTAGTCATTGCCGTCGGATTCGAACGATTCCGCATCGAGGGCGATTATGTTTTCATCGGGAACTCCGGATTCTTTCGGGAGCCGCATGAACTGCGTCATGAGCGTCGACTTTCCGCATCTTCTGATCCCGGTTACTATCTTGACCAGATGCTTGCGGTCCTTATCCCGCATGAGGCGAGAGAGATACCTTTTGCGGAGTACTTCTTTTATGGAATGCGATATGAATCGTAATACAAAATATTTTTGCATATAATGTCAAAAAGTATGGATATCGAAAGCCGCAGGCGTCAGGGACGTCGCCACATCGGCGGTCAGAACCAAGAATCCAAGGACTTCTGCCTTCTCCGCGCGTCGGCCGCTTTTCTGGAGTCCTCGATCCTGTCCAAGGTGCCAGTTATCCGTTCCTCGGAAAAGTCGTATCCTTTCAGCATGTCTATGACGGCCTGCCTGTCCACCTTTCCAGGCTTCACGTCGTAGTCGTCGGTGTATTCGCCGTGCAGGAAGATGTCGCGCACCTCCTGATGCTCCGGGACCTCCTTCCCGAGATGTGCCAACGCATGCTCTATGTCGCCGTGGTCCCTTATCAGCTTCAGGCCTTTCTTCGGCCCTATCCCTGCGATTCCGGTGTTGAAGTCCGTTCCCATGAGGATGCAGGCATCGACCAGCTGCTCTCTGGTGACGTTGAGCGTGTCCAAGAACGCCTGGGAGCTTATGACCTCGGTGCAGACTTCCTTGTACTGGTCCTTTCCGGGAATCTTCCTCCTCCCGGTGACGGTCAGGTTCCTTACGAGCATCGGCGCGCCGAAGAGGATCGAGTCGAAGTCCTGCGACGCGGCGGCCCATACGTCGCCCTTCTTACACATGTACGCGGCCTGCGCCTCTCCGTCGGAGGGGGCATCTATCATCGGAAGGCCAAGATACCCTATTAGCTCCTTGGCGGACCCTCTGATCTCGGGAGTCATCTTCGACGTCTGCTGCGCCTTGGAGTACGCCCTCTTGACGTCTCCGGACTCAAGGGCCTCCTCCCACTCGGCAGTCGCCTTCTCCCTCCTCTCCTTGCGCCCGTCAAGCGTCGCCTTCTTCAGGGCGTGCGGCTTCCCGTCGAAGACGAACGACGGCTCGATGCCCTGCCCGATGAGGTTTGTCGTGCGATAGAGTATCCCGGACAGATGCGAAGTGACCCTGCCGCGGCTGTCGCAAAGCGGGGAGCCGTCAGGCTGCCTGATGATCGAAAGGAACTGGTACAGGGTGTTGTACGCGTCGACGGCGACGCTCTTGCCGTTGAGGTCGGAAAGGTCGACGGTGTCGAACTCGGTGAGCCCTGAAAGATTGACCCCCATGCATTCACACCCCCGCGTCCGGGCCGAAGCTCTTCCACAGCGCTATCTCGGATGCCATGTCGCCCAGCCTGAAGAGCGAGCTGCCCGCCGCAAGGACGGTCGCGCCCGCGTCCACGCATCTTTTCCCTGTTTCGCGGTTTATGCCGCCGTCGACGGAGATTTCCAGCTTCGGGTTGTGGGCTTCGGCATACTCCCTCACGTATGCGATCTTCTTAAGCCCCGATTCTTGGAACGACTGTCCTCCGAACCCGGCCTGGACGGTCATTATCAAAACGAGGTCAACCATGTCAAGATAACCGTCAAGGTCGGTCGCCGGGGCGGGCGGATTCAACGTTATCCCCGCTTTGAGGCCGAGGTCGCGTATCTTCATCAGAGCGGCCCCCGTGTCGCCGCTGGCTTCGGTGTGTATTGTAAGCATGTCCGCGCCGGCTTTTGCGAACGCGTCCACATAGCGCGAAGGGTCCTCTATCATGAGGTGGACGTCGAAAGGCATCTTGGTGACGTTGCGGATAGATCCGATCACGGAAGGGCCTATGGTTATGTTGGGGACGAACATCCCGTCCATGACGTCCAAGTGCGCCCAGTCGGCGCCGGCCCTTTCGATGCGTTCGACCTCCGACCCCAACTTCGAGAAGTCAGCGGACAGGAGCGAGGGCGCGACTTTTGTCATATGTGCGTGTATGTGTTCATCCGATTTAAATTTTGGATATGAAACCAGGCCGGTCGCATGCAATTCGAAGCTCGTCACGCGCCTCCCCCGGCTCTTGTCTTGCGACGTCGCTCATTTTTCAACATCCGCGTGACACTCGAACACCTCGCCCACATCCACTCCGAACGCGTTCGCTATCTTGAACGCGAGCTCCAGCGACGGCGTGTACTTTCCAGCTTCCAAGGCAATGATGGTCTGTCTGGAGGCGTTCACCCTCTCCGCGAGGTCCAGCTGCGTCATCTCGTTCTTCAAGAATCGAAGCTTCCGGATGTTGTTCGTGATGATCAGCTTGTCAGTCATGACGGACTCCCCCCGTGTACATGCGGCAGGCGAAGAGGCCTTCCGCGATCATCCCCATGAAGAGCGACACGAACATGATGTTCAAAGCCAATATCGGCGAATTCCCGTATGCTAGCACGGCCAACGTCAAGACGATTCCGATGCCGGCACAGGCGTATCCGACCCGCATGGATTTCAGATCGATGAGCTTTCCCATCTCGTCCTCGACTAACGAGGCCGACACCATTCTGCACACTTCCTCGTCATCGGATCCCTGGCTCTTCACTGCAATCCTGACGGAGAATGCGATGTGATAGACCACGTTCACTGCAATCATCACGACTATCGCCATCCCCATGAAGGCGAGCATGAACTCCGCCCAGGATCCCAGGCTTTCGAAAGTTTCCGGCTGAGGCACGTCCTTTCCTATGGCATACAATATGTATGCTGCAAGCATGACTGCGCCTGATGCTGTGTTCACCGCTTTGACTCCCATAGACATAGTATTCACATCCCATCACATAATGTCGTTTTTAACAGACATAATGTAATGTGTAGTTTACATAATGTAAATAGTATTTAACTTTATTGCACGTTCGCCGAACGACAGTTGCAAGAGTGATGTCACCTGCAGGAAGCCTCGAGCGCAGTCATTCCAACAAGACTGTGCTGTCCTTCGGATAGGACACTTCGTAGGACAGCGTCTTGTTGATGGACCCTCCAGCAGGCATCTTGAGGACCCACACGACCTCTCCCGTCTCCTTGTCGAGGTTCGCCCCCGACAGCTCGACGGGCTCTACGGTCACGCTCTTGTTCACAGACACGGGAATCTGGTCCACCAGCCTGATCTCTATCTCTCTGTTCCTAGTGTTCGTGACGGTCGTGTTCCATTCCCTAACGGCCTTGTTGTTCTTTCCGAACGAAGCCTTCGACGATAGGTCGTTACCCTTCTCGCGCTTGACCAGCACCCCGAAGTCCCTGCCCATGGATATCTCCAGCGCGTCCGTCGCTCTCGCAGGGTCCAGCCGCGTCCTGCCGATGAATGTGTTCCCTTGGAATATCCCGGTCTCCCCTCTGAGGAGGTTCAGCGACTCCCAGCCTGTTATCTTGGCCAGGAGGAAGACGTCCTTGTCCTCCTTGGCTACGCAGTAATGCTGCAAATCGGCTTTCAGGTCGTGTGCGGCCAATTCCACCGTGTACGGGTCGTCGCCGGAGGGGATGCTCAGCGGCAACGGCAGCTCGAACTCTATGCATGCGTCCCCTTCTCTGACCTCCACGGCCTTTTTCTCGCAACTCGAGCTTTCGAATACAGCCATGTCCGCGAGCTCGTACTCGCCCTGTGCAGGCTCCATGCTCAGCGCCATCTTTTTGGACCTGCCGTGGATTGCTTGTGGAGGGGAATAGACGTCGATGCTCCAAGGATGTAGGATGGGTGGGTTGCCGCCTGTCGCAGGATTACCTGATGACAACGAGACGTTCACATCGGTCCAGTCCTCTCCGGTGTTCTGAACTATGTCTCCTTTCGACGTCAGCCTCACGCGGCCGTCGTCCGACACGCGAAGTTCGTGGTGAGGGGTCCAATGCGCGTCGGGGACGAGGTACGACAGCACGATTTCGGCCGTGCCGCTCCTTTCCGCGTTTATCTCCACGGAGACGGAGACCGAGGTCTTGCCCCTGCCCGCGCTCCCCAGTTCCGCCGAGATGTCGGCGCAAGCCTGTTTCAGATCCTTGAGCGCCTTCTCGGCCTCGATCTTTCGGCTCAGGATGTCCCGGGTCGCGCTCCTGTGGTATTCGAATATCTCTTTCAGCTCTTCCGGCCTAACGCCCCCTTCCCCCACGATCCTCCTGTTCTCGGCCAGGAAATTCTGGTCGGCGACCAGCTCGGACACCCGTGCTTCCGCCCTTGCCGTGTCGGCCAAGGTACCCTCCAGCCTCGCCCTCAGCTTGGATATGCGCTTGCTCTCCTGCGAATCCACAAAATTGTCGCGTCTGTGCGACACTCTGACGAGCTCTCCGCCGGACGCCACGGACGCGTTTATGCTGTCGATGTCCACAGAGGCTGGAAGGCCAGCAAACACCGCCGTGTTCTTCCCCTCTTTCACGTCTATCTGTGTCCTTCGGGCGATGTCCGCCCCGCGGAGGAACACTGTAGCCCTTTCTACAACGGACCGGACGGAAGTTGATGTTGCCATTGTAATCATCCCTTGCGCCGCCTTGCGGCGCTTCAAGGCATCCAAGGGGGTGCGGCGTATTAACAGTTTCTGAAGATCGGCATGACGAAGCCGTGCCGCGGAGGCAGAGCCGTTATCAGGGGTTGCGCCATGACTACAGCAACCAAAATTGTTGTATATTATCCACATATGGAAACTATGATATAATCTTATTTACAACATGGAATTAAAATCCTAAAAGGATTAATATATTGCTCCCACCAGTTGGAAACGAGATTTATGAGCATCAACATCAAGCTTACGGTCTTCGTCGTTGCGGCGATCCTGGTGGCATCCGCCGCAGGATTCTTCCTGCTCAACGACAGGACGCGGGACACGGAGATAGACATCATATCCAACATAGAGTCCGGGGGTTCCGGCATATTCTACCGGCAGAGCGACAGGCTGTCCTCCCCGGAGGACCTCGCCACGGTCAACGCCCCCGGCGACATAGACTATCATCACGAGAACTGGAACAAGCTAATATTCGCTTCGCCGTCCGTGGTCTCCATACAGCATATCCAGCTGAAGACCATAGTCGAGACGTTGCTCGACGGCGGAGGAAAATACCGCCTGGTGCCGTACCAAGACGGGCAGGCTCTCGAAGACGGGCACGTGTACTACGTCATACTTTCGGGCGGCCAGCTTCTTGACAGCAAGATCATAGACGCGGGGATCACAGGGCTGCCTAGGCTCCTCAAGACGGTGCAGGGCGACTCGCCGTTCAGGATATCCGTCCTTACCAACGACCTGTTTCCTCACCAGACGTGTTGCGTGGTAAGCGTCAACAAGTCCTTCGCGGATGCCAACCCTGACGTGGTGGTAAGGACGCTTTGGGCGATAGCCAAAGGGACCGAGTGGCTGATAGATGCGCTGGAGAAGGGGAAGGCAGACCCCAACGACCCTGACTACCTCAAGGCACTGGACATAGGCGCGAGGATAGCCGGGCCGGTGTACACGACGCAAGACATAGCCGATTCCATCTACGACATAGAATACGCATGGGGGGACGCTGACGATAGCGCGAACCCCCTCAAAACGCTGAAGGGGGACATAGCGTACATCACAAGCGACTTGGAGAGGATCAACGCCGTGACCAAGACCGTCGAGGACTTAGGGTTCGACTCCTACGAGGCATACGCCGACCGCCAAGTGGTGGACACCTACCTTAAAGAGGCGATAAAGGGAAAGCCCGACTACACCGAGAGGTTCACGGTGAGGTTCGCCCTCATCGGAGGGGACATCCACCAGTTGCCGATACACGTGGCGGCCGAGCTGGGGTTCTTCGACGAGGTGGGGCTGGACTTTGAGCGCACCTTCGTGCAAATAGGGCATGTCGTGGTCGCCACGATGAAGGCCAACGAGGCCGACTTCGGGATATCCGGGCAGCCCCCAATCCTAGTGGATGCCATAAACAACGAACTGGTGAGGGCCTGAGCGCATGGCGTCGCTGCCCCTGCTGAGGTATGACGAGAACCGACGGGCGCACAGGTTCGCTAGGACCGTGGCAACGTACGCTCTGTCCGTGTCCTTGTTCTTGCTGATGTGGGAGCTGACGGCGCTGTACGCAAACCTCTCCCTGCTTCCTTCCCCGGTGGAGACGCTTGAAGCTCTCGTCAAGCTATGGACGCAGGGAGACCTTATGACGGGCCTCTCCCTCGGAGATTATGTGAGGTCCAGCCTTGCCACCTTCGTCAAGGGGTTCCTGCTCGCGCTGGCCGTCACAGTCCCGCTTGGCCTTTTGGTAGGGTACTTCAGGTTCCTCAGGGAGCTCACCAACCCGCTGATCGAGATGATGAGGCCGGTGGCCCCCATAGTGTGGGCGCCGTTCTTCCTCGTGATGTTCGGATACCAGGTAGGCCCGATGCTCGTGGTGTTCGTGGGAGTGTTCTTCCCCATGGTCACCAACGTGATGTTCGGAGTCATGAAGGTGGAGCCAGAATGGCTGGACGCCGCCAAGACCCTAGGCGCGTCGGACACCCAGGTGTTCCTGAAAGTTATCGTCCCTGCGTCGCTTCCGTATGTGATGAACGGGGTGAGGATCGGGCTGGGGATAGGATGGATGTGCATAGTCGCCGCCGAGTTCTACGCCTCGCCGGTGGGCGGCATAGGGTTCCTCCTTACGCAGTATGCAGACATGGGATACTGGAGCGGGGTGTTCGCGGCAGTGTTCGTGATCGGAGTCCTCGGCATATTGACGGTCGGGACGGCAGGCCGCCTTCATGCCCTGTTGTCCAGAAGGATGGGGATGGAGGCGGAATCCGGCCCCCGCAGGTGAGCCACTGTCATCCCCGGCCTCTGCACACCGTTATGAACACTGGGTTCTGGGCGGTCATCAGGTGGTATCCTCCGGTGCTCTTTGAGCGTGCCACGGAGACAGACAAAGTCTCCTCCTCGACGAGTCCCGTCTCCCTGATGCATCCGATCGTCTCCGACACGGTCTCCAAAGTCACAGAGTTGACGACTATCCTGACGTTAGGAGCCTTTTCAAGCACTGCGCGGACAATCTCTCTCAGGTTGCCGGACGAGCCGCCTATGAACACGTGCGTCGGAGCGGGAAGGCCTTCAAAGGCATCCGGCGCCGTGCCGACCACGACCCTGACGTTCGGAACCGAAAACTTCTTCGCGTTCTTCTCCACCAAGTCTGCCGAGCTTCGCTCCTTCTCCACCGCATACACGGTGCCGGCCGGAGCGGCAAGCGCGGCCTCCACGGAGACGGACCCCGTCCCGGCGCCGATGTCGTACACGACCGAGTCCATGTCCAAGCAGAGCTTCGAGACTGAAAGGGAGCGGACCTCGCTCTTCGTCATCGGCGCGTCTCCCCTTATGAAGAGGTCGTCGGGGATGCACGAGCGAGCGGTTGTCGGGGAGTCGTTGACGATCATAGCGATGCACAGCCTCCCGAAGTCCGTGCCTACGAACTCCGACGGGCGTCCGCTGACGATCCTCTCGTCGTCGCCTCCAAGGTCCATGCCCATCGTCACCCTGACGCTATCAAGCCCGTACTCGGAGAGGTCGGAGCACAGCCTCTCGGCTCCGCCCGCCCCGTCCAGCAGGGCGATGGTCTTACGATACGAAGAGACGGCGCCCACGACGTTGGCTGCCTTCGCATGAGAGCTCATGAGGAGCGCGTCGTCCCACGTCTCCCCCGTCTTGGCGCACAGATATGCGACGGATGACACGCCGCAGACCGTTTCTACGTCGTACCTGTCCCCGTTGATCTTCGAGAGCAGCTCCTTCGCCATGCTGAAGAACCCTGCGTCCCCTGAGACCAACACGACGGCATCCCTGTGCTCGGGATGGCCGTCGAGGTATTCCAATATCGGGTCGGCCCTGTACTCATGGAACTCGGCCTTGCCCCCGCCGACGGTGGAGATCATCCTAGGCCCCCCTATGAGCACGTCTGCGCGATCGACCGCAGACCTGCCGTCCGCTGTGAGGGTTCCCGGCCCGACTCCTATGCCAACTATCCTCACCGTCCTGCGCTTATGCTCGCAAGCAGGGGAGTAATGTTTTCCGAAACGCTCGGCCACTAGCCTTGCCACCTCGTCGAACCCCATCCCAGGCGGCTTGTCTGGCCTTCCGATAACTACGACCCTCGCGCCTGCCCTCTTCGCGGCGCGTAGCTTTTCTCCAAACCCGCCCAAGTCTCCCGAGTCCTTGGTGACGAGATACTTGGCGTTCGTCTGCTTGATCATCCCGTAGTTCAGCTCCTCGCAGAACGGCCCCTGCATCAGGAAGACGTTCTTCCCCTCGAAGCCCATCTCGGCGCACGACTGCGCGACGGAAGGCGAGGACAGGACCCTGGCGTAGACGCGGTCCCGGTAGCCGTCTATCGCCGCGAACGCGGAAAGCTCATGGCTCCCGATGGTCACCAGTATGTTGCCTTCCGTTCCGTCGAGGTATTCGGCGGCGGCCTTCGCATCAGCGGCCTCTATGACTTCGTCCAGCTCTGACATCCCCGCAGGGCGTTCTATCCGGACATACTCCCTGCCGAGTCTCCTGCATTCTTCGATGACCTTGCAGGTCATGTTCACGGAGTACGGGTGCGTGGCGTCTACGACCAAGGTGCACCCCTCTATCAGCCTGCGGCGGCCTTCGTCGCCGAGCCTCTCGGAATATACCTTCACGGACCCTCCCCCGGCGACGAGCCCCCCGCCGAACTCGGTGGCAACACACACGACGGCAGGCACGTCCCACGTTCTGAGAAGGTCGGCGAGCATGCGCCCCTCCGTGGTCCCTCCGAACAGGACGACGCTCATCGGACGTCACCGAAATCCGTCGTCGCAGGCTCCCTGACGACAGCTACCGTGACGCCGTCCGCGCATGTCTTCCTTACCGCAAGGAATCCGCTCCGAGAGGCGGCGACAGCCGCCCTTTCGCAGACATTGTCCACGCCTGTCGCCGCCTTCACCGTCGGGGACGACGAGAATCCCGCGTCCGGGAGGGCGGCCAGGTGTTCCGCGGTGAAGAACTGCGGGACGACGCCGAGCGCAGAGCAGAACTCGATCAACCCGGCCTCGTCTCTTTTCAGGTCTATGCTCGCGACAGCCCGTATGCTGTGGAGCGAGATGCAGTTTTCCGCAAGGGCAGACCGCACTGCCCTCTCGATGACGTCCCGCGGCACGCCTCTTCTGCATCCTATGCCCAGCACATGGCACCTCGGGGTCAGCTTTAGAGTCCTGTCGAACGGCCCCTCGGAGCTCCCGAACGATATGAACGCCCCCAAGTCTCCCGACGCGGAGGACGCGATCCCTCGAGGCATGCCGCCTGTGACCGGTATCTCCGACAGCATCCCTACTTCCTTACCGTCGACGATCCGAGCGGAGATGTCCTTCGCTAGCGGAAGGCTCCCTATGTGCATGTCGTGCTTGGTCGCATACGCGTCCACGGAGAACAGCCCGCCCAAATCTGTTGCCGTTGTGACTACAGCCTCTGCCCCTATTCCCTTTGCGATGCGATGCGTGAGCTCGTTGCCTCCGCCGATATGGCCGGACAGGACGGCTATCGCGTACTTCCCGCGTTCGTCGACGCACACGACGGCAGGGTCCTCGGTCTTGGACGACACGTTCGGCGCGATGTACCTCACCGCTATCCCGAGGGCGCCGACGAACACTATCCCGCGATATTTGTGGAATGCGTCTTCGGTCCATTTTCCAGCGGACCCTTCCACGCGGACGGCCCGGGAGGATGCCGTGGTCTTGGAGAACACCTCGCACTCCTCGTCTTTCAAGACGTCGGCTATCCTGTTTGACAGCTCGCATCCTCTGGCCGTGAAGCATATTATGCCGATCTTCAACTTTCCGCCCCCGTTATGTCTTTCATCATCCGGCAGGCGCCGCCGGTCTCTCCGACCTTCCCGTATTTGGATGAGAACACTACGACTTCGATCCTCATGCCTCCGGCGCGGTTCCCGAGATGGAAAGCCATCCTCTCTATGATTCTCTTCATCGTCTTCACCCTCAGATCCTCTCCTAGCGCATGAAGCGCGTCGTCGGTGGACACGCAATTCAGAATCCTCCTAGCGATGTCTGCGTCCGCGCCGGCCTCGAGGGCCCCGGCGGACAGTATCTCCATCCTGCAGTCGCCCCATCTCGAATGAGTGTTCATCATCCCTCCGGCGACCTTGACCATCTTGCCCAGATTTCCCACTAGGAGGAGGCCTTCCGCCTTTCTTTCGACGGCGTAATCAATCGTCTCTCCGATGAAATTGCTGCATTTGACGGCTTTATCGTCCGCTCCCATGTGTTCAGAGAACGCCTTCCCCATGTTCCCCGGGACGACGAGCAGGAGCCTGTCCCCCTCGGCTAGGCGGACGTCGATCTCCGCCTTCACGGCGCCCATGAGCCCTGCGTCGCTCATCGGCTCCACTACGCCGCTCGTTCCGAGTATGGATATGCCGCCCTCGATTCCCAGCCTGGAGTTGAACGTCCTCTTGGCAACCTCGGCGCCTTCGGGCACGGATATCACGGCGTCGAACCCCGTCGTCATGCCGAAGCTGTCGCGCACTTCCGCGAGGGCGTAGGATATCATCCTCCTCGGCGTGCTGTTTATGGCGGCGCTCCCCACAGGCTGGTCGAGCCCGTTCTTGGTGACCCGACCGACACCTTCGCCGCCGTCAATGCGGATGCCGCCATCTTGCCTGACAGACACCTTGGAGCATACGAGGACGCCATGGGTGGCGTCGATGTCGTCCCCTCCATCCTTCCTGACCGAGCAGACGGCGCATCCGTCCTCAATACGGCAGTCTTCGATCCTTATCTCGACCGCCTTGCCCGAAGGAGTCGCGACGAGCACGGAGTCCGGGCGTTTGTCGCTGACCAGGTACAACGCGGCCGCCTTGGACGCGGCAGAGGCGCAGGTTCCCGTGGTGTACCCGCAGCGCAGCCTCTTCCCGTCGACCGTCACGTACATATCGTCGTTCCGCACAGAATCAGCGCATCGCATGATATTTGGATGTATCTTCCAAATTATATGCTTTGGGTTCGACGGCGCCGTGGTGGAGCGCAACAAGGGCCCGGTGCAGGGCCGCACGTCGGCTCTGCATGGAAACGGGCGCCACACCTCTGGCGGGGGGGGGGAGGAAGGCGTTGGGGAAAACCGAGGGCATTAAATAACATGTCGAAGTTGAAAGAGCAACTGCATGCACAGATGAATGCAGCATGGCGCAACAACGCGCCATTTGCGCATCGCGTGCCTGTGGGGGCGATATGTTATGATACCATATTCGAATACTGGGGGGGGGGGGTTCGACTCTGCCCTGCCGCTCGCGCCGCGCTCGACGAGGGCGCGGCAGAGAAACTGCTATCTGAAATTTTGAAGCGCGCGTCCGTTTCGAGCGGGCATGCTGACGGGGGCGTGAGCGCATGAAGGCACACGCTTACGCGGCCATCCTGGCCGTCTTGGCCTTGGCCGCGACCGGCGCATTCCTCGCCTCCGACCAGAACTCGCCTTACGCCGACGCGATTGCAGACGGCGACAGCGGCGACATCCATTGGGACCTTGCCGCTGGCGTCCTCACGCTGACTCTGAAGCCGGGCAACGTAGGCACGGACATGGAGGACTACGTGGCTGACAGCGACGCGCCCTGGTACGCACATCGGGCATCGGTCGCTAGGGTCGTCATAGGAGACGGCATAACGAGCATAGGGGACCGCGCGTTCGCGTCGTCCGCCCTCTCGTCCGTATCCATACCCGGCAGCGTGACGTCCATAGGCGACTATGCGTTCGCATATTGCCTATCCCTCGCGGCGATAGACATCCAGAGCGTGACATACATAGGCAGCTTCGCGTTCTTCAGTTGCTTTTCCCTTGCTACAATCGACATCCCGAGCGGCATGACCTCCATAAGCGAGCGTACGTTCGAGCTGTGCTGGGGCCTTACCTCCATCATCATTCCCGACAGCGTGACGTACATAGGTAGCGGTGCCTTCACCAGATGCTACGGCATCGAGTCCGTCGACATAGGGGTCGGCGTGCAGACCATAGACGAAGGCGCGTTCTCAATGTGCTGGGGCCTCTCCCTCGTTACGTTCCACGGAACCGTGGAACACATCAGGGGCACCGTGTTCTGGGATGACCAGCAGCTGCGCAACATAGTGTTCGAGGGCTCCGCCCCGACAGATCTCGGCGACGGCTCGTTCTGCCTGAGCCGCGGCCAGGCTACAGTGGAAACGTACGTCTGGTCGACGACAGACTTCACGGATGATCTCCTCGCGGCCGCAGAGGGAGGGGGGTTCTACGTATACACCTACACTACGATATACTACGGGGGCGCAGTGGGAGGCGCAGGCTACCCCAACCTGCTCCCCGAAGAGATGGAGAATCACAATGATGTCACGGGGCAGATCACTTGGTCGTACGTCAAAGGCACGAAGACGCTGACGCTCAGCGGGACGGGGGTCAGCACGTTACCCACCGACGGCCCTTGGCATGACTACAGGCTGTACACGAAGCATCTTGTCATAGGCGATGGAATAAGGATTTTGAATGGCAGAGCGTTCAAGCAGTACCTCAATCTAGAATCCGTAGAACTCTCGGACAGCGTGGTGACCATTGGAGCCAATGCGTTCGCCCACTGCATCAATCTCAAGTCTGTAACAATCACCGGCAACGCCTTGCAGTACATACAGGATAACGCATTCTTCAGATGCATCAAACTCGAGTCGATTATCATCCCGTCCAGCGTGACGACCATACAGTCCATGGCATTCTTCGACAGCTTCTCCCTATCCTCGGTGACCATAATGAACCCGAACATGACGACTCTGGCGGAAGACGCGTTCAGTAGCAACACAGACGGGGCGAACACAGTCATACTGATATACAACCCCGACGCGGGGGGCGGCACAGGCACGCTGTACGACCCAGAGGGCGCGTCTCTCAACGCGACGGTGGCGTACTTCGACCTCATTGGAACCCCGTATGCAACGAAGACTCGCGACGGGGTCATGAGCCTCTATGGGTTCTCAGGCGCGGTGCAGGCCGGAACGACAGCATGGGACGCGGACGTAGCCACCGTCTTCGAAGGCTATCCGTTCGCCGTGCCGGCGGGGGCCGTGCTCTACCTGTCCGAGGGCGAGACTTACAGTGTGGGCGTGACAGTCGGCTCCAATGGGACGTTCGGCTACGAGATATACTCGGAAGAGCCGAGAGGGGTCCTGACTGAAATCGGCCTCACAGGGACGCAAAATATCTCCGTGCCGGCGGGCTGGAGCCTCCTCCTCACAGGGTCGCCCTCTGGCGGATACCAGTTCGAGAAGTGGAACGACGGCGAGGACGACTTGGCGTACAACCCCATATCCGCCTCCGAGGCAGGGCAGTACGAGGTCTCGTTCAACCAGGTCGGCTCCCCTGGCAGCGGGTATGTCGTGACCGTGACTGCGGAGGCCCACGGGAAGGTCCTGTACGCTCCGTCCGGCGATACCCCCGCAGGAGAAATAGCCGGCACGGCGGACATACACCTGGGCGACGGCGAGACGGTCACCCTGACCGGCATCGCCGTCGCAACGCACTACGCGTTCGAGAAATGGACACGCTCCCTTCCGTCGGCGGCAACGTTCGCCTACGACCCGGTCGTCGTCTCGTCCGCAGGGGAGTACGAGGTGTCGTTCTTCGACTCGACGAATCCCGCCAACGGGTACAACGTGACCGTGACGGCGGGATACGGCGGCAAGGCCCTGTACGCCACGTCCGACTCCGCGGCCTCAGGCGAGACGGCAGGGATGGCGACGGTGCACGTGAACAGCGGGAGGGCAGTCGTCCTCACCGGGGTCGCGACCGTGCCCAACTACGTGTTCGAGCAGTGGACGCGGTCCGCCCCGTCGGCGGCCGCGTCCGCCGCCAACCCTCTGACGGTCTCGTCGGCGGGGTCGTACGCCGCCGCCTTCCTCGGCCCGCTCTACACCGTCAGCGCATCGGCGGACTCGAACTCAACGATAACCCCCGCCGGCTCCGTGAGCGTGTCAGGCGGATCGAGTGCGATGTTCTCGTTCTCGGCGAACGCCGGCTATGCCATATCCGACGTGGTCGTGGACGGGGCGAGCGTCCCGTCCGCCGCCGCGTCTGGGACGTACGCGTTCTCCGGCGTGGCCTCCAACCACACGATAAGCGTGACGTCCGCGCCGTCCGCCTCCTCGTCGGGAGGCTCCGGAAGTGGAAGCGGAAGCGGCAACGGAAGCGGAGACGGCTCCGGTGACGGCGCAGGTGAATCTCGCGCAGGGGACGGCGACGACGGCGTGTCGGTCGTTGCAGTTTTAGCCGTAGTGGTCGCGGCCATAGCCGTCGGCTCTGCCGTCCTGTGGCTCCTGCTCAGGCGTCGCTGAGGCGGCCTATGGAGGCCGGAAACTTCTTCCCAAAACCTTTTCGAGCGTATCTCAAACGCCGTCGGCCGTTTTAGCGGCGCACCGCCCCCACGTGGCGCCTTGCCCGATATGTCGGCGGCGACCTTTCACCGACGATATGCTTCCAGTGGTGGAAAGTCATTTTGTCACCCCGCTTGGGCGAGCTGTTCGCGAACCGGGCGCGGTGAAGGCTCCGTCGCCGATTTTTCCTGGCGGTCGAATCTCCAGAACCTGATCGTGAGGCCGAGACGTAAATTGGATATATATGCCAAATAATAATAACGATCACTGGCATGCAGGAGCGATGCCATGTTTCGACTGACGATGGTCCAGATGACTTCGCGTATCGGCGACCTCGATGGGAACCTCCGGAAGATGCTGGAGTTCACAGACGACTCCAAAGGGTCGGACCTGATATGCTTCCCAGAGATGTCGCTTACAGGGTACGGCACGTCCCTTCCCGATGATTGCTTCATAGATGCGTCAGACAAGCATGTCAGGGACCTCGTCTGTTCAGCATCGAAGGCCGGGATCGCAATCGTCTTCGGGTTCGCACGAAGAAACGACGGCCGCAAGCACGTCTCACACGCCTTCGCATGCCCAGACGGGCCTCTGGCAGTTTACGACAAGACGCACCTCGGCGTGTCGGAGAGGCATGCGTACGATTCCGGGGACTTGTTCCTCGTGGCATCCGCAGGGCGTGCGAAGGTTGGCGTCGAGCTGTGCTCGGAGAGCCACTTCCCGGAGATATCCACATGCCTCAGGAGCATGGGGGCGGATCTGATACTTGCGCCGCACGCGTCGAGCATTGAAGCAAAGCGGAGGGTTGAGTTGTGGAAGAAGTACCTCCCCGCGAGGGCGTACGACAACGGCGTGTTCGTGGCGGCATGCAACAGGCTGCCTGAAGGAGGCATATTGATCCTCGACAGGAAGGGCGAGGTCGTCGCGGAGGACGTTTCTGTGGTCGAAGGCGCAGTCACTGTGGACATCGATGTGCTGTCGCCTCGCGTACCCCCAGAGCGCAGAGTCACCATGGCCGAGACCGATTACTTCAGCCTTCGCCGCCCGGAGCTGTACGGGGACGTGGCCCGCAGGCGCGAAACCTAAGTTGGATTATGCTCATGCAAAAAGATGACCATACAGCCGCAAGCAGAGATCGCATGGCGGGTCGTTCTTGCAGGATCTGACCAGAATGCCAAAGAACAGGCCTGACGGGGGGGGGGGGGCAGGATCGCAGATGCGAAGCTGAGCAGGCGAGCCGCCTCTCAGATGCGGGGCGGCCGTGGAGAGCCGCTAGAGCGTCGCCGACATGGATGTCGCCTGACCTCTGGTTGATCGTCGGCTCTATTCTGCGCCCCGTAAATAAAAACGTCGAATGATTTATCCGACGCGGCTTATCTTTCGGAAAATCATTTATCCGATTGTCGCATATCCCATTTTGATGGGGAAGGCACTTCGTGGCATTGAACACGGACCAGACGAATTTGATTGCACCTGCAACAAGGACGGCAGAAGGATTGCGATATCTGGCCATGCCAAATCACACATGATCACGCACGGTATCCTTCCGACGACGCTCTGCGATATGATCGCGGACAGAATACCGTGCGGCACTAAAAGGGGCAAACCGCACAGGCCTGATGCAAGAAGGGTCTGTTCGATGAGAAAAGAGCGGAAATACAACATCATCCTTGACCCGATAAGAATCGGAGACGAGGTCTGTTGGATCGTATCCAACATAGAGCCGATATCATGACCGAAAAATGTGAGCGTTGCGACTGGAAGAGACAGGACCGCACCCCAGAGGGGACCGGTCTCTCGTACCACTACTACCAGTGCGACAGCTGCCATGACGTGGCATACCCCATGGATCAACTTCAGAAACTTATGGAATATGCGGAGTCCAACCAATTCATGTTCGTCGAAGATTGGATATTGGCGTTGTTCTTCGCATTGCCCGACTCATACATAGTCGGGCGCACAAGCCTTCAAAAACAGATGTTTCTAATCGTGTACGAATTCGCTCCGAAAGAGAACATCCCGTCGGAGAACCCGGGGTTCCGCGCATACAAGTATGGGCCGTTCGCAGATCGCATCGCAGATGCGACCGAGGTCCTCATTCGAGACGGGCTCGTCATCAAGAACGGCAGGAAGGATTCAGGAAACGAACGTCTTGAACTCACCGAAAACGGGAAGAGTTTTGCAAAAACGGCGTTCGACAAACTTACAGACGAGCAAAAGACAAAGCTCATCGACTTGCGAAAGGAGTATCAGCAATGGGGACTCGACGGCCTGCTCAAACATGTTTACACTTACTATGGGGAGTACACAGGCGAGTCGAAGATCAGGAATAAGGTTTTGAATCTTAAGAATTGATGCTCATGGTAAATCCGAGGATAATCGCCAAGGTCAAGGTAAAGGATACGGACGAATCCACCGGTATCAGAGGAAGGACGCTCAACGTGCAGGTCAGAAACGGGCAGTCCTTCGACACCCCGTCCAAGCCTGTTGTAATCAAAGATTTCAAGGCAAAGGCTAGGAATCCGCACTACAGAGGAAAACTCCCCGGGGATCTTGCAGTGCTTCCAGAATATATCGAAGGTCGGATATTCGAAGAATACCTCCATGAGAACGGAAGGGTGAATAAAATCCACAGGGACTTGTCCCAGTACTCCGACTCGTCATCGTTCATGGTGAATGTTCCATCGTTGCAGATGAAGCCGATAAACCCTGGTAAATCCATAGCGATGGTCACACTTAAGATGCAATTGGATGTTCCGACTCTTTCTGGCATCTGCATGCCCCTCTTGGAGGCCAGTGCCGCAGATTACGGCAAAGCCTTGGAATATTGGATCAAGATGTCCGATGAATGCGGAAAGATGTGTGTCCCGCAGATTTCTGTGTCGGAGGACGTTCCGACGTTCGAGGCCAAATTGGACAACATCACAGAACTTTCGAAGACCGGCGCAGTTTCCATGGTCGATGTGGTGTATGGGGATCCAAGGAAGTTCAGGCATCAGTACGGAATGCTCTGGGAGAAGAGGAACGAGCTGGAGGCGATCGTTCATTGCTCCAAAGCTCCGGCTAAGGGGGATCGGGTGTGCGACTACATGAACACGCACCCTGTGTACGACATGCTGCTTTATGGGATCGACAGCATGTCTGCCCCGCGTTCTCCGCCTAGGCCATTCTTTCCGAAGAAAGATTGCACGGAGGTTGCGGACATCGAAAAATACGAATGGGCAGACCAAGGCACTGCATCCATGATACTGGGCAACCATTGGGAGTCAGTGGACGGCGGCCATCTTACCTGTTCTTGCCCGATCTGCAGAGGGAGATCCCAATCGGAGATCGTCGAGACCTATTCCCGCAAGACCGACGGTTGCATCGATCAGTCTGCCATGAAGGACGTGTCCCTCATCCATGACCATCTTTCGTTCACGGAAGAACTCGGCCCCATAAGAAAACGCATCAAAGGCCACGATATGGCCGGATACAGGAAAGGGAAGATCGATGCCAGAAATAAATTCATATCCTCTGCGAGTTTCGGGGATATCCGCCAGTTTCCAAAGCGGCGCTCTTGACCGTGAGGCGTTACAAGGGACAGAGGCAAAGTGGGGAACGGCTACAGAGTTGGATGCGACACCCCCGCATCGAAAATGCCAAATGTCATATCGTGTGAACAGAAAGAAGCTCTGGAGTGCATCCCACGTTGTCGTATATGTTCAGACAAGAAGATGACCATATGGCAGCAGTTGGATTAATAATCCAATTAAATAGTCGTATCTCATTGACGGCATGATATCATGGCAGGAAGGCTGTACGGAGTGGGAGTCGGCCCGGGGGATCCCGACCTTTTGACTCTCAAGGCGATAAGATGCGTGGAGGCGGCGGACGTAATAGCGTATCCGGTCAAGGCGCCTGGAGAAAAAGGAACGGCGCTTGAGATCGTGATGCAAAGGGCAGACCTGTCTCAGAAAGAGACGGTCGAGCTGATATTCGGGATGAATGCGGACGATAAGGCCCGCAAATCCGACTACGGGCGTGCCGTGGCCGCATTGTCCGCAATCTTGGACGGCGGGAAGAGCGTCGCAGTCATAACTTTGGGGGACGTCTCGCTGTACAGCACGTACATGCGCCTGAACGCAGATATGGAGGCCCGCGGATACAAGACAGCGGTGATCCCAGGGGTGGCGTCGTTCTGCTCCGGGGCAGCAGAAGCGCGAATGCCGCTCACGATCGGAGAGGAGGGGCTGGCCGTGGTGTCGATGAACGGAGACCCTGAAGAGATACGTGCGGCGGTGGAGAGCTTCGACAACATAGTGCTGATGAAGGCCGGCGGGCACATGGGCGAGGTCGTGAAGCTCCTTGGCGACGCCGGCCTGAAAGAAAAGGCGACGATTGTAAGCAACATAGGGATGGACGGCCAATACGTGGGCCCGGTCGACGAAGAAAGGCAGTACGGGTACTTCACCACGGTGATCGTCAAAAAAGGAGAGTGAGACGATGATACACTTCATAGGCGCAGGCCCGGGGGACCCCGAGCTCATAACAGTCAGAGGGAGAAAGCTAATCGACGAGGCAGACGTGATAATCTATGCTGGATCTCTGGTGAACCCGGACGTCCTGAAGGGGTCAAAGCCCACAGTCGAGATCCACAACAGCGCATACATGGACCTGGACGAGGTCATGGACGTCATGAGCAGGGCGGAGAAGAGCGGCCTTAAGGCCGTTCGCGTGCACACCGGCGACCCTGCGATATACGGCGCGATAAGGGAGCAGATGGACAGATTGGAAGAGATGGGGATCGAGTTCGACGTGGTCCCCGGAGTCAGCTCGTTCCTCGCGGTCGCGGCTGTTCTGAAGAAGGAGTACACCCTCCCCGACGTGAGCCAGACCGTGATCGTCACGCGGATGGAGGGGCGCACGCCGGTGCCTGAGAAGGAGAGGCTCATCGACCTGGCAAGGCACAACGCATCCATGGCGATATTCCTTAGCATAGGGTTCATCGACGAGATGTGCAAGACGCTTGTAGAGGGCGGGTACTCCCCAGACACGCCGGTCGCAGTTGTATACAAAGCGACATGGCCGGATGAGAAGATAGTGCTAGGCAGCCTCGCCGACATAGCCGGCAAGGTGAAGGCCGAGAAGATAGACAGGACGGCTTTGACCGTGGTCGGAAGGTTCCTCGGCGGCGAATACGGCCTCTCGAAGCTCTACGACAAGCATTTCACAACCATGTACAGGAAGGGGGCGGAAGAGCAATGACGGGAAAACTTACAGTCGTGGGGTTCGGGCCCGGGAACATAGAGGACATGACGCACAGGGCGTACGCCGCCATTCGCGACGCGGACGTGGTCACAGGATACACGACGTACATCGACCTTCTCCGCCCGTTCTTCCCCGGCAAGGACTTCAAGGCGACCGGGATGACAGGCGAGGTCGAGCGTTGCAGGAGCGCGGTGCGGGACGCGGTATCAGGATTGTCCGTGGCGATGGTGAGCAGCGGCGACGCAGGCATCTACGGCATGGCAGGGATAATCTACCAGCTGGCCGACGAGATGGGGGCAGAGATAGAGATCAACGTCGTCCCTGGAGTTTCTGCGGCGTTTTCCGCGGCGGCTCTTCTGGGCGCGCCCCTCGTCCACGACACCGCGCTGATAAGCCTCTCGGACTGCCTCACCCCATTGGACGTCATAATGAAGAGGGTGGAGCACGCAGGCGCGAGCGACATGATAGTCGCGCTCTACAACCCCCGGAGCTCCGTCCGCCCCGACACACTCTCCGACGCGCTGAGCCTTCTTCTTAGACACCGTTCCGCGGCCACCCCCGTGGGCATAGTGCGCAACGCAGGCAGGGAAGGGTGCGCTGTGAAGACGACAACGCTCGGCGAGTTCGACGACAGCGCGGTGGACATGTTCTGCACGATAATCATCGGCAACAGCCAGACGTACACGTCCAACGGCAAGATGATAACTCCGAGAGGGTACGATGTAGGAGGATGTTGCCGCTGAGGGTTCAGAGCGAATCGTGAGACACGATATTGAGGGCGCATCTCGCCTCCTTCTTCTCTGCGCCCCTTTCGTAAAGGCGGAGTGCTTCTTCGGTCAGGCCTCGGAGCTCAAGCATCTCTCCCAAGGCGTACGTCGTCTTGGAGCATCCCTTCTCGGACGCGGCCCTGAACAACGCCTCTGCGCGATCCTCGTCTCTGTCAGCCCCTATGCCGTCAAGAAGCATCAGGCCGAGGCCGTACATGCCTCTGGACGATCCGTTATCGGCGGCTTTGGAGTACCAATAGAATGCGGAACCGACATCCCTCTCCACCCCCTCGCCAGCCAGATACATGGCGGCGAGCGAGGCCTGCGCCCTGAAATATCCTGATTCCGCGGACGCCGTGTACCATTTTACAGCTTCCATCGGGTCCCTCATCGTCCCTCTCCCGTGCCTGAGCATGACGGCTAGGTTGCATTGTGCTTTCGCATGGCCCCTCCGGGCCGCCTCCCAGTACCATTTCACTGCGAGCTCTTTGTTTTTAGGAGTTCCCTTTCCAAGCGCGTGCATGTGCGCCAGGTTGCGCATGCCTGACAGGTCGCCGAGCCCCGCCGCCTCCCTGAACAGCCGCTCTGGCCCCTCCGCATGCTCGTCCTCGGAGATCAACAGCGCTCCGAGGTTGACCATCGCCATGGCGTTCCCGCCGTCCGCAGACTCCCGGTAGAGCGTTCGGGCGCGGCTCGTGTCGCCGTCCGCGACAGAGCGCAGAGCCTTGTTGAACAAGCAGTCGCCGGTGTTTGCGGGCTCGATGGCCGCTACGTACGCGTCGAACACGTCAGGCGTCCTCCGCAGGCATGTCGCGACGGGACGGCAACGCGGTCACTCCTTCTCTGAAGACCTGTCTTTTCCGACGATGAGCACGTTGATGCCGAACCTCTCGTCCCGGGTGACGTCCGTCTCTATGAAGAACGCGTCCCGCAGGTTGTCGGCCAGCATGATCTTCTCGGTCTCGCCTATGCGGTAGACCTCCTTGTCTTTCAGGATCATTATCCGGCTGCAGTATCTGGCGGCAAGGACGATGTCGTGCGTGACTATCAGTATCGTGATCCCCTTGTCTTTGGCCAGCTTGTTTATGAGCTCCATGAGGTCGAACTGATGGCTGATGTCCAGATGAAGCGTGGGCTCGTCGAGGAGCAGTATCTCCGGCTCCTGCGCTAGCGCCCTGGCGATCATGACCCTCCTCATCTCCCCGCCGCTGAGCTCGTTGATCTGACGGTCGGCGAAGGGGAGGGTGCCTGAGTCCCTCATCGCACGGTAGACCACGTCTGCGTTATGCTCCCGGGTGTTGGACTCGAAGTCCGTCCAAGGGTAGCGGCCCATCATTATCGTGTCGAACACGGAGAACGGGAACGTCATCCCCGCCGACTGAGTCACGAACGCCACCTTACGGGCTATGTCCTTCTTGGACATGGCCCCCACGGGCACTCCGTCCAGCCTGACTTCTCCAGACGTGGGGCTGTGAAGGGAGTTTATGCATTTCAGCAGGGTCGTCTTCCCGCACCCGTTCTGGCCGATGATGCCGACGACCTCGCCCACGTCCGCCGCGAAGGAGACGCTCTTCAGAACCGGATGCTTGTAATACGAGAACTCCAGGCTTTCCACTTCGAGTTTCATCCAGTCACCCCCATAGCTCCTTCTTCCTCGCTCTCATGATGTATATGAAGAACGGCGCGCCGATAAGAGACGTAAGCACGCCCACAGGCAGTATGATGTCGAACGCCGACTTGGCGACGGTGTCCATAACGACCATGAATATGCCGCCGCCGAACACGCATATGGGCATCAGGACGGCGTGGTTAGGCCCCACGATCATCCTGAATATGTGCGGCACGATGAGCCCGACGAACCCTATCACCCCGGAGATGGCCACAGACCCGCCGACTGCCAGAGACGTAGCGACGATTATGACGATCCTCAGCCTTTTGACGTTAACGCCCATGTTGGACGCCTGGTCCTCGCCGGCCGACACGATGTTCAACTCCCTAGTCGAGAACAGGAATATCAGTATCCCCGCGATTATAGGTATGACTGCTAGCCTGAACGACGTCCATCCGCAGTTGTTGAAGCTGCCCATGGTCCAATACACGATCGACGCGAGGACGTCGTCGCGGACGATGTACTGCATCAGGGACACCAGCCCGCTGAAGAACGCCCCCATGGCTATGCCCGCCAGCAGAAGGGTCACAGACGCCAAGCCGTATTTGGTGCGGGCTATCATGTAGACTGCGCCCATGGTTATGAAGCAGAACAGGAACGCCATGCCCGGTATGGCGAAGGACCCCAGGACGCTGCCTGCGCCGAACGCCATTGCCAACGCCGCGCCGAACGCCGCCCCGGAAGATATGCCCAACACCGACGGCGACGCCATCGGGTTCTTGAAGAGGCTCTGCATCGAAAGGCCGGACGTGGACAGGGCCGCGCCGACCAATATGGCGCACAGAAGCCTTGGTATGCGCACGTCCTTCAGGACGTACTCCCCCGTATCATCGCTGATGGAGCCGAACAGGATCCCGAAGACCTCGCCCACGGATAGGTCGTAGTTCCCGACCGTGAGCATGACGAAGAACACTGCGACAAGGCCGACTGCGGAGCCGGAGATCATGAAGGCGTTGCGTCTGCATTTATGCCTCTGGTATTCTTTGACGTCGTCCAGACACTTTATCTCGTCCATTTCAGCCTCCAAAAATTAGGTGGGAGGGAGGCGCCCCCCCCTTCTTGTTCAAGTGTCAGTTCTCATCTTCTCGGCGTCGGAGCGGCCGTCGTTGGTGTAGAACAGGATGAGCTTCGGCTTCTCGGAAAGCAGGGACTCCATGTCGTGTTCCGCGCCGTCCAGCAGGGACGCGTCGAATCCGAGGTAATCGAGTATGACTGTAGCCATCGCAGAGCTCACGGCGGTGCCTGACGACCCCTCCCAGTATGCTTTCGCAGGCTCCTTTCCTTTGTTGCTGTCCTCCACGGCCTTGTGGACCTTGTACAGCCTGAGCTGTATGTCTTGGACGACCTTGTCGATAGTCACGTCGTCGAACCCCATGATGGCGCCGATGCACTCTATCGATTGGAAGACGTCGGATATCGTGGACGGCGCAAAGAACGCGTAGTGCACGCCGGCCCTTGTCGCGGGGGCGGTGTTGTTGCTGTAGTGCTCCGCAGAGCTGATGCGCGTGCCCGACGCGAGGTAGACGGTGTTCTTGCTGCCGTTGTCGCTCACTTTATTCAACACTGTCGTCAACAGCTCTGGGTCGATCCTCTGCACGGAGTTCACCTTCAGGTCGGCATACGTCGACTTGTCCACCGCATCGAGGAGGAACCTCGTGTCGTACTCCTCGTAGTAGGTGTAATCCATGCCGCCTGCGACGACGGAGCCGATGTAGCCCATGACCGCCTCGTTCTTGAAGCTCTCCTCGGAGTACGGCGCCACGTTGTTCGCGGCGCAGGCCAAGAAATAGATGGTCTCGGAGTACATCGTCCCCATGACCACGACGTTGTCCGCCACAGGCATGTTCACGGTCTCGGGGCCTTTTGCGGCGGATGATATGAGAAGGCTCAGCGTCCCGTCCTCTTCCTTTGTAACTATGGAATCCCAGCTCCCATACTGGCTCCAAAACTCCGCGTCGCCCTTGGCGTCGTCGAGGGTCAGGCCGTCGTGCCCGATGTCCCCGTAATAGTCTTTGTATATCTGCTCTATGGTCATGATGACGCCGGGCGTCGCCGAGCAACGCCCCATGTCCACGAGGCTTACGTCGGCATTGAGCCTGTACAGCCCCTTTTTCTCCTCTTCTCCGCCCTGTGCAAGAGCGAACGCTCCTATCGCGGCGACTGCCAGTATAGCTACCGCGGCGACAGCCAACATCTTGGTGTTTTTCATCGGATGTCTCCTGCATAGCTGATTGCGCTCAACCCTATTTAGTTTATTGGATACATCATCCAACTAAAATTGGATATATGGTCCAATTATGGAAGCATTTCGCTGAAATGCAACAGATATCAGGAGTCTAAAAGCCGGCATGCGGCAAGACAGATAGCAAGAGTCCCGCCGGCACGAGAGCAGGTAGCGAAGCCCTGAGGCATAAAGTAGGATGAATAATCCAATTAAATAGTCATGATGTGCTAACGGCACGGTCGATGACAGGGTTGCGGCGCGTCCGACAGCCCGCCGAGGCCAAAGGACGCATGATATGAGGAATCGATATGGCATTTGAGATCGTGAAACCGGAAGACATAGAGAAGCGCAGCATGGAGATCATAACCTCTGAATTGAGAGGAAGGACATGGGACGAGCCGAGATTCTCCATAATCAAGAGATGCATACACACGTCGGCCGACTTTGACTATGCCGACAACCTGACGTTCTCAGACAACGCAGAGAACACAGGCGTGGAGCTGATACGCGGCGGAGCGCACATCGTCACCGACACGAAGATGGCCGCGGCGGGCATAAACAAGAACAGGCTCAGGTCCTTCGGCGGCGAAGTACACTGTTATATCAGCGACGAGGACGTGGTCGCAGAGGCCCGCGACAGGGGCGTCACAAGAGCGACCGTGGCAATGGAGAAGGCGTTCGAACTCGAAGGTCCGACCATATTCGCGATAGGCAACGCCCCTACCGCGCTGTTCTCGATCTGCGACCTCGTGAAGAAGGGCGCAACCCCTCCTGCGCTCGTCATCGGCGTCCCCGTGGGGTTTGTAAACATAACGGAAGCCAAGGAAGAGGTCATGAAGATCGGGGCGCCTTACATCGTGGCAAGGGGCCGCAAAGGCGGAAGCGGCATAGCCGCGACGATCTGCAACGCGATGATATACTACAATGGATGACCGGCAGACGGAAGCCGTCCGATGATCAAAGCCGAATCAATCGGCGACGCGAGAGGCCGATTTGGAGGGCGTCGGGGAGAGATTCGACGGCGGGGCCGTCGTCAACGGTTTTGTCGCAACCTTGCGCTCGGAGGCGCACGTGCGGCTTGAACATGCCCGATTCTCAAAATCCGCATTCACCGCGTTGCGGACGAGGGCCACCTATATGTTGTTTGATTCCACAGCCGCAAGGACCAATCTTCCGCCGCCTGAGGCCTTCATGGCGACCTCTTCGCATTTTTTGGTGCCAGTGCCGGAGATGCCTTCTGCACGGAAGAGCCCGGTGTCGATGTTGCCTAATGAACAGAACGCGAGCACCCCAGGTATAGGCTTTTTGCTGGCGTAGGCGCTGCTCTTTACGCTGTTCAGGGAGATGTCGTTATCCTGCAGGAACGAGCGCACGGCCTTGTCTACCGCCCCTTTGGAGACGTTCTGCCTGCATGCCATTCCAAGCACATGGCACCTTGGAGTGAGCGTCAAGGTCTTCTTAAACGGGCCTTCCCCCGTCCTGTACGAAATAAAAATCCCCAGATCGCCGGATCCCGCCGGGTCGAGCTCTGGAGGGATGCTCGACATGGGCACCTCGGACTTCAGACAGATCTTCGCCCCTCGGTTTATATGCGTCATGATCTCCTTCGCCAACGCAGGGTTCCCTATGTGCATGTCGTGCGCGGCGGCGTAAGTATCGATCGAGAACTTTCCTCCCGCATCGATGTCCGTGGTTATCACCGCCGTGGACCCGATGCCCTCTGATATGCGCTTGGCGAGCTCGTTGCCGCCGCCGGCGTGTCCAGAAAGCAGAGCTATGGCGAACGCGCCGCCCTCGTCGACGCACACCACGGTCGGACACTCGGCTCCGCTCTTCAGGTACGGTGCGACATATCTGACGGCGATTCCCGAGGCGCTGACGAATATGAGATCCCTGAACGTGTGGAAGGCGTGTTCGGTCCACTCGTCCACCGACCCCTCCACGTACGTGACGTCCGATACGTTCGACACCGACTTCGAGAACAAAGAACACTCCGAATCCTTAAGAAACGACGCTATGCGTATGGCTATGTCGCAACCTTTGGCGCTGAAGCTTATTATGCCGATCTTCAATCACGTCCCCTCCCTGAACACCATACGAACGTAAACGCTACTCGACTGCGTTGTATGATATATGATACATCGCACGGGCGTGCGTGAGGAAAAGTCCTATGTAGCTATAAAAATGTGAACAATGTATGGTTGGATGTATAATCCAATATATACTTGGACGTTAATTGCACATCATGTCGGACAAAGGAATGCTATACAGGGTGGATGTTTGTCCCGAGGATTCGGGAGACATTGTGGCGGACGTTAAAAATCGCATATGCGAATCGGACATGATCGTGTGTTTCGTCAAGGTGCCGGGCGAGAGG
>JAITOF010000036.1 GCA_031290095.1 Candidatus Methanoplasma porotermitis
ACTACAAATTCCCTGGAAAAATATTAACTCAACACTACATATTCCATGGAATAATATCAATGTAACACTATAAACTCACTGAAAAAAGTTAGGAGGGGAATCAAACTCGAGAACAGCAACATCTTCGTCGACGAGGCGGGCGTGGAGCACTACCCGCAATTCGCCGCGGCCATCCTTCTTCCCGACTATACCGCCGTGTCCAGGGAGAAACGCATCGTGCCCGAGGTGGATGCCCGTCTGGGCCTGGACGATGGCCTGTGACCCCCGCTCCAAGTTCAGGGCGTGGCGTTTTCGAGGTCAGCCGCCGAAGTAGGCCGCGAAGTACGTCAGGGCGAGGGCCAGCAGCGTCATGGAGGCGCCCGTGCCGACCTTCATCCACAGCTTTCCCCTCGGCTCTAGAAAGAATCCCGTGGCGAACAGGCACAGAGACGCCGCGACGGATGCAGACATGAGCGCGACGCGAAGGTCGTCCGCGAGGAGCAGGCAGAGCACGAGGGGCACGGTGGTGAGCATCGTTATCACGAAGCACGCGACCGCGCTCTTCAGCATGTTCTTCCTGCCCGTGATCATCTCCTCCTTGGACTCAACCTTGCTTTCAAGGATCATGTCCACGAGCTTCACCTTGGCGTCTTCGGCGACGGCGTCGAGTATCGTCCCGTCCAAGGAGTCGTACACCTTCGCGAAGTGCTCGCCTTCGTTGCAACACCCCTCCCCGCTCAGGATCTCCACATAGCGCCGATGGGCGGTGACGTCCATTCTGTAGAAGACGTACATGTCTATCGTCCCCCAGACGAAGTTCATGCCGAGGATGAGGAGGACTATGTCCCAAGGGGAGTTGAACGAGATGAAGCCGATTTGGGCAGAGGCGATGAATATGAGGGACATCACGAACCCGTATATCGTCTCCTGGGTCGCAAGCTCCGGGCCTGTGTAGCCCACCAGCTTCCTGATCAACTCCGTAGGCCGTAACATCGACACGCCATCGGCCGAGGCTCATAATAATGTTCGCCCCCGCCCTGTGGGACATGCAGCACGGCACGGGCGGCTGTTTTCTCGCGAGCAGCCTTGACGTTCATCGGAGGCCGAGCTTGCGCAGCGACTGCTCGCAAAGGGCCCTCATCTCGGGGATGTCGACGACCAGCGTCTCCCACAGGGCATGCAGATTCACCTTGCCGTATCGACGGGCGATCATGTCGCGGATTCGTACACCAGCTTCCTCTCCTTAGACATGGTCTCTGCGAAGTCTGGCCCCAGGGGCCTTTCGAACACTATGTCGGCCTCCGTGTCCAAGGCCCCTTCCAGGCCTGTCATGAACCCTGCCGGGCACAGCATGCCGTGTATGTCCCCAGGCTCGATGCAGAAGCCGCGGTCGCTGCCGTCGGCGAAGCCCCCCCCCCCCGCCCTGGACCCGAAGAGGTACATCCTCTTGACGCCGTGCTTCGAGGCGACGGGCGCGACCGCCTCGCGCATCCTCTCGATCTCGGAGTCAAGCCCGCTCATGGCGCGTAATCGGCTTAGCGGTTGTTTGTACGTCTCTTGGCAGTCGGATTCGATGAAACCATGTCACGCAGTGAAGATGCTGCCGCCGGAAGGGTTAATATCGAATGACGTCTTGGAAGGGCTGATGAAAGAAAAGAGGTCCCCCCGCGAACCGGAAGCCGTTTGGAAGGAGAAGGACATGGCCGGAGGGAGGCCAGTCGACGCGATGGTCGTCATCCTGCGCACCAACGGCTGTTGCTGGGCGAAGACCGGCGGCTGCTCCATGTGCGGATACAGGCAGGCGTCGCTCGGAGGCGTCACGGAGGAGGACCTGAACAAACAGCTGGACAGCGCCCTTTCCGCTTACAAGGACGAGCCGTTCGTCAAGATTTACACGTCGGGGAGCTTCCTGGACGAGTGCGAAATACCGTTGAGCATAAGGGAGAGGGCGTTCCGAGAGTTCGAGGGATGCGAGCGCATCCTGTTCGAAAGCAGGCCGGAGTTCGTCACCGAGGACGTAGTCAAGACCCTCCCCCGCAACGCGACCGTCGCATTGGGGCTCGAGAGCTCCGACCCGGCGGTCCTCGAAAGGTCCATCAACAAAGGATTCACGCCGGACGACGTCCGCCGCGCCGGGAACCTCGTCAAAAAGGAGGGTTTGTCCGTCAGGACGTACCTGATCCTCAAGCCGCCGTTCCTTTCCGAGTCGGAGGCCATAGCGGATGCCGTGTCGTCGGCTCTGTTCGCGGACGCGTTCTCCGACGAGATCTCCGTCAACCCGCTCAACGTCCAAAGGGGGACGCTCACAGAGCGCTTGTGGAAGAACGGGGAGCTGCGCTCGCCATGGATATGGTCGCTCTTCGACGTCATGGAGCGGCTGTCCGGGAACGTGTCTGCAAGGCTGATGTCCTATCCCTCCGGAGGCGGCTCGCAGAGGGGGGTGCACAACTGCGGCGCGTGCGACGCGTCCGCTTTGGAGGCGATGGAGAAGTTCTCCTCGTCCGGAAACCTGGCGGACCTGCGCGTCACCTGCAAGTGCAAGAACGCTTGGACGCGCTACATGGAAGCGGAAAGGCTGTTGGGGACCGCGGCAGACATTGACCGTGGATTAAATAATGAGTTGATGATACAGAGGCGATCCGATGGTTGAATACGACATTAAGAAAGGATGGTACAAGAACATCGAGGGAGGCCTCCTCGAGCAGATGATGAGGGAGACGTTCGGCAACGTGGCCCGGAACGGAGACACCCTCACGTCGTCGTACGGCGTGCTCGCGAGGATAGACGTCAAGGTCGTCGCCAAAGACAGGCTAGACATCTCCACCGTGAACAGGCAGGACGAGATGAAGGACGCTGACATCTTGGACAGCAAGCGCAAGCTCAACGTCTTCTCAGAGAATGCCACGGGCTTCAACTCCAAGGCTCGCATGAAACGCGCCCAAGACAAGGCCAAGAAAGGCGACCTCTGAACAACGGGCGGCCCGTTCTGCAGCTGGCATTGGTTCTAATGCCCGTGCTACCGCGTCTAAAAAGTGGTCTGACCCCTTCGACACGTGCATATGCTGTAGGGTCCGCAAAGCCTCCATCCCGGAGGGGTAAATGGCAATAACGTTTACGTTAAGCATGGATGTAGAAAGAGAGGTAGAATTCGACGGGTTTCAGAAGGCCGTCAGGCTCGCCATGCGCATGCGCTGCAGGACCAGGCGGGACTCGCTTGCAGAGAGGCCTGAGCAACGTTGCATGACAGGGGGTAGACGGTGGAGAGCATAGCAGAGAGTTTGGCACATCCAACGAAAGCGCGTGTAGCCTCATTTGTCGCATCGGGTCAAAATCGAGGCCGCAGGGCGTGCCATCGACGGGATCTGCGAGGAGTACTGGCCCCCATAGGGCCTGTTGAGGGACCCTGCCGTCCCGATGATTCATAGCCGCTGAGCTGTTTATTCGCCAGCCTGCTTGCCCGCCAACAAGGCCAGACGGCCCACATGAACAGCAGGTTGATTCAACAGTCGTTGATGTATAGGTTCCTGCACCGTTCGGACAATATCTCGAGATAAGGGTCAGAGAGGGTCGGGATGTGGGGGCTTATAGGCTTCACGGCCTTGCGTATGGCGTTCATGTCGTGATTCACATGTTGGTTCTTCGGATAGATCTCTATCAGCAGGATGAATCTTTCGGGGTTGACGGCGAACACCAGGCGGTATGCTTTCGTGTCCTTGAGGCATTCGCACGGGAACTTGGTGGCCTTGTACACCGTTAGCACCACATACGGACCCAAACCGGGTATCGGAACCGCCCCCCTCGGGACGCGCCCCTCCGCCATCTCGCTCTTAAGAGACGACACGTACCTGTCCAAGTCGTCGAAGAGCGAGCTGTGAGACTTCTGAACATTCTTAAGTGAGTTTTTGAAGTGGACGGTGCAATACGTCCGGATTCACTCACCGTCCGTGTCAGGCACGAAAGGCACGACGGATGTCCGTTCGTCGCGGTACATGGCCATGTTGTAGTCCAAGGTGTCGCGGATGTTCTTGGCGCAACGCCATGGCATGTCCGCATGGGAGGCATCCTCTATCTGCTTGCCGTCCATGCCGTCGTATCTGGACAGCGAATCGTCTATGTCGGAGACCTCCTCCTCGGAGAACCCCGTCATGTCCGGGTCGAGGATCGGGTCGTAGCCCTTCTGTGCGTATCCGTGGTATCTCCTCTCTATGACCGCTATGCAACCGTGGCTCACGAGCGTCTCCAGGCTCCCGTCGTAGTCGAACGGCACGGGGCCATGGTCCAACTTTATGTACTCCCTGCCGGTGACGGACTCGTAATGCTTCTCGTAGTGGTCGAAGTCCGCGAAATAGCAAAGCTTGCATAGAACCTTCGTACCTACGTTGTCCTTTCCTTTGCACCTCCATATTATGTAATGGAGCATCCTGTCGAACTTGGTCAATTCGCTCATAAAAACACCCGGTCAATCCAGTATGTGCAATGTGCTCCATGTTTAAGTATGATTCGGGATGCCCATAAGGGGCTCTACAGGTCGGAGCCGTGTTCAACCCCCCTTCTTCTATTATCACTCAAGTGATCGAACCAAGCCGCCCCTTTGGAGCCTCGACCTTGTTTCCGTATTTATCGAATGTTATGGGTCAGGACAAATCTGCGAGGCGCTCCGCAAAATCGGAGCGGCTGTCGCCGCCCCCTTTCCTGATGTGAAAGTCTATCAGGATCATCTCTTCGGACTCAGTCGAGCCTCTTAAAGTCCGGTGTCGCCAATATTTATATATCTATTAGTTGTTAACCTTTAGTTGATAATTTAGAGTTGACAGCATGACGCACACAGAAGAAGACATTGACCGCATATTGGCCGCAGTAGAGAACCCGACCCGTCGCAGGATACTCCAGGCCCTTGCTAGAGAGCCATGCTACCCCTTGCGCCTGTCGAAGGAGCTGGGAGTGAGCCAGCAGGCCGTCATGAAGAACCTTGCGGTCATGGAGGGATGCGGGATCGTCGCAAGCCGTCGCGAGCCGGGCAGCAGAGGCCCGGGGCGGATCGTGTATCGTCCCGGGCTGGAGTTCAGCATAACCATCGACATGTGCAGCGGAATGTTCCGTGCGCGGATGGCTCCCATCAAGGACAGGTTCGAATCGAAGGAAGGCCCCTCCGGGCTGAAAGCTGCTCTGGAGACCGTCGCGGAGATAGACGGCAGGATCGAAGCGCTGGACGCCGCGCGCTCCGAGCTCGTCAGAGAGCGTAGCAGGATCGTCAGCGCCTTCATGGGCGGAGCCTCAACCCTGGACGGCGACGGGCGCGCGGTGCTGTACGAGATGCTCGACCGTCCCGGAAGGTGTGCGGAAGAGATCTCCCACGGCCTTATGGCGAACGAGCGCGCGGTGAAAGAGCTGATGGCCAAGATAACGGACATATTCAAAGGGAGGACGGAAGATGACGAATGAGAAGGTTATACGGATAGCAGAGCTGAAACCGGGGGAGGCAGGCAAAGGGATAGCACGCCTCGACCCTGAGATCATGCGCATATTGGACATACACACGGGGGACGTCGTGAGGATAGAAGGGACGAAGAGGACCGCAGTCAAGATTCTGACCGGGCCGCCTGAGGACGCGAACCGCGGAATAATTCGCATAGACGGCACGACCCGACGCAACGCAGGCACGTCCATCGACGAGAAGGTCAGCGTGGAGAAGGCCGCCGTGAAGGCCGCCGAGAAAATCTCTTTCGCGCCCGCAGACGAGCTCCGGCTCCAGGGCGGAGAGGACTATTTGGCGCAGCTGCTCGACGGAAGGGTGTTCTCGAAGGGCGATGTGTTGTCCCTGAACTTCATGGGCAACAAGATGGACTTCGTGGTGACGTCGTTCTCCCCCTCCGCCGACGCGGTCGTCATGTCTGCGAGCACCGAGATAAAGATCTCCGAGAAGCCTGCGTCTCCTTCCGCCGCAGACATACCGAAAGTCTCCTACGACGACCTTGGAGGCCTCGGCAACGCCGTGGCAAAGATCAGGGAGATGGTAGAGCTGCCGCTCCGTCACCCCGAGCTGTTCAAGAGGCTGGGCGTGGAGGCACCGAAAGGGGTCCTCCTCCACGGCCCCCCCGGGACAGGGAAGACCATGCTGGCGAAAGCGGTCGCGGGCGAGACCAGCAGCAACTTCGTCACAATCGGCGGCCCTGAGATCGTCAGCAAGTTCTACGGCGAGTCCGAAGGCAAGCTGAGGGAGATATTCAAGGAGGCGGAGGAGAACGCTCCGAGCATAATCTTCATCGACGAGGTGGACTCCATCGCCCCCAAGCGCGGCGAGGCGACCGGAGAGACGGAAAGGCGCATCGTCGCCCAGCTGCTGTCTCTGATGGACGGCCTGAACTCCCGTGGCAAGGTCGTCGTCATAGCGGCGACCAACCGTCCGAACTCCATAGACGAGGCCCTCCGCCGCCCTGGCAGGTTCGACCGCGAGATCGAAATAGGGATACCGGACAGAGACGGGCGTCTCGAGATACTGCAGATACACACAAGGGGCATGCCTTTGGACCCTTCCACAGACATCCCGCGGCTGGCGGACCGCACCCACGGCTTCGCGGGCGCAGACATCTCCGCCCTGTGCAAGGAGGCGGCGATGGCCGCACTTCGCCGCATCCTCCCCGACGTGGACCTGGAGGCGGAGGAGATTCCCGCCGAGGTCCTGGGAAGGATATCCGTGACGATGGACGACTTCATGTCCGCCCTGAAGGACCTGCAGCCGTCCTCGATGAGGGAAGTCCTCATCGAGAAGCCCAACGTGAGATGGGAGGACATCGGAGCCTTGGAGTCCGCGAAGCAGGAGCTGAAAGAGGCTGTGGAATGGCCTCTGAAATACGGCAAGGTGTTCAGGCACATGGGCGCGAAGCCTCCGAAGGGGCTCCTGCTATACGGCCCTCCAGGCACAGGCAAGACCATGCTCGCCAAGGCGGTGGCTACCGAGTCCGAGGCCAACTTCATATCCGTCAAGGGGCCGGAGTTCCTGAACAAGTGGGTCGGCGAGTCCGAGAAGGCCGTCCGCGAGACGTTCCGCAAGGCCCGACAGGCATCCCCCTGCGTCATATTCATCGACGAGATCGACTCCGTGGCCCCGCAAAGAGGCATGGGGAGCGACAGCAACGTCACCGAGCGGGTGATATCTCAAATGCTGACGGAGATGGACGGGCTGGAGGCAATGCACGATGTCGTGGTCATCGCGGCCACCAACCGCCCCGACATCATGGACCCTGCGCTCCTCAGGCCGGGGAGGTTCGACAAGAGCATCCTCATCGGACCGCCTGACGAGGTATCGCGGAAGGCGATATTCGGCATCCACACCGCAGGCAAGCCCCTCGACGACAGCGTGGACATAGAGAAGCTTGCGAAGGACTCGGAAGGCTGCACGGGCGCCGACATCGCGGCGATATGCAACGAGGCCGTGATGAGCGCCGTCAGGCGCCTCATCGATCAGGGGAAGACGCCTTCCGACGAGGATGTCGCGGCATGCAAGGTGAGCATGGGCGACCTCGTCGTGTCTCTGGAGAAGTTCGGGCCGAAGTCCGTGCAGAAACTGAAGGAGTACGGCGAGGCCGGCGGATGCCGCTGAGGCCGGGGCCTAGGCTTCCGGCAATCGTCCCGCATGGCCGGACGCGCCTCGTCCAAAAGCTTCAGAGCCATATGCATGGCCCCTGACTAAGATCTGTGCCAAATATGGTTCATTACTGACGAAATGTATAATGTGTTGCGCACGAACAAGGCAGCGCGGCTAAAACTGGTCCAATCTCGAAAACAGCCAGAATGCTGAGACCCCGCTCGCTCGGCGGCCGAGGGCAGGTTTGAAATATTTTATATCGGGAGAAGAGGTTGCATCAGCATGGCCTCGCCGAAGAAGCACAGGATGGGCGAGCTTTTCTCCGGCCCAGGCGGCATCGCGCTGGGCGCCGACATAGCTGCCGCCGCGTCGGCGGAGTACGGCAAGGTAGAGATTGAGCATGCATGGGCCAGCGACTTCGACCGCGACGCGTGCGAGACTTACCGCAACAACGTCAAAATCGACTGCAAGGACGTACACTGCATGGACGTGAGGAAGCTGGACACGTCGGCCAG
>JAITOF010000070.1 GCA_031290095.1 Candidatus Methanoplasma porotermitis
TCCTGCTCATGGACGAGCCCACCAGCAGCCTCGACATCGCGAACCAGCACATGGTCATGAGGCTTGTGAGGAACGTCGTCAAGCGCAACGGCATGGTCGCAGTGATAACCATGCACGACCTGAACCTGGCCGTCCGCTACTCGGACAGGTTCGTCATGATGCATTCCGGCCGCGTCCATGCGGCTGGCGGCCTGGAGGCCGTGACTCCCGAGAGCATCCGCGAAGTGTACCATATGGACGCTTACGTAGAGCATGTCAGGGGAATTACGACAATAATACCGAAGTGAGGGATACGATGGACCACAGAGAACACGGCAGGATGGAAAGAGAGTTCTTCAACAGGCTCGCGGACAGCTGGGATGAGAACTACGCTAACGACGTCCCCAAAGCAGGATACGTCGTATCGCTCATGAATCTCGACGGCGGCGAGAAGATAATGGACGTCGGCACCGGCACGGGGGTGATGATACAGTTCTACGAAGATGCGCTGGATACGGGATCGGTCCTCGCAATAGACCTGTCCGACAAGATGGTTGCCCGCGCGACGGCGAAATATCCCCCTTCGGAACATCCGAATGTGCGTTTCGAGGTGGCTGACGTCTACGATGTCATTCCGAGGGGAGATTACGACGCCGTGGTCTGCAACTCGTGCCTCCCGCATTTCCATGACAAGTCCGGAGCAGTGAGGCTTCTGTCGAAATGCCTGAAAAGCGGAGGAAAGATGGTCGTGTCGCATTCGTGTTCGAGAGAGGCCATCAACCATGTGCATATGCATCATCATGCGGTCATACGCCATGACATCGTGCCCACGATGGAAGAGATGGAAGAGATGTTCAGGGCCGCCGGGATAACGCCGACGTTCAGACGCAGCGACGAGGAATGCCACATAATCATTGGAACCAAGGACTGAGCCCGTAGTGTGGGCCGACGACACGGACGCGTTATCGGGGACATGTCGCGACGTCCCTGCGTTAGCGGCGGCTGAGAAAGCCGGCGACAGGCGGCTACGGATAATGGGACGAAGAGTGGAATGACTGCACAATACGTATAGAGGTCCCGACGCGGCTCGGGGAGGACTGGGCGATGTTGTTTTTCGAACATGGTCGCCAGTCTCCGCAAGGTATTATATTCGCAACAACGGATGTCGACGGCATTGGATTGAGATGCATACTGACTCGAAAAGTGACCTTTTGCGCAAGATGGCCTTCTTTTTTCTGGCGGGTTCGGCCATCGGCGCCGTGAGCGTGTTCCTCGCTTGGATCAACGTAGCAGGAAGCGGGATCTCGTATTCCGGGCTGGGATTGATAATCAACATCGGCAAGATGGAAGAGATAAGCATGGACGGCTTGTGCGTGTTCGTCCCTGTGCTCGTGCTCATATTGTCGCTGATATCCCTGGCGTACGTGCTGTATGCTTTCAAAAAAGACTACAATTTTGCCTGGCAAATAGCAGACCATACGGGATTTTACATCATTGCCGGGATGATGCTTTACTTTCATACTACTCCTGACGACATGGGAATCGGCATCGGAGCGTACCTTGCAGTATTCTCGGGATGCGCCCTGTTCGGCGGCGCGATTGCGCTCAGGTTGCAGATATTCTTGAAGAGACGTGCTCCCGGCCTCCTCCGCAAACGGACCGGAAGATTCTGAAATCGTCCCGACGGGGAACAATCAGCATACGGGAGCCCGCCGAAAAAATGTCATGGCTCCGGACCGAGCGGTTTTTATCTGTCCCCCGTATAACTGCAATCATGGGCGCCATCGTATTAGGAAAGAACCACCTGAAGTGGTGTCACGGCTGCAATCTACCCATCCTTGAGAGCGAGCGTTGCCCTGTATGCGGACGCGCCACTGTGCAGACGGAAGTCACTCCTCCCGCTGACGCGCGCCCCGCCTTTGAATTCAACATCAACATGGTCAGGAAGCTTGCCGACGAGACCTTCGGCGACGGTTGCGGCAAGGCCCTGCTCCCTGACGGACATCTCGTTCTGATGAACAAATGCCCTTCCGTGGACCGTATGGACGAGGTCGTCATAGACGGCGCCGTCGTAGCAGGGATAAGATACGACATTGGGATCGGATGGAAGCTCCTGGTGAGGATGCAGGGCGCGATGCGCATGGAAGGCGCCATATCCAAGGGGTTCGTTGTTTGCGACCCGGGAGCGGTGAAGTTCATCAGAGAGAGCAAGAACCTAATGGCCCCGGGCGTCGTAGACGCGCATCCGGGCGTCAAAAACATGGACGAGGTCATAATCCTCACCCCCGACGGAAAGGTAGTCGCGTCCGGGTCGTCCAGGATGTCCGCGTCAGAAATGATGTCTGGGGGCCGCGGCGTCGGCATCAAGACGCGCTGGTATAAGGAGGAGGCCCTCATGTCCTCCGACATCGCTCATACTTGGGACGAGGCCGCCGAGGCCAATCGCATTGTGATTGAAAAAAGGGTGTCGGAGGCGGTGAGTTTCGTCAGAAACACTATCGAGAAGAACGCCCTCCCCGCCGCCGTGTCGTTTTCTGGAGGCAAAGACAGCCTTGCGACGCTTCTCATAACATTGGATGCCGGGTTGAAGCTGCCTGTGTTGTTCATAGACACGGGACTGGAGTTCGACGAGACGATAAGCCATGTGCATGATACTGCGGAACGCCATGGGTTGACATTGCTAGAAGAGAAGGCGCCGACGGACGCGTTCTTCGGGAACCTAGTGTTCTTCGGCCCTCCCGCCAAAGATTTCAGATGGTGTTGCAAGACCAACAAGCTTGGCCCTACCGTGGCCGCCATCAACAACAACTTCCCCGATGGGGTGCTAACGTTCATCGGCCAGAGGAAGTACGAGTCCGAGGCCAGAAATGCCAAGCCTCGCGTTTGGCATAACCCTTGGACGCCCGGCCAGGTCGGCGCCTCGCCCATACAGAGCTGGTGCGCCATGCACGTGTGGCTCTACATCTTCTTGAGAAAAGAACCCTTCAACGTGTGGTACACTAGGGGACTGGACAGGATAGGGTGCTTCCTCTGTCCCGCATCGGACCTGGCGGATCTGGACATCGTCGCCAAGGGAAGCGACCGCTTTCCCCAGTGGAGGGACTTCATAGACGCGCACATGAAAGCAAACTCCTTGCCGCCTGAGTGGAAGGACTTTGGACTTTGGAGGTGGAAGAGCGCTCCGCAATCTGTCAGGGACGAGGTCAAGAAGGCTACCGGCAAAGACGTTCCAGAGCTTACGCGCCGCAAGGCGTCCGCAGACAAGGGGCCGGTGAGCATCAAAATTCAGGAAGGATACTCCCCATGCACAATCGGATATAGCGTCGAGGCCGCTCTTTCGCGTGCGATAGACCTCAAAAGATTGAAACCTTTCACCCATGCCGTCGGCTGGGTGGTGGAGCTAAACGAAAGCGACAACATCCTGACCGCCGACTACATTACATTCTACGGCGACGGCGCAATCATATCCAAGGCCTATGTGGAAAGGGATGCGAAGACGCACATGGACGAAGCCTTCCAACTTGTGGTCCGCTCGGAACAATGTGTAGGCTGCGGCCTGTGCGCGACAAGATGCGAGACCGGAGCGCTTTACATGAGCGATGGGAAGGTGGAGATACATGAAGACGATTGCATATTCTGCCGGAAATGTTTCGGACCGTGTCCTGCGGTCAGGTTCGGAAGGGATGATGCTGAGGCTTTTGATCAGTGACTGTATCCGGCATACCTGTGACAGGCTATGACCGAATCTGGAACACTGTTCGATACTCGAAAGGTATTAATCCGAGAACCAGTTTGTAGGCGCACGGCCGAGGTAGTCCAGCCCGGTAAGGCGCGAGCCTGGAAAGCTCGTGGGGACCTCCCCTCGGGAGTTCGAATCTCCCCCTCGGCGCCACTTACCTGAGCGTTTTAGAAAGCAAATATATTTAGCATTGCACACAGTTTCCGCCGTAAGGAGGTGGTTATGAAATGGCAGCAAAGGATGCAAAAGCAGACGCGAAGGCCAAGCCCGCCGCAAAAGAAGCAGACAAAAAGTCTTCTGGATCCAAATGTGGATGCGGAAGCAAGAAAAAGTAAGTCTGCATCTTCCACAGAGTGACGCAAACCACTTTAGTCCTTTTCCTCAAATGGAGTCGAACTCGTATTCGTCCCATGCCCGAATCCCTGCGGCGATCTCCGCCTCAGGGATCGTGAGCATTGGCCTTTTGTATCTTGCAGAGTCGTCCATAGCGATCCTCGGGCATGCTGTGCTGACGTATACGTCTGCGTCGTAATGTAGAAGGGCGTCGGGAGTTATCTCGTCAAGCACCACCCTGTATGTCTTCTTCCCACGCTCTGTAAGTTTCTCTGTAAGGTCGTCGGCGGCAGAAGATCTGTTCTGGCCAACCTTTCCGCATACGATGATTAGGAACCTCTCTGCATTCTTTGACGATTCTATTGCGGCGAACCTTCTGCGAAGGAGCCTGTCACGGATGTCATCCACAGACCGCGCCTCTCCTGTCATCGGGTTCAGGACGATGACTTTTTTGTCTGAGCCGAATGCGGCCGCCAAGGGATGGAAGTCCCCCTCCCCCAAGAACAGGAAAGCTTCCGCCTCGCCCTCAACGGCGGATGCCGCGCTGAAGTTGCACCCCAAGACCTGTCCAGGATGGAATATCCTCGGGTCGCCGATTCCGACATGCACCGTCTTCCCCTCCTCTTCCAGAATCTTCCTTGCATCTCCGATGAGGCCAACATACTGCACCGTCGCAAGTATTCCGACCTTCCGAGGGAGCGTCGATGCCGCTCTCCTTACCGCATCTGCAATGTCCGGGGACGCTTTTACCTCTATGAACAGGACGTTCTCGTCTTTCCCCAGAGACGGTATCGGAGAGTGGCCGAAATGAATCAACGCGGTGGCGTATCTCCTGTAGTCGGAGAACACATCGCATGCGCCATAGCACGGATGACCTAAAATGACCGCTTTGGCACCAGTATTATTGGAAATGAAGTCGGACATCTCCAGGGCCCTGAGTTTTAACCCCTCGGGGAACTGGAGTGCGACGGAGTCAAAACCTCCGTCGCGTATCCAATCGTTTATGCGCCCGGTCTCAAGATCGAACATCTCACTTTACGTATTCCTGTCCCTGCTCCACATCGATGTAGCAGGGGGATGGGAGCTTCATGGACGCTTTCCAGAGCGCCTCTTTCGCAACGTTGATCTTCTCGGGCGCCACGGCCACAGTGAATATCGCCTGGTTGCGCTCAAGCCTGGCTGCCGTGCCCACATTCTTGCCGAAGGCTTTACGCATCCCGCTGGACACACGGTCCGCACCTGCGCCGGTAGCGAGTTTGTTCTCCCTGAGGACAACATGCGGGAACGCCCTCACTTTGAGGTGGTAGTTTACCACGCCCGCCTGCCCGGAGAGCATTTTGTTGGCCGCTATGCGGCCTGCCTCAATGGCTGTGTGCCTGATTTGAACGCGGTTCTTCACCCTCAACGTGAGCGTGACCGGGAACTCTGCCTGGAGATTGCCCATATCGAACTGGCTGATCCTGCTTGCAGGAACACCTCCCATGTATTCGCGGCGTGTGTACGCCTGTCCTGTGATTCTTCTGTACATCGATGCGGGCTTTCTTACCATTTACGCCACCTGTGCAATATAATAGGGCTGTGAAACCCGAATCCCTATATAAACTCTATTACACGCACGACGTTCCAGCTCTGTGACGCAGGGGGCTGGACCAAAGAACAGGCAGGCATGGCCCCCCTGACGACACATAATACAACTACAATGGCCGCTCTTAGCCATAAACCCGTCGCCCGATCAGGACAGGCGATGGAAAAGGTCATTACCTCTCGCGTACATAAGACGGTATGCTGGGTGCAAACGCGGATGTGTCCGTTCAGAAAGGCGGCAATCTAGGGGAGCGCGAAAAGGCCTCGTTCAATCTGGGA
>JAITOF010000025.1 GCA_031290095.1 Candidatus Methanoplasma porotermitis
GACGGCCCTTCGGAAGCGGGATGCCCCCGCACGCTTAAAACAGCCTGACCATCCTGTACAGGCCGTCTTCCGTAGGCTTGCTGACGACTCTGAACCCATTTTTGTTGTAGAAGCCCAGAAGGCCTTCCTTGCAGTCGACGCACACGACCCTTCCGCCGCCGACCTTGCGCATCCCGTCGAACATCTTCATGGCAAGATCGATCATGTCGGGCCCTATCTTGTCGGAGACGCCGTCGGCCTTGCACAGCTGGCCTATCAGAAAGGCGACGGTAGGGGCGTTGTTGGAAACGTTCATACTCCTCTTCAGCTGGTTCGACACCGGCCAGTCCTCCTTGATCTCGAGAATCGTGATTGAAAGCGACATGTATCCGACGATCTTATCGTCGTCGACCAGGAGGAAAGTCCGAGACAAGTCGCGCTTCTCGAACACGACCGCCTTGTTCCGCAGGAACAGCTCCAAATCCGGGTCCCTAGTGCACACGAAACCGTCCAAGTAGTCTCCGACGTCTTCGGGCGGCCATTCCTTGATCATCCGTGAAAGCGGGATGATGCGGCGTCTCACCTTTTGTATCCCCTTTTGAGGAACTCCTCTCCGGCGGCGAACTGCTCTGAGAAGTCGCGATACTCTTCGGGGCCTCTCGCGTCAGCCTCGGCTATGGCGTCAAGCATGCGCCGCGCCTCCTCATCGTCGCTGATCACGAGGCTCCTTTCGAACGAGACAGTGGCCATTTACAATCCTCTCCGCGTTAGCGACAACATTTCACATGGATAAATACCTGTTGCTTTCGAGGAAACCCGTCTAAGATTCTAAGGATCTTCGGGAAGTAATATACTATCATTGTCGAATACTGCGTCTACGTACTCTTCGGGCTCTCGCCCGGAGAGGAGGACGGCACATGTACAAAGACAATATTGCATCTCACAAGGCGCTTCTGACGACGGTTTTCGCAGGCGCGAGCCTGTCCGGCGACTCGGACGCGGATACTCCCGGCGGCTACCTTCCGATACCAGCGTCTCTGAGCGACCCTCCCGCCTCCACGGTTTTTTATCCTGACAGCTACGGCTACGTCTACGGCGAGGTCCTCGAGCTCTCCGTCGCCTCCGTCTATGTCGGACACCTCGGCAACGTCGCCGTGTCCCTGGCCGACAACTCCGGCGTCGTCTCCTCTGATAGAGAACGCGTCCACCACGCGGAAGGTGGCAAAATCAATGCTCAGAGGGGGCAGGAGGCCACGAGACAAAAGCGAGCCGATGATCCTCAACGATTACAGGGGCATGGAATATACAATGGAGATGAGAAAGGAAGAACTGTCTACAAGGTCTGTCGAAAAGCTTCACAGGATGCTGGCCTACGGAACATTGGACAGCGGCTCATGGGAGGGGAGGTTCAGAAGTTCGGACGAAGACGACATCGTAGCGTCCAGCAGGCTTACAGGCGAGGCGGCCCACGTCCCTCCCCCGGTCTGCGGACGTGAACGCGCTCATGGAGGCGCTATGCAGATATGCCAACGACGACAGCGAGTTCACGCACCCCTTGGTCAAAGGCGCGATAACCCACTTCATGACGGCATACATACGCCCGTTCGCAGACGGCAACGGCAGGACGGCGAGGTCCCTCATGTACTGGTACATGCTCAGGAGCGGGTACGGCCTCTTCGAATATCTCGCAGTGTCGAAAACAATAAAAGCACACCGCAGGAAGTATGACGACGCATATGCGATATGCGAGACGGACGGCCTCGACCTTACATACTTCATAAGATACGTTCTCGGGCGACGGAGGAGTCCCTCGGAGACTTGCGCGGGTATCTGGAGCGCAAGACGCGGGAGCGCGAGGAGATAGAGGCAGAGACGCCAGGCGAGCACGGCCTCAACATGCGCCAAGCTGCAATACTGCGGGACGCGTCGAAGTCGGGGGAGCCCTTCGGCACAAAGGCCATGGAGACGGAGTACGGCGTGGCATATCAGACGGCCCGGCTCGATGTCATGATATTGGAGGAGCTGGGCCTCTAAAGAAGCACGGGCGCGACGCCAACAAGGTTTGCTGTACGTTCGTTCCGACCCGAAGGCTGAGAACAAACCCCGCAAGGCGTGAGCCGTATCTGCGCGGCCGTCGACGGGGGCGGCGGTTGAGCACAGCCAGTCGGAGAAACGGTACAGGGCTTGCGGCCCTGTCCTGCAACCAGAAGGGGGACGCTTTGCGACCTTTCGTCCCACAACGCCCTTGCAACGGCCGCAGATTATTCAAAATCAATCCTCTTGTTCATAGAACGCCGCAGTCGAGATGAGCGGGCAAGCCGTTCTGACGACTGTCGGACTGGGTGAGACAAAGACCTCAACTGGCACCGTGATGATGACCGCCGTTGCACAACGCCATAGCCAACACCCACACAGCCAGCAGGGAAGCCGCGTTCGCTCCTGTTTCGTTTTTTTGCTACCTGTGCATCACCTGTGCATTGTTTTCCATCTGTGCATTGCCTATGCATTACCTGTGCATTTGAGTGCTTTTCTTCGGGCAGGCGGTATAAGATGACTGTTTTCGGCAATCGAGCAGTAATCTCAAGGGCGACTGTGAACAATGGCGGCCCATTTGACAGATGACAGGCGTTTTCAGGCGTCTGCCGCACAGATGCGTGGCATAGTGGCATAACCCGAGCAGGGCCAGATGTAGGGTGAGTCCGGCATATCAAATCTGCCGACTCGGCTGTCGAATCCCATATGACGGGAAAAATGCAATTTGCAATAAATTTCGATTGCATGATGTGAACGGAATGGCGATCAAGCGAGCCGGGCGTCCTT
>JAITOF010000094.1 GCA_031290095.1 Candidatus Methanoplasma porotermitis
GGAGGCGTCTGTCAAAGAGCTGTCCGTGTCTTTCGTGGAGCAGGACCCGTACACGTTCGCAGCATCGGTGGACACCGTGCTCGATGTGAACGGATGCGAGATCAGGGACTCCGCGTCGGTGATCGTCCGGCTGAAGAACACAGTCTGCAAGCGGTGTTCCAGGTTTCTCGGGAACTATTACGAGTCGATACTGCAGATAAGGACTACGGGAAAGGACCTCCCCGAACAGCTTAGAACGGAGATCCTGCACCGCATCGACAGCATCGTGACGGCGCAGTCCCGCACTAACCGCCAGCTTTTCATAACCAAGACTGAGCTGGTCGCAGGAGGCGTGGACCTCTACCTCTCGTCGATATCTCTGGGCAGGGCCTTGGCAAAGGAGATGGGGGACTCTTATTGCGCGGAGACGAAGGAAGCCGCCAAGCTCGTGGGGCAGACCTCCGACGGCCAGGACATGTACCGCGTCACGTACCTGGTCCGCCTTCCGGACTATCACGTCGGCGACGTCGTGCGGTTCGACGGCCGTTACTACAAGATGACGAGGGTCTCCGGAGCCGGGGGCAAGGCGATAGACATAGTCAACTTCAGGGAGAGGGCGATAAAACGCTCGGACATGCAGGACGTGAAGGTGTACGAGAAGGCCTCGGGCCTTCGGTCGGCCACGGTCGTCAGCCGCTCCCGGGAGGAGATACAGGTGCTGCACCCTTCTGACTATTCCACGTTGGATCTCAGAATCCCCGAAGACTCGGAGATCGGGGACTCCGTGAAGGTCGTCGACATCGACGGAACGCTTTACTACGTACCCTGATGTTTTTATCCGTGGGCGCGATTCAGGAGCCATGATCAAGCTCCCGGAGACCGTCGAACAGACGGTCGTCAACCTTCTGAGACTGGCTAACACGAAGCTCCCGCCTGACGTAGGGTGGGCGCTGGAGGCCGCCGCCGCATGGGAGACCGACGGGCGGGCGTCAGCCCAGCTGGGGGCGATATTGGACAACGTCAAGAAGGCAGAGCTTCTTGGAAGGCCTATGTGTCAAGACACAGGGATACCGATATTCTACGTCAAAGGGAAAATTCCCCCGTCCATACGACAAGACATAGCATCCGGCGTCAGAAGGGCGACTGCGGAGATCCCCCTCAGGCCGAACACGGTGGACCCTCTCACCCGCAAGAACCCCGGGGACAACCTGGGAGAGGGCATGCCTATCATACATTTCATCCCTACGGGCGACGGATACACGGAGATATCGGTGATGGTGAAAGGGGCAGGCACCGAGAACATGACCCGCTTGGGGATGCTGAACCCGTCCGACGGCGTCGCAGGGATCAAAAAGTTCGTCGCCGACTCCGTTCTGGACGCCGGAGGGAGGCCGTGCCCTCCCGGAGTGGTCGGAGTAGGCGTAGGGGGGACCGCAGAGGAATGCCTCTCCATGGCCAAGGCCGCGACCATGTCGTCTTCGGAGAACCCCGACCCCGTCCTGAAAGAGATGGAGGAGGACCTATTCGTCAGGATCAACGGAAGCGGCCTGGGCCCGATGGGCCTGGGAGGGGATGCGACAGTCCTTGCGGTGAGGATCAGGAAGGCCTTCTGCCACACCGCGAGCCTCCCTGTCGCCGTCAACATAGGGTGCTGGGCCACGAGGCGGGCGTCCGCAAGGATAACCGAAGACAATGTGGAATACAGCCAGGAGGCTGACGTATGAGGTTCGTCAACGCGCCTTTGAGCAGAGAGGACGTGTCGTCTCTGGCGCTAGGAAGCGTCGTAAGCCTGTCAGGGCCGGTAATCACAGGCAGGGACGAGGCGCACGTCCGCGCTCTAGAGTACCTCCGCGAGGGGAAGCCCGTCCCGGGCTGCCTCTACAATTCCGTCCTGTTCCACTGCGGGCCGATAATGGTCAAAGGGAACGGGACATGGAAAGCCATCGCGGCCGGCCCCACGACTAGTGCCAGGATGGACAGGCTGGAGCCCGAGATGATACGCCGGTTCGGCATACGCGCGATAATCGGCAAGGGCGGCATGTCCCGCGAGGTCTGCGACGCCATGAAGGAATGCGGCTGCGTGTATCTCGCTGCCACCGGCGGCGCGGCGGTGTCCCTCGCGGAGGCGCTCCCGAGGGTGTCCGGCGTGGAGTGGGAGGACCTCGGCATGGCCGAAGCGGTATGGAAGTTCGAGGCAGACAGGCTGGGGCCGCTGATCGTGGCGATCGACAGCAAAGGCGAGAGCCTTTACGACAGGGTGTCAGGCTCCCTCGTCAGAACTTGAGGCCGTCGTCTTGATCCGAGTCGCTGTCGTCGATGATCTCCACCCCGTCGGAACTGTTCATGCGGCGGCTTATCAGCCATGCGGACACCGCCAATATCATTCCGAGCACCACGCCTATCAGCATGAGGATGTGCGACGAGTCCAATCCGAAGTAAGTGTTGATTTCTGCCTTTTTAAGCGTGACCGACACAGTGGTCATCTGGGCGTCCACGGTCACGTTGTAATCAATGCTGTCGTCGAACCCTGCTCTTGCCACGCGAAGGCTGTACGGGCCGACCGGGCACTCGATCTCATAGGTGCCGTTGCTGTTGGTGTTGACGGAATAACTGGCTCCGCCTTCCACGGAATCCAAGTGGACCGTGGCGCCCGACACGACTCCGTCGTCGTATGACACGGTTCCACGTATGGTTCCGCGGGACGCGGCCATGATGGCGCTCTGCATGCCGTCTATGGCGGACGTCAAGGCGTACGTCTTCGTGGCCTTGTTGTAAATCCCGTCGCTGAGCTTGAGCAGAAGGAACTCGCTGCCTGCCTGCACCTCGGTGTTGGGACAGGTGACTATCGAGTATCCGTGCAGGTAGAACTTTATCTGCAGCCCGACGTTGGAAGGCGTCGCGATGCTGAAGAGCCCGTCTGCGTCCGTCGTCGTCTCAACGTTGGCGCTCCCTGGGATGGCGACGGTGACGGACACGCCCTCCATTGGAACCCTGCCCGACCCGTTCCATCCTGCCACATATCCTTCGATATGGTACTGGTCGCCCTCCGCGCCGTCCGAGGGTGAGAAGGGCACCGACAGCAGCAGAACGGCTGCGATCAGGACAAGCGGCAGGACCCTGCGGAACATACGCGTTCAATCGCGTTACGTGATTATTACCTTTGTCATCGCCCTGGTACGGCTGATGTCGAAAAACGAGCCTTCGCACGCCGCCGTGACAGATTATAATAAATACAACCCACCAAGTATGGAAACGCCGTCCGAAGGAATCGCATGATAGAAATTGCAAACAAGACCCATACTACAGAGGAGGTCATGGGCGTCATGGAGCCTCTCATATCCACTTGGTTCAAGGAGAGGTTTGCGGGCCTGACCGAGCCTCAGGCCAAGGCGATCCCTGAGATACACCGGAGGAAGAACGTCCTCGTGTCCTCGCCGACTGGATCCGGCAAGACGCTCACAGCGTTCACAAGCATCATCAACGAGCTCACCCGCTATGCGTCGGAGGGAGTTCTAGAGGAAAGGATATACTGCGTCTATATCTCGCCGCTCAAGGCGCTGGCCAACGACGTCAACAGGAACCTCACCACCCCTCTCGACGAGATGAGGAAGGTGGCGGAGGCGCATGGGATGAACGTTCCCGATATAAGGGTCGCGGTCAGGTCCGGCGATACGAGCCAGAGCGACAGGCAGAAGATGGTCCGCCACCCTCCCCACATACTGATAACCACGCCGGAGTCCCTCGCGTTGATAATGGCGGCCCCGAAGTTCAAAGAGAACCTGAGAAAGGTGGAGTGGGTGATCCTCGACGAGATACATGACATCTGCGACTCCAAGAGAGGGGCGTTCCTGTCGCTGACCCTCGAAAGGCTGAAGGAGTTCTGCGAGAGCGACTTCTCGAGGATAGGCCTGTCAGCCACCCTTGCGCCGATAGAGGCGATCGCCGGATACCTCGTCGGATGCGGCGCCGACGGCTCCGTGAGGGACGTCACGCTGATCGAGTCCGACTCGAAGAAGCAGCTGGACCTGAAGGTCGTCTGCCCGACAGAGGACATGACCGCCCTGTCGTCGGACATCGTCAACTCGATGATGTACGACACCTTGAAAGAGCTCGTCGACGCCCATGAGACGACGCTCGTCTTCACGAACACGAGGTCTGGAGCGGAGAGCGTGGTCTACAAGCTCAAGGAAAGGGGGCTGGAGAACGTGGAGGTGCACCACAGCTCGCTCGGCAAGGAGACGAGGCTGAACGTGGAGGAGCGCCTCAAAAGGGGCGAGATCAAATGCGTGGTGTCGTCCACGTCCTTGGAGCTCGGCATCGACATAGGGTCGGTGGACTTGGTGTGCCAGATAGGGTCGCCCAAGTCTGTGGCGAAAGGCCTGCAGAGGATCGGCAGGAGCGGGCACAGCTTCGGGAAGGTGGCCAAGGGACGCCTGATCGTCTTCGATCTGGACGACCTTGCTGAATGCGCGGTGATGTGCCGCGCCGCCCACAGGGGCGACATCGACCGCGTCGGCATACCGGAGAACTGCCTCGACGTGCTTTCGCAGACCGTAGTCGGCATGAGCCTGGACAGCAAATGGCGGGCCGACGACGCCTACGGCATCGTCAAAGGGTCGTACTGCTACCGCAACCTCAGCCGCGAGAGCTTCATCGGCGTGCTGAGATACCTTGGAAGCAAGGACGAGCACGAAGGCGTGTATTCGAAGATATGGTATGACGAGGACGAGCGCCTGTTCGGAAGGAAGAAAGGGTCCAGGATGATCTATCTCATGAACCTCGGGACAATTCCCGAGGAGGCGAACTACAGAGTCGTCACCGACCGCGGGTCCACAGCCGGGGAGCTGTCGGAGAAGTTCGTGGAGAGGCTGTCGCCGAGGGACGTGTTCGTCCTCGGAGGGCGGTCCTTGGAGTTCGTCCGGTCCAAAGGGATGATCGCCCATGTCAAGGAGGCCAGCGGCAGGAAGCCGACAGTGCCGTCGTGGGCAGGAGAGATGCTCCCGAGAAGCTTCGACCTGTCCATGGACGTCGCCGTCTTCAGAAAGGAGATGGCGGGGCTCATCGGCGGGGAAGAGAAGGACCTGATACCGAGGATATCGTCAGAGTTCGACATCGACGAAGGGTCTGCGAGAAGCCTCATCTCATATTTCAAAGAGCAGAAGGCCGTGACCGGCCTCATCCCGGACAACGAGCGGCTCGCCGTCGAGGAGTACATAGACCCGTCCGGCAACCAGAGGATAATATTCCACTTCCCCTTCGGGCGCAGGGTCAACGACGCGTTGTCCAGAGGATACGCCTACAGGATATCCAACGTCCTCGGAGCCAACGTCTCTGTGACGATCACAGACGACAACTTCATGATCGGTACTTCCAGGAAGATCGACGTCGCAGACATACCGCGAATGCTGGGCGCAGGAGACATCGAGCCGATCCTCCGCAAGGCCGTGAAGGACTCTGAGATATTCAAGCTGAGGTTCCGGCACACCGCCGCGCGCAGCTTCATGATCCTCCGCAACTACATGGGGCGCCCCATATCGGTGAACCGGCAGCAGATGCGCTCGTCCTACCTCCTCGACGCGCTCGGCAACATGGAGAACGAGCCAGTGATAGAAGAGACGTACAGGGAGGTGTTGGAGGACGACATGGACGTCAAGAACGCCCAGTTCGTGCTGGAGATGATAGACGGCGGCAAGATGAGCATCGCAGTGTTCCCGTTCAACGGCATGCCGTCTCCGTTCGCGCATTCTGTCATCCTGTCGGGGTTCACGGACATAGTCCTGATGGAGGACCGCTCCGCGCTCCTGAAGGAGCTGCACCGCAAGGTTTTGCACCGCGCCCTCGGAGACAGCATAAGGGACTTCGAGTTCGAGGAAGACCAAGTAATCCCATACTTCAGGCAGAAGATCGGGCGCATATCCCGCAAAGAGGACATACCCCCGTTGCTTTCGCGCACCGGCCCGCTCCAAGCCATAAGAGAAAGGGGCCGCAACATCTATGCCTACGCCGACGAGGACAAGAAGGTCGTGGACGGGTGGATCCGCGAGCTCGTCAGGGAAAAGAGGATCGGAATGGTGTTCCTGGACGAACCGCACATAATGAACGTCGCGGACATCCCGGCTTATGCGGCCGCGACCGCGAAGGAGCGCGAACTCAACGACGTGGACAGAAAGGTCTACGAGCGCATCGGCGAGAGGACTGCGCTCAGCGAGATCACCGCCGAGCTGAAGATAAGCGAGGACGCGACCTTCCGCTCCGTGAGGAAGCTCGAGTCGATGTACCTGGTCACGAGGACGGACATCGACGGCAACAACAGGTGGTACTTCTCAAGAGCCGAATTCCCCCATATAGACAAGTTGGAGGCCTTGGACACGATAGTAGTGAGATATCTGAGCTGCTTCGCGCCTGCCACCGTGCCGGAGGTGGCGTTCGCCCTGTCCATAACCGACGGCGAGGCGCGCTCGGCCCTCGAATCCTGCACCGCCCGCGAAATCCTCGCCAAGGGCAGCTTCCTCGTCTCCGAGAACCCGCAATACATGAAGAGCATCGACCGCATGCGCCTCAGAGCCGGGAAAGAGAACGTATACAGCCATGACACGCTGGAGGCGTTCCGGCAATGCAAGGGCAGGTCGTTCGGCAGCATACGCGAATATATGGAGTTCTTCAGGGCCCCGGGGAGCGAGATAGACGTCTTCAACAGGGTGGAGAACTTCGACCTTCGCGAATGGTACGGGATGAGGGAGTCGGGAGAGATAGTCTTGGGCAGGTTCGTCAGGGGCAGGGTGAAATACATGCTTCGGCACAACGCCGCGAAGATGGCGGCGATGAAGCCCGAAGCGCCGATCTCCGAATCCGACAGGGATCTCCTCTCGACAATAGAGGGCGCCGGGAAAGCGACGATGAGGCAGCTCTCGGCCGATGCAGGGAAGGGCAAAGAGGAGGTCAAGGAATCCCTGCAACGCCTGGACCACGCCCTGAAGATCGTCCGCGCGTTCGAGGACAGAGACGACTGGGGCACCGAGAACACATATGTGGCATATCGCCCGGAGGCGCCCGACGGCGACCCGTCGCAGGAAATGATGGAGAACTACGTCAGGGCGTACGGCCCCACGGCCCCGACGGTCCTGTCGTACGTGTTCGAGACGTCTCCCGAGCGCGTCTTAGAGGTCTTGGCCGAGATAGGCGCCGTGCAGGTGTTCGAGGCGAACAACAACAGCTGCATGTACGTCATGCCGGACGAGGTGCCGCTCCTGTCGGAGACGTGGGACGCAGGCGACGCGGTCGTCGTAAGGTCGCTTTACGACATTGCCCTCTCGGGGATGTGGATGCTCCTGTCCTCCCGCTTCGGGGACAAATGGGTGTACCCGGTCACCCGCGGCACCGAACTCATAGGAGGGCTCGAGATCTGGGAGATGTCCGGATGCGTCGAGATAAGGGGCGTGGACTTGGACAATCGGGAGCTTCTGCCAGAGGTCCTGAAAGCCATAGACCGCCTGATGAGGTTCTTCAACATGAAGGGGGTGGACGTTGTCAGGATAAGGGAGGTCATGGGGGTCGATGCGTCGCAACTGGACGCTGAGACGGCAGGAGCCATGACCACGGCGGGATACGTCATGGTCAACGGGTTCTACGCCAAAGGAAGCTTCGTTCCGCGCGTCATGTCCGAGCAGGAGTACATAGAGTACGTGTTCTACAGGCAGAGGGTGGCGAAGGATCGCAAGTACGAGACCGTCGATCAGGCCGTGAAGGCGAGGGGCTACATAAGGAACGACCAAGAGATCATGACGCGCGTGAGCCAGAAGACCACCATTAGGAAGGAGTTGGACCGCAGGAACTTGGTAAAGACGTCTCTTCTGCCGGCGTTCGTGGGCTACACTACGCCCGACTTCGCCCCGCTGTACCGTGCGTCGAAGCAAAGGGGAGAAGAGAACGACCACAAGGCGTTGATGGCGTTGATCAAGGCGAGGCAGCCCGTTTCCAGAAAGGAGGTCATGGCCGCGTCCATGTTCTCGTCCGAGAGGACGACCGAGCTGCTGTCGGAGCTGTCCGGGCTGTCGGCGGTCTGTCAGGATTCGGACTCGTGCTACAGCATAGTGCCTCTGAAGGACATCGGGAGGAGGGAGGCGCTCAAGAAGGTGGCCATGCGGCACTTCGAAGACTTGGGGACGTTCTCGGCGGAAGACCTGGCTCAGTTCATAGGCACCCGCATGAGCGAGACGCGCCGGGTGCTTGCCGAGCTGGAGTCCGAAGGGCGCCTGGTGAAAGGGTTCCTCATGAAGGACGACCCCATCCTCAGATGGATGCTCGCGTCCGACAGGGACCTGGCGCCGCCCGCGTTCAAGGAGATGTTCTTGTTGAACACCCAGGACAACCTCCACCTGTACCTCAGAAGCTACATCAAAGCCGAGACAGGCGCCACGGACTGCGTCATATTCGACGGCACGAAGATCGTCGGGCACTTCAAGGGGAAAATCGACTCGACAGGAGCCAGGGTGGAGGATTTCGAAGGCTCCGACAAGGCGAACCTGTTCGTCAAGAAGACTGCGCGCTCGTGCGGCGTCAGGATCGACAGCCGCAAAAAGAGCGACGACAGCGACGACTGGAGCATCTCGGAGTTCTATCTGAAGACCAACCCCGGGGCATGATCAGACGATGAAGTTGCTGTGATATAGGAATTGCTGGGCGTACCCTGCGTATTCTCCGAACTTCGTCCTTCCGAACTCTGACATCGTCTTGTAGCTGCCTTTGACGCCGTACATGTCCTCAAGGCAGGAGGATATCCTGACGTCTACGGGGAACGCCGACAGGTGGCCGTAGGCGAACAGCGCTACGCAGTCGGCGACCTTGGGGCCTATGCCGTTAACTCCCATCAGCGTCCTGACGCATCCTTCGTAGCTCATTTCTGCTATCGCGTCGGGGTCCACTTCCCCGTTCTCGACACGCTCGGCAAGCTCTATGAACCTCTTCTCTCTGAATCCCAGCCGGCAGACGCCAACCTCTCCGCGCTTGTCCAATATCTCCTTAGGGGCCGGGAACGCGTGCCTCCCGCCGAGGTCTCTGCCGAAGGTGTCGCACACGGACTCGACCATCTTCGCAACGCGTTTGACGTTGACGTTCGTAGCCAGCAGATACGTGGCGATGCACTCCCACCGGTCCTGCTTCAGTATGCGCATCCCCAGGCAGGCGGCGGACAGGCCCGCGACGTACGGGTCTGCCTCCGAAATCTTCGATATTATCCGCGGAAGGTCGTCGCCGCTCCTGAAATAATCGGATACGCGGGAGCGGTCTGAACACCCTTGGCAGTCAAAGCCGTGCTGGGTCTGGGTCAGGTTCAGGACATGGTCGCCGAGGACTCCGTTCCACGTCTCCCCGTGCTTCCTCCAGCGGTGGGCCTGGCCGCACCCGAGGGTCGGGTCCAGAGACACTTCCAAGTCTATGTGCATGCACGCACATTCGCACGCGACTATATTTGAACTTCCTGAGACAGGGATGCAGGCGAGCGCGAGCCCTCGAAGCGAATGCCTCGAGGACCCAGTTCTTCGGCGCAGACGCATCATTGTTTCACTAACATGCTAACTATGCTGCATAGATTGTTATAACTATTGCACAATATTGAGAACATATGACAGAGAAGCACAAGAAATACAGGAAGCCGCCCGTCGAAGAGGTTTTCTGCAGGGTTGATTTCCCGCCGATACTCAGGATCAGCAAAGAACTTCCTGCGGAGTTCCAAGAAAAGATACGAACTGACTACCCGAATTACAGTAAAAACGTGGGACAGGAGGCGTTCGTATCCGGCGCAGGCGACAAACAGGTGTCGCCCGCCGTATCGGCAACTTACCTGAACACCTACACTTTCCAGACGGAAGGAAACAATGGGCTGATAACGATAGCTCCTAATTTTTTATTTTTCTCTGCCAAGAGCTATGTCGATTGGGACGATTTCAAGCAAAAATTCAACAAAATATTCAAGCTTTTTGAGGAGACGTACAGCCCCCAATACTATAGCAGGGCAGGACTCCGATACTGTGACGTCTTTGTAAGGTCCAAGTATGGGCTGACCGACAAGAGATGGGCAGATCTGATCAATCCTGAATTTTTGGGCCACCTTTCAAACGAGCGCGTCGAAGACGATCGTTTCAACAGCGCGTGTGACGTCAAATTCAAAGACGGCGATGAGAGGGCGAGGATAACTGCCGGAATAGCCTTGGACGACAACAACTAGACTCCTACCGACGAAAGGGAAAAATATCTGCTTTTTGATACGGACGTCTATGTCGTGGACAGGATATCCACGTCAAAAATGAACGAGGTATTGGACAGAATCCACGAACGTGCAATCAACCTGTTCGTCTCAATGCCGAAGCCCATACTGGAAAAAGCAATGGAGCCGATAGAATGAACAGCTGTGTCGGAGCGTCTGATGTGTTCGATCGCATGGATCGGGCGTCTACACCACCGAACAATAACGATATGTTGACCGCACTGCATGTTTATAGAACAGTGGAGGAAGTCAAGCGGTCAATGAGACAAATAGACAATCCGAAGATAAGGAACAAGGTTGAGAGGTTCATTGGGAGGTTTGAAGACATATTCGCTCAAGAATTGTCTCGTGTCGAAAGCATCAAAAGAGTCCAACCAAGGTCGCTCTCGTTGTGTTCTGAACCAGGTCAAACGGAGATAACATGGATTTTCCCCCAGTCTGGAGCAGGGTTCGTGTTCGAGGAAGACTGTTCGTCATGGTACTATAACGTTGACGATAATGATACGATAATTTCCGTATCAGGCTCACTTACAGACGAAGCATATGCTGAGACGATAAGGGATCTAATCAGACGTGTCCCTAGGTGAAAACATGGAGGAATACCCAGATAGTTTTCTTCGAGGGATACTGTCTGACGATGCTCAGTGGTGCATAGACGGAATTGTAACTCCCGCTCTTTTCAATTTTACACGAAACGATAGGGGAGGAATGGAGCTGTCGATCAATTGGTACGACTGCGAAGCCGCACTTCTGAACCTCTCAATGAAGCTAAATGAAAAGAAAGGGGGAATAGAATACAAAGGCGGCGTCGCACAGGTGAAAAGAGAGCATCTGGATCGATTGAAGCTCAATTCGAAATATAGGGGTCGCATAGATTATGAGAGGTGTAGGTTGCCGGACAACGAACACCATGGCAATATACTGTTTTTGAACAAAGAGCCCTCTGAGAAAAGAGTCAATTTGCTACACAGAATGCTCTGCAATCAACTTGCAATCAATGCCGAGATACTGAAACCTGATTAAAATGCTGTCCCGTGTTCACTATGTTCGACGGTTCATCTTGGTATTTTGGTGAGGTTTGTAGGATGTAAACTCGGACACACGGTTGCCGAAGGAATGAACTAGGCGTTGGAACACAGGATATCTGACTTGGAGAAATTCGGGCTATGAACACTGAGGAGGAGCGACAAGCGTTGCAGAAGGACTTGGACTCCAAAAAGAACACAGACGACCGGCGGAGCTTAGGGCAGTTCTCCACCCCGTTCCCGCTGGCGAAAGAAATCGTGACGTTCGGACTCACGTTGTTGGGGGGAAAAGGAACAAGGGACGTGCGTTTCATGGACCCTGCGATCGGCACTGGCTCGTTCTATTCCGCCGTCGAGTCCGCGTGCTCGGACGAACGATGTTTGAGCGCCATAGGCTACGAGATAGACCCGCATTATGCGATGCCGGCGAAAGAGCTGTGGAGGGGGCATCCGATCGAAATAAAGATTTCAGACTTCGCCTGCGAGCCGCCTGCGAGCTTCAGGCCAAACCTCGTGGTATGCAATCCGCCGTATGTCCGCCATCATCTCATGCATGCGGAGAGGAAGAAAGAGCTGGCATTGAAAGCAACGACGGAAACAGGCGTGAAGATCTCCGGCCTGTCCGGGCTTTACTGCTACTTCATGCTTCTGGCGGACAAGTGGCTTTCCGAGGGGGCGATCTCCGGGTGGCTCGTTCCAAGCGAGTTCATGGACGTCGGATACGGGAAGTGTCTGAAAGACTATCTGCTGCACAACGTCAGGCTCGTGCGCGTCCACCGCTTCGACCCCGCGGAGGCGCAGTTCGACGACGCCCTCGTCTCGTCCGCGGTCGTCTGGTTCGAAAAAGGGCGCCCGGACCCCGACGGGGACGCGCTGTTCACATACGGAGGGACGCACGACAGCCCTGCCATGTCCAAGAGAGTAAAAATCGCAGAATTGGAGACGGAGCGCAAGTGGACGCGCTTCCCTGCCGGAGAGTGCAAAAAGACGGACGTCGCCGAAACGCTTTCTGACTATTTCACGGTGAAGCGCGGTATCGCGACGGGGAACAACGGCTTTTTCATATTGAGCGAGAGCAAGATGCGCGGCTTGAAAGTGCCAGACGAGTTCTCGGTGCCGATCCTGCCTGGCCCCAGAGCCTTGAAGGCCGATGTGGTCACGGCGGACTCGGACGGCAACCCGGAGTTGCCGGAAAGGCTGTTTCTTCTGAAATGTCCCAAGATGGCCGAAGAGATGGGACGTCTGCACCCCCAATTATGCGAATACCTCCGATCGGGCGAGGAGAACGTCTCCAAAGGATGCCTGTGCAGAAGCAGGAAGGAGTGGTATTCCCAAGAGGAGCGCCGCCCTGCGCCCATACTGTGTTCGTACATGGGGAGGGGGTCGGGCGAAAAAGGGCCGTTCAGGTTCATACTCAACCACTCGAAGGCTATCGCCACCAACAGCTATCTCATGCTGTACCCTACGAAAAGGCTGACGGAGGAGTTCGGGGACGGCATGGACGTGATGCGTGCGGCCTGGGAGTTTTTGAACAAGGTGTCCCAGGCAGAGATATCAGGCGAGGGGAGGGTGTACGGGGGCGGGCTGAGGAAAGTCGAGCCGAGGGAGCTTCAACGCGTGGACGTGAGCGGGTTCGCGTCGTTCGCGGCCAATCGCCTGGAATCGTCGGTCGAACAGGGAGGCGCCTCTACGCGGATCGATGCCAGCGCCGAGCCGATCTCGCCACGGTGACGGCTTTGCGACAGACACAATGAAATACGATCTCAAACATGCAATGGCATGAGATTTGGCCCGGCAGGATACCCGAGCGCAGGGAAGACGGCGGAGGGCGCGCTTCAATATACCAGAGACATAGGGCTCGACGCCCTGGAAGTGGAGTTCGTCAGAGGAGCCAGGATATCTCAGGAGAGGGCGAAGGCCGTCGGCGATTACGCACGAAAGATTGACGTCAGGCTGAGCTGCCACGCCCCTTATTTCATAAGCTTCAACTCCGATTCCGACGAGACTCGCGCCAAGAGCATCGACTGGGTTCTGGACACGGCGCGTGCGGCGCATGCCCTCGGGGCGTACATAATCGTCATACACGCGGCGTCTTACGGGAAGAGCCCGGGCACGGCCATGGAATCCGTTATAGGCGGGCTGAGGAAATGCAAGGACGCCCTGGATTCCGAGGGGATAAAGGACGTCGTCCTCGGAGTGGAGACCATGGGCAAGCAGGGGCAGTTCGGGACGCTGAAGGAGATAGCGGAGGTAATGGACTCCGTGGACGGCGTCAGGCCGGTGCTGGACGTGGCTCACGTCCACGCCCGAGGAGTCGGGGCGCTGAAGACGCGGGACAGCATGCAAAGCCTCGTCGACGAGTTCTTCCCGCTGTGCGGGGATGTCGCGCACTTCCACATAAGCTGCATAAAATACGGGGAGAAGGGCGAGATATCGCACCTGCCGCTGGAGACGAAGGAGCCGGACCTCCAGCACCTCGCAGACGTCCTCGACGGTTCCAAGCAGGAATGCACCTTCATCTGCGAGTCGCCGCTGATGGAGAAAGACGCCGTCGTGTTCAGGGACATGTTCCCAAAACACCGTCTTCCGAAGTAAACATTTTTATCCCTGTGTTCGTTAGGCGTGTTCAAATGCCACTGTGGCTCAGAGGTAGAGCGGCAGTTTCGTAAACTGTAGGCCGGGGGTTCGATTCCCTCCAGTGGCTCCATTCGTTCTCAGCAGTCTTCCTTGCGGACGGGCACGATGCCGTCCCTGACCAGATACTGGTTGACGATCTTCACTGCGCAGACGTCCCCGCACATGGAGCACCCGTCGGCCTTCTCGGTGCATCCTCTAGACCTGTATCTGCGTGCCTTCTCCGGGTCCAGGCAGACCTCGAACATGGAGTCCCAGTCAAGCTTCTTCCTAGCCTTGGCCATGGCAGTGTCAGGCTCCCTGTTCTTTCCTCTGCACAGGTCGCCCACGTGCGCGGCGATCTTCGAAGCTATGATCCCTTCCCTGACGTCGTCCTCGTCCGGCAGGGACAGATGCTCCGCGGGCGTCAGATAGCAAAGGAAGTCTGCGCCGTTCTGCGCCGCGACCGCGCCGCCGATCGCCCCTACGATGTGGTCGTATCCTGGGGCGATGTCGGTCACCAGAGGGCCGAGGACATAGAACGGGGCGTCATGGCAAAGCGCCTTCTCCAGGCGCACGTTCGCAGGGACCTGGTCCAGAGGGACGTGCCCCGGGCCTTCCACCATGCTCTGCACGCCGGCCTTCCGGGCCCTTTCCACAAGATGACCCAGCGTCATGAGCTCTGACATCTGCGCCTGGTCCGTGGCGTCGTCGATGCAGCCCGGCCTGAACCCGTCGCCGAGGGACAGCGTGAACTCATACTTCCTTGCCAGCTCGAGCAGGTAGTCGAAATTCTTGAAAAGAGGGTTCTCCTCTTCGTTGTGCAGTATCCAGGCAGTCAGGAACGACCCTCCCCTCGAAACGACGTCCATCAGGCGCCCGCTCCGCTTTAGCCATCCGACGGCCTCCTTCGTGATGCCGCAGTGGACGGTCATGAAGTCCATCCCGTCTTTGGCGTGCCGCTCTATCCCGCCGAACATGTCGTCCTCTGTCATCTCCACGACGGCGTTGTTCCTGGCGGCGGTCAGCCCGACTTGGTATATCGGGACGGAGCCGATCATCACAGGGCATCGGGATATGAGCGCGGCCCTTATGGCGTCGATGTCGCCGCCGGTGCTGAGGTCCATGATCGCGTCCGCGCCGTACTTGACGGCGATGTCCATCTTCCTGATCTCTGCATCGAGGTCGACGATGTCTCTCGACGTCCCGATGTTGGCGTTGACTTTCACAGACGTCCCTGCTCCAATGGCCGACGGCTCGGCGTCGTGCGCAGGGTTGCGAGGCGCCACTATGCGCCCGGAGGCTATGCCGCCTCTTACAAACTCCTCGCTCAACCTCTCTTTTTCTGCGACTCTCCTGATCAGCGGCGTTATTCCTGCCCGTGCCTCTTCCATTATGGTGCGCATCGTATCGCGACGGCATCGCAGGATCCGTATTTCATGCTTGCCGTCCACGCGTACACGCGCGCATTGCACGCGCACTTTATATATGGTGCGGGCATAGCCTGTATCACTTAGCTTTTGAAGGAGACTAGTCAAATGGATGGGAAAGAAGATCAGAAGCTCTATGACGCTGATTCCATAGAGGCGCTTAAAGGGCTCGAGGCAGTGAGGAAGAGGCCGGGGATGTACATAGGGAGCACCGATTCGAGAGGGCTTCACCACCTGGTCTATGAAGTAGTCGACAATGGCATCGACGAGGCCATGGCGGGGTTCGCCACGAACGTGAGCGTGACCCTCAACGAAGACGGGTCCGTGACGGTGGTCGACGACGGCAGGGGCATACCGACAGGGATGAACCACAAAGAGGGGAAGGACGCATTGGAGATGTGCCTGACCGACCTGCATGCAGGAGGGAAGTTCAACCAGAACTCCTACAAAGTGTCCGGCGGCCTGCACGGGGTCGGCGTGTCAGTGGTGAACGGGCTGTCGAAATGGCTCGTCGCCTTCTCTGAAAGGGAAGGGAAGAAGTTCCGCCAGTCTTACAAGATAGGCATACCCGACGGGCCCGTGGAGGCCGTCGGGCAGTCGGGCCGCACCGGCACCACGATAACGTTCATGCCGGACGACGAGATCTTCACGGAGACCACGGCCTTCGACTACGAGATCCTGGAGAACAGGTTCCGCAACCAGGCGTTCCTCAACCGCGAGGTGACGATACACTTCGAGGACAAGCGCATCGGCAAGTCCGAGACGTTCCATTATGACGGAGGAGTGTCCGAGTTCGTCAAATATCTGAACACCGCGAGCGCGAAGAAGGCGATCCACGACCCCCCGATAGCGTTCGTCGGAGAGAAGAACGGGATAATAGTGGACGTCGCGATGCAATACACCGACGGCTACAACGAGGAGATAGACACCTTCGTCAACACGATATTCACTCCCGAAGGCGGAACGCACCTTACAGGGTTCCGAGCGGCCCTGACGAAGACGGTGAACGACTACGGCAAGGAGAACGGCCTGCTCAAGGAGCTCACCCTCGAAGGGAGCGACGTCCGCGAGGGGCTGACTGCGATAGTCAGCCTGAAGATGCCTGACCCTCAGTTCGAGGGACAGACGAAATCGAAACTGGGAAGCAGCGCCGCTCAGGGCGCCGTGTCGTCCGTGATGAACGAGAAGCTTGCGGAGTATTTCCTGGAGAACCCCGCCGTGGCGGCCGTTATCGTGAAGAAAGGGATATTGGCGCTGGAGAGCAGGGAGGCCGCACGGAAGGCAAGAGAGATAACCAGGAGGAAGAACGTCCTCGAATTCACCAGCCTTCCCGGGAAGCTCGCCGACTGCTCCGAAAGGGACCCGTCCAAGTGCGAGCTGTACATAGTCGAAGGAGAGTCTGCAGGCGGCAGCGCGAAGCAGGGCAGGAACAGGGCGTTCCAGGCCATACTCCCGTTGCGCGGGAAGATCCTGAACGTGGAGAAGGCGCGGCCAGACAAGCTGCTGGACCACGAGGAGATAAGGAACCTGATGATCGCCGTCGGCGGAGGCATAGGGAAGGAGTTCGACGTGTCCAAGATAAGGTACCACAGCATAGTCATAATGACGGATGCGGACGTGGACGGGGCGCACATAGGGACGTTGCTTCTGACGCTGTTCTACAGGCAGATGAGGCCGCTGGTCGAGAACGGGCACGTCTACATGGCGATGCCGCCGCTGTACAGGGTCGCCAAAGGAAAGAAAGAGGTCTACGCCTACAACGAGGAAGAGATGGCGAAGGCGGTCGAGGACCTCGGGCAGGGGGCGAACGTCAGCCGGTACAAGGGCCTAGGGGAGATGAACCCCCAGCAGCTTTGGGAGACCACGATGGACCCCGACAAGAGGATCATGAAAAGGGTTCAGATAGAGGACGCGATGCTTGCGGACAGGCTCTTCTCGATCCTGATGGGCGACGACGTGGAGCCCAGAAGGGAGTTCATAATCGAGCATGCCCACGAGGTCATAAACCTGGATGTGTGATAACATGGAAGAAGAGAACACGTCAGGCGTCAAACGCATAATATCCCAGAGCATCGAGAAGGAGATGAAGCGCTCGTACATCGATTATTCGATGAGCGTCATCGTGGGACGCGCGCTTCCCGACATAAGGGACGGGCTGAAGCCGGTCCACAGGAAGATCCTGTACGCGATGGACGAGCTGGGCCTCCCGCACAACCGCCCCCACAAGAAGTCGGCGAGGGTCGTGGGAGAAGTCTTAGGCAAGTACCATCCCCATGGGGACTCGGCGGCCTACGAGGCGATGGTGAGGATGGCCCAGTCATTCTCGCTGAGATATCCTCTGGTAGACGGGCAGGGCAACTTCGGGTCGGTGGACGGAGACTCCCCCGCCGCGATGCGTTACACCGAGGCCCGCCTCTCCAAGATCTCCTCGGACCTCCTGGCCGACCTCGACAAGGACACCGTGGACTTCGTCGACAACTTCGACGGCTCCCTGAAGGAGCCCAGCGTGCTGCCCGCGAAGTTTCCGAACCTGCTTGTGAACGGCTCGGACGGCATCGCGGTCGGAATGGCGACCAAGATGCCCCCGCACAACCTGACCGAGGTGTGCGAGGCGATACGGCACAAGATAGACAACCCCTCGGCGGACGCGATCGAGCTGATGCAGTTCGTCAAAGGCCCCGACTTCCCCACCGGCGGGACGGTCTTCGGGATCAACGGCATCATCGAGGCGTACATGACCGGGCGCGGCAAGATAAAGGTCAGGGCGAACACCCATTTCGAGGAAATGGACAACGGCAAGACGAGGATAATCGTCGACGAGCTTCCGTATCAGGTGAACAAGGCTACCCTGATAGAGGCGATAGCCGAACACGTCAAGAACAAAGTGCTCGAGGACATAACAGACTTGCGCGACGAGTCCGACCGCGACGGCATGAGGATCGTCATCGAGCTGCACAGGGACGCGATAGAATCCGTCGTCCTGGCGAACCTGTACAAGAGGACCCAGATGGAAATAACATACGGGATCATCAACCTCGCGTTGGTGGACAACAAGCCGACTCTCCTCGGCCTCGTGGAGATGGTGGACCACTTCGTCGCATATAGAAAGGTCATCATAGTCCGCCGCACCAGGTACGACTTGGCGCAGGCGGAGAAGAGGAACCACATCCTCGAAGGGCTGATGAAGGCGCTGGGCATGCTGGACGAGACGATCGCCCTCATACGGGCGTCGGACGGCGTCCCCGAGGCGTCCGCCGGCCTCCAGTCGCTTCTGGGCATAGACGAGGACCAGGCGAAGGCGATCTTGGACATGAGGCTGCAGAAGCTCACCGGGCTGGAGATATCCGCTATCAAAGAGGAGTACGACCAGCTGATCGCCTACATGAACGACCTGAAGGCCATACTGGGCGACGAAGGCAGGGTCATGGACATAGTCAAGGCCGAGCTGGACGAGGTCAAGGAGTCTTACGGCGACGCCCGCAAGACCGTCATCAACGAGAACGCGCTGGACGTGGACGAGGAGGACCTCATACCTCGGGAGGACGTGGTCATAACGATATCCGGCGACAACTACGTGAAGAGGATACCTTTGAACACGTACCGCCAGCAGGCCCGCGGAGGCGTCGGGCTCATCGGGATGCAGACGAAGGAGGAGGACCACGTGGCAAGCATGTTCATAACGTCCTCGCACGACTACCTCATGTTCATAACCAACCTCGGCCGCCTGCACTGGCTCAAAGGGTACAGGGTGCCAGAGGGCAGCCGGCAGTCCAAAGGGAAGCCGATCGTCAACCTCCTGTCCGACTTGGAGCCGGGAGAGAAGGTGGAGAACACCATCTGCGTTCCGGACTTCCCCGACGACAAGTCCCTCGTGTTCTGCACCGGGCGCGGCATAATCAAGAAGACCGCCCTCAGCGCATACAAGAACGTCAGGGCCAAAGGCATAAAAGCGATCAAGCTGAGCGACGACGACGAGCTCATCGAGACATCGATAACCTCGAGCGGCGAGCAGATCATACTGGCCACCCGCGAGGGCCAGGCCATCCGGTTCTTCGAGAACGAGATCACTGCGAGGGGAAGGGACACGATGGGGGTGATAGGCATGAGGCTGGCTGAAGGCGACCGCGTGGTCTCGATGGCCGTCGTCCGCCCCGGAGACAGGCTCCTCACAGTTACGGAGAACGGCTACGGCAAGATCTCCGAGGTCGACGACTACCGCCGCATAAAGCATGGGGGGAAAGGAGTCAGGACGATCAAGATCGACACCCGCTCTGTGGAAAGGAACGGCGGCGTGCTGAGCGTCAGGAAGGTCGTCGCAGGCGACCATCTGATGGTCACCAGCAAGCAGGGCAAGATCATCCGCATGAGCGTGGACGAGATTCGCGAGACCGGGCGCAACGCGATGGGCGTGAGGATCATGGACATGAGGAACGACGACAAGATAACCGCCGTACAGCCAGTGGTGTCCGAGGACGAGGTGAAGGAAACGGACGTGCCTGAGAGGGTCGAATGAACACGACGTCCATGATATGGACGGTCGCCGTCGCCGCTGCGGCGGCAGCGGCGGCGCTGGCCCTCGTCGCGATCGCGTCCGAGTACGACGCGATGTTCACGCTCATGGCGGTCGCGCTCCTGGCGATCACCGCCATGAGCTCGTATCTGGCATGGAAAGCCGGCGAGGACTACCGCGTCATAACCGGCGAGGACGGGAAGGTGAGATGCCTCAAGCTCAAGCGCCCCGGCGCCCCGGCTAACGGCGCCTCTGCGGGAAAGTCCCCGAAAGGAAAGATGCCGGGGGGCAAGCTCCCGAAGGGAAAGATGCCCGGATGACGTCTCACAGAATAAGGAAACTTTATAATGGAAAACGGCGCATAGGGGGAATTGCGCCGCGGTAACTCAGTTGGGAGAGTGCATGACTGAAGATCATGAAGTCGCTGGTTCGAGCCCGGCTCGCGGCACCATACATATTCTGGGACTGGGACGGGGCGTCCTGGAGGCGATCCTGTGGAAGCTGACACGATTTTCATCGACATCAGGGCGAGCGACTTGACGCTCGCGCAGGCGCTGAAGGAGATAGAGAGGATTCAAAGGGAGAATCCCGATTTCGAGATATTCCTCGACGGGGACGCGCACGCCATCGCCGGGCGCAGGAAGCTCGGAGGCGCCTGACATGGGAACAGGCCGCGTCACGATAGGGCTGTACAATTCTTACGACCCGGCCAAATTCAGGGAGCCTCACCGCAGGGCCCTTGCACGCACAGGAGACTTGGCTCTCGCGTTCGGCATGAACCTCGCGCTGTTCGGGTTCCCGATACCTGAAGAGGCCCAGACCCCGACGGAGATCGCCGAATGGGTGGCCGGCACCACAAGCATCGGCGGCCATGGCGACTACTTCATACAGCTGGCCGAGAAGGGGAGGTTCATGAAGTTCCCATATCCGTCAAAAGGGTTCCCGCCGCAGCTCGGCGAGCCGATCCTGACCACCAGCAAGCCCATCCCGTCGAAAAACGTGACCGTCTCGCAGGTCGCGGGCATGGTCCTCGAAGGGAGGAGCATACTGCTCGTCTTCGGGCTAGGGCCGCACGGCGTCCCCAAGGACGCCTCGGCGATACCTAGGTACAACCTCGACGTGACAGGCGGCGGCTTCTCGTTGGAGACGTGCACCGCGCTCGGGGCGGTCGTCGGCGCGTTGCACAACCAGGTCGGTCAGTAATGGTCGTACAGTATGTCCCCGTCCTGCAACAGGACGCCCTCGCCCTTCTCGACGCGCCCGACGATCTTCGCATTGCCGTTCTCTTTGACGATGGCCTCGGCGTCGCTCCTGGGCGCGATGACGGAGAACCCCATGCCCATGTTGAGGGTCTGGTAGATCTCCCTGTCGTCGACCTCGCCGAGCTCCTGGATCTTCCTGAACAACGGCGCAGGCTCGATGGGGTCGTCGATCACGTATCGAAGCCCTGCCTTCATGCGGAGGATGTTCCTCAGGCCGCCGCCGGTGATGTCCACGAGGCCGTGAACCATGTGTTTCGAGGTGATGCCCAGCACCTGTTTGACATAAATCTCGGTGGGGGTGAGCAACTCTTCGCCGACCGTGCCCTTCAGCCCCGGCACGCGGTCTTTCATCGAGATTCCGTTGGCTTGGAAGACCTTTCTCGCAAGAGTGAGGCCGTTGGAGTGTATGCCGGACGACCTCAAGCCGACGATCAAATCGCCATCCTCGCATGCCTGGCCGGTGATGGCCTTGTTCTTTTCAACATATCCCAGGCATGTGCCTGACAGGTCAACTCCGTTGACCATTTCAGGAAGCACGGCGATCTCCCCTCCGACGATCTCCATGTTGGACATCTCGGCGCCTTTCTCAAGCCCTGCGCCTATGGCTTTCGTGACGTTCTCGTCGGGGACGTTGATCGCGATGTAGTCGACGAACGACGTCGGCTCGGCGTTGACGCAGATCGTGTCGTTCACGTTCATGGCTATGCAGTCTATGCCCACCGTGTCCCATTTGCCCAGCTCCTCAGCCACAAGGAGCTTCGTCCCGACCCCGTCGGTGGCCAACGTCAGGTACCTGTCCCCGAAATCTATGAGGCTGGCGAAAAGGCCGGGCATGCGCACCATCTGCCCCAGCCCCTCGCGTCTGAAGCTCAGCTCGCCGACCAGGGAGCGAATGGCGCTCGATTTCTGGTCTATGTTCACTCCGGCCTTGGAATATGTCCATCCTGGCGACATCAGCCCGTGTAAAGCGTCTTCGATATTATTACTTTCCAAGAGAACCCCTATAATTCCATGCCTGCCTGCGGCCGATGGAAAGCTCGTCTCGCCTGCACAGGGGCGACCGGCGCCCCGTACTTGCGCTCATGCGCGGCCGGGCGAAGCCACCGCCATAAAGGACGGCGGCATCCATGTCTGTCTGAGTTTTATCTTGACCGCCGCCCCATGGCACATCATGGTTTTTTTGTTGTTTGATGTTGTCGATTACAGTCATGATCGAACAGAAGCCTCCCTTGCGGGGAGGCCTCCGTCGGTTTATGAGACGAGCTCCCCTCCGTCTATGGCCAGCACGAAGCCGACGATGTGCGAGGCCTTGTCCGAGGCCAGGAAGACTATGCCGTTGGCGATGTCCTCCGTGGTCGCGTATCTCCCGTCAGGGATGTTGCCGACCATCCCCTTCCTGGCCGCCGCCGCTCCGTTTTTGCCGCCGACCGATCCCTCGATGGAGCGCATCATGCGGTCGTCCACAGGCCCCGGCGCGACGGCGTTGACCCTTACCCCGTACTTTACCGCTTCGATCGCCACCGACCTCGTCAGCCCTAGGACGGCATGCTTGGACGCCACGTAGTCGCACATCGTCCCTCCGCCGCCGTAAAGGGCGACGATCGACGCCGTGTTGACGATCGACCCGTATCCTTGGGACCTCATCTGCCTGACACCGTGCTTCAGGCCGTAGAACACCCCCAAGACGTTGATGCGCAGGACCTTCTCGAACTCCTCCGACGTGAGGTCCGTGACGGACTTTACCGCCCCTTCGTACCCTGCGTTGTTGACCATAACGTCAAGCCTGCCGTACTTCTCCACCGTGCGCTTCACCATCCCTTCCACGGCGGCCTCGTCGGTAATGTCCAAGACGAACCCGACGAAGCGGTCGTCTGGAAGGCCGAGGGAGGCCTTGAGGGAGGCCAGCTTCGCCTCGGACGTGGACTGGACGGCCATCTTCGCGCCGGACGACGCGCACATCTTCGCGGTCGCAGAGCCTATCCCTCCCGTGGCGCCGGTTATGAGCACGACCTTGTCCTTCAACATGACGCCACGTCCCGACTTGCCTTCGCGGAAGCATGGGAGTCGATGGCGACGTCATACATGCTCCCGGCCCCTTCTTCTGCGGCCTTGTGCGAATCCGCCATAGGTTCGAAGCTCAGCGCCCTGCCGCCTGCCCGAGGCGTGCTGCCGACTGTTCCTTCTTTCATTTGATCACAGCTCCTGAAGAAGTTTGGTGCATGCGGATGATATTGGACGGTAGATAACCGTTTCACTGAAACAGGGAGTCTTGCGGCTGTCATCGGACAGCGACGCCTTTTATTGTCGTCCAGCGTAGCCGCGATGTTGTCGGTCCGACCGTCAAGCCGAGGCTCGGCCATGAGCGCTTTCGGTCGGCCCGGGCGCCGCGGGATGCATGCGCGAGACAATCATGACGGTCGGCAGAGGCCCCGTCCGTCGCTCGTATCAGCATATATTACCAAATCTTTTAGAATGATGACGCAATACGGCGCTAATGGGCGACACCGAGCACATCAACATAGTCAGACATGTGGAACTCCATGAGATAGTCGATGCCATCAAAAGCCTGGACGTGTCCGTCTCGAAGGCAGACGTCCGGCTGAGGAAGAGGCTGAGGTTCGTTCGCCTGCGATACAAGGGATACTCCGTGGCGCAGGCGGCGGACATAATCGGCATCAACCACCAGAGCGGGTACAACTGGCAGAAGATGTGGAACGAGGGAGGCTTCGCCGCCCTCGTCCCTGGTTTCTCCGGCGGCAGGACGCCGAAGATCACCGACGAGCAGAAGTCCTGCCTGCTCAAAGAGATCGAGAAGAGGCCCATGACCACCAGGGAGGCCATAAGGTTCGTCAGGGACAGGTTCCATGTGACTTATTCGGAGAAGCAGGTTCATGTGATCCTTGCCAAACTGGGCCTTAGACATGCTAAGCCCTGCCAGGACGATTGCCTTCAGCCGAAGGATTCCAAGGGCCATACAGAAAAAACCTCTCTGATGGTCTGGCTCGTGTGAAAGAGACGGAATATTTCATAGGTTCTGGGTATGATTCGCCCTATCAGGCCGTCCGCGACCCTGCCGGTCGGCAAGCCCGTCAGGACAGAGGATGCCGAGAATATCAAGCCGACACGTCCGGCCCACTCGCTCTCGACAGCACGTCCGTCTCGCTCGTTCCGAGCGTTCCAAGAGGACTACGTACACGTTCTGCTTGACGACGCGACGGAGTCCGACGGCCGTCATGACTCTCGCCGTGCCGCCCTCGTTCAATCCTGCGGGGCGATATGAGGCCGGTCGACGAAAGCCCGCGAGAGCGCTCGTCTTGCGCAGGGCCGTGCCGTCGCCACGTGCGGAGCTTTCGGGGAGGAGTCCTCGAAGAAGTCTCATTCCAAGTCACGTACAGAGCAACCTTCACTGTGTATCATTCTAAACAGTGAGGTACAATACAGTATATACTGGCTAGTATGTGTCGCGTCAGCGCACAGGGCGCAAATTCATCCGTGGGGGATATTTATGAAAGCAAGCAAGGTATTGATTGTAGTGGCGCTGCTGACGATTGTAACGGCTTCGGCGTTTGTCCTGAGCGACAACAACGTCTCATCCGCGGTCGATATAATGTTCTTGGGGCCAGACGGCAGGTTCACGTTTGTGTATGACGATTCGGGCAGCCTCGACTTGGACTCGAACCCGAGCACGAAGGAGGTCACTCTGACGGCCTATAACTTCAACGAAGATTACGTCACGATTCCGAACACCGTCGAGGACAGCGGAACGACGTATCTTGTGACTGCCATAGGTGAAAAAGCATTCTATCACAAGGATTTCATGAAGACCCTTGTCATGGGCGACAATGTGAAGGAGATCGGCAAGGCGGCCTTCTGGGAATGTACAGGCCTGCAGAGCTTGAACCTGAAGAACGTCAAATCTGTGGGCGAACAAGCGTTCATACACTGCACCAGTGTAACCTCCATAACAGCTGGCTCTCTCGTGACCATCGGAAATTATGCTTTTGCAATAATTAATGTTCCCTCGTCGCCGTACACAGGCGACATACCTGTCACAGGAAATCTGTATCTTCCTCTCGTAGAAACGATAGGTTACGGCGCATTCGGGACCGTGAACGGTACCTCGCTCGCAAGAGACTTCATCAGCGTCATTCTCCCGATAGCCACCAATATCGGGGATTATGCGTTCTCAGAGTCAAAGATAACAGGGTACATTTCGGCACCGCGCGCCGAGGCAATTGGCGCAAATGCCTTTAATCTTGCCGCCGCAGCCGACTCGGACACTTCCCTAGGGTACGAGCTTTCCCTTAGTTCCGCGAAAACGATAGGCAACAACGCATTCACAGGGAGGGCTTTGACTTCCGTTGCGCTGCCTGGGAATCAACCCTACACGATAGGCAACAACGCCTTCGCTTACACCAAGCTCTCGTATGCAAACCTGGGCATGGTCCAAAGCATAGGCACCTCTGCGTTCGATCATATTTCTTCTCTGGAGTACTTCACGACTGCAACCGAAAACCTCGATTATGCCTCTTCGCTTTCAAACAATCTCGGCGAACTGGGCGAGCCAGGAGCACTGTATAAGAGCGACGGCGTCGGCCACCCGACTCAGCTGTACAAGCTGCCTCCGATGATAAAATCCAGGCTTCAGGACAGCGACAATAAATTCACTGTCTTCGACGGCGTGACGCAGATGGCTGTGTCAGCCTTCGAAAAATGCCCGTCGATATCAGTCGACCTCAACGAAATAACCCAGATTCCTGTCTCTGCGTTCTCTGGTTCAGACGTCCTCAAGGTCTCCGCAAAAATGTCGCGACGATAGGTGCCTCTGCGTTCATGAGCTGCGCATCGCTGACGGCTTTCGAATTCCTTGACACAGGGGCCGCGCTTGTCATAAGCGAATACGCCTTCTATGGCACTGGCATGCTCGATGTGATCCTTCCAAAAAACGCTGTCGTCAAAGATGCGGCGTTCGCTCAGCTGAGGAATCGCGTCGAGGTCGTAAGAGTGTGGGGCGACACAGCGATCGAAGGGGACTCCTTCGAGGGCGTGGCCATGGAAGCCCTTCGCGTCACTTCGGACAGCTCGACTGCGGCTGGCGCAAAGTCGCTCTACGACGGCTGGAACGCCTCTTCGTGGAAATACGGGAAGTCTGAGAAGATACCTCTGCTTCAGATTGACGACGGGGGGGCGGGTGTCGACATATCTGGACTCATACCGGACGGACAGGGGATGATACAGATTATCAACATGTATGCTTTCAATAATGGGCCTTCCCTCGTAGGGACCCTCCAATTCGTCGAATTTAAGGGCCTGATGGACACACCGTTCCATATGGTGTCAGCCAAAGCCGGCGTATACGCCGCGGAGGCGCACGTAGGGTCCGTCGACGTGAAGGCCAATTTGGGCGGTGTCGACTCCAGCGGAAAAACTGCCGCGAAGGGGGATGGCAAAACCTGGGAGCTCATCTCAGAATACTACACCATAGTGTTCTACTCGTTCAGAACCGACATCGACTCCAACTCAAACGCCGTCATGGACGGGGAAGACCCGGATTACATAAACTCCGATCTAACCGGAGACGACGCGACCAAACGGGAGGAGGTCGGCCGCATCGTCTATTTAGCTGGAAGGGACCTCAAATCCCTGTACTGGCAGTCGTTCGTCAGATACAGCCTCTCCGGATGGTACACGGGGGACACCACCACCGGCGCGACGAGCATAACCTCGAACAGGGTGACGGCGAGCGACGCCTTCGAGAGAGATATCCCCGAATCGTGGATATACCGCGACCCCGTCACCGACGAGGGTACGTTGAACCTCTATGCGATGTTTCAGGGAAAGAGCTACGCCATCCAGATCGAGGCCAGGCTGACTGGAGGCCAACAGACCCAAAACTCGTTCAATGATAACGTCAGCAGCAGCGTCGGCGGGGAGGTCCGGATCATATTGGTTCCGCAGGTGAACGGGTCCGATGGCATAACCACAGGGACCAGCGGGGCCAATCAGGAAAGTTATCCGTTCGGAACGCCCATCATCCTCAACGCAGTACCCAACTCCGGGTATGCGTTCGTCGGCTGGTGCGTGATATACATGACCGAGAACGAGAACGGAAGCGCCCCCAAGTCACTCTTCTCTAAGAAAGACGACAGAAGCTATCTAAACAAGGTAGACGCCGCCCGCACCGCGGTGTGGGCGTTCGAGCTGCCTTCTCAGATGAGGTATGTGGCATACTTCGCCAAAACGACGACGGTCAACTTCGATCAGAACAAGTCCAGCGGAACCAGCGCCAGCGTGGAATACGTCGTCGGCGACAGGCTGGTCGAGACCATCAACGACTACAACGGGTACGACTACGACGCGTTGGTCCAAGACCCCACAGGAGCCATTGGACAAAACGGCAAAGGAACGTCGCCCTATCCGGGCACGCCTACGAACACTGACCTGACGTTCGGCGGATGGTACTCCGGCGCAACGCCGTATGCGCAATACGACAGCACCAATCTCGCATTCCCTGGCACGTACCTGAAAGACCTTTCGAACATACCGAACGTGCCTAACCCTCTGAGCCTTGTTGCAAAGTGGTATGCCACGATAACCTTCTACCCGGACGACGGCGCGAACAACGCCAGCCTGGCTGGAGCAGGACTGACTGAGACGGCCGCAAGCAGCGGCGTGTACACATACCAGCACGACGTGGGCACGTACGTCGGCCCCGGCTACAACGGGTCGTTCAGCTACGGCGTCGGCAGCTTCACGCCCACCATCTCCAATCTAAGCTTCAACGGCTGGTACGTCCTCAGCGGAGGCGTCACCTTCAGCAACATCGAGGCTGTGGCGTCCGGAACGAACAACGCTTCGCCTTACCCCGACATATACGATACGAAGAAAAGGCTCGAGCCGGGAACAACGATCAACGGGCACATCTCTTTGATGGCGTTGTACGTCGCGACAGTGGAGTTCTACTTCAACGGAGCCGACAGCATAGCCGCGTCGGTCACCCCGACGTCGCCGTACTCTGTGACCGTCCCAGCATCGTCCTCCACATACTTGTCAGACTCGCCATTCTCTACGATAAACACGGCTATGGCTGGTGCTGACACCTATAAGTTCGATACCAAGAACGTTAAGATGACGTTCATGGGATGGTACGTGTCGGCTGACGGTAGCACCCCCCCCCCGTCATGACCGGCGTCAAGTACGTTTCGACCACGAAGATAGCCGCGAACGTCAAGCTGATCGCAGGATGGGGTATAACCGTAACCTTCGACGACGGCGGCCAGGCCGGAATAACGGACGGCGTGACTTCAGCAACGTGGGCGCCGGGAGGGTACGAGTTCGTCGTTCTCGAGGGGACTGTGTTCGACAAAAACTACGATTCATCTAACCTGGGTGAAAGAATGCCGTTGTTGACATTGTCCTCCAAGCCCCCGACGTCATGGTACGACGGCGACACACATCCGTACACCTGGTACACGGACGGAGTCACGGCGTACGCCTACAGCGTCACGCTGATCCCGGAGTTCGGAGAGCTTTTCCAGTTCAACATGCTGGGCGGGAACTTAGGCATCGTGTACGTTGCATACTTCCCCACAGACTCGTTCCAGGACGTGCTTAACCGCCTCTACGCCAGCATAAACAACTCGGGCACGTATATCGACCTGACGAAGACGGGGCTGTACTACAAGACGGACGGGACCGTCATAGCTTCAGGAGAGAAGCCTAACGTCGTCTGGTACAAGGACGACGGAGTCGCAGCGACAGACAATTCGACAAGCCCCGCGATAGTCTACGTGGGCAATCAGGCCACTCTGGTGCCATGGGTTTCGAGCGATTCGATCTCGTCGGCCTCGGACGCCTATGCGTACATCAGATGGCTGGCAGACGTGACTTTCGCGAGGAACGTCGCTTCTCCCGACGCAGGCACCACTGCAAACCCGTCTCCGATAACGGGCATCGACGAGGGCGCTCCGTTCGCGTCGCTGACCCTGCCGTCGGTGCCGCAGTACAACACAGCGAACGACAAGACGTTCAAAGGATGGTACAACGGAGCTACGCAGTACAGCCTCCCTGACGGAACCGCATACGCTGGCGCCCCGAACGTCACGGGAAGCGTGACGATCACCGCGAAATGGGGCGTCGAGGTCAAGTTCTACTACACGGGAACGCTGGCGGCCACTACTTGGCCGTCTGGAACAGACGCCGGTGGAAGCTATGTCATAATCGAAGTCGGATCCGACGACAAGCTTGCCGCAAAGCCTTCGATAACAAAGACGAATTTCACTAACGGACACCTGCTCTGGTATGACAACGGATTCTCCGGGACCGTCCCGACAAGCGTCGACCTGCTGGCGCCGCCGACCGAGGCGTTTAACCCGGACTCGTACATAACCGTGAACCAGACAGTCTATGCGAGATGGTATGCGGACGTCACGTTCACTATATCTGGCGCAGGCAGCGGGTTCTTCAGCACCTTGACCAAGTACCTGCTAGAAGGGTCCAAGCTTTCGGACCTCCCCCAAGACCTGAATCCATATGCGGGCGACACGCTGAGGGGGGACTGGGAATTCATAGGGTGGTTCAAGGCCCCAGCGTCCGCCACGGATTACGAGGATCTCGGAACCCAATACTACAGAACCGCATTCGACTATCTGCCGAACGACGGCCTCACGCCCTCGGACAGCGCCTCGTTGCAGATCTTGGGGAACGTGACGCTCACCCCCGAGTACGTCGTGCTGGTGAATTTCGATCCCGGGTATGACGGGGCGACGCCTATCGACTCGCAGTATCTGCGCGTCGGCAAAGCGCTCCCTTCTTCCGGCCCTAGGTTCACGGCGAAGCCCAGCCGGTTGAGCGTGACGTTCACAGGCTGGCGCGACGTCCCTACAGGCAACAAGTATACTGTGGACGTTCCGGACAGCGACGTTCCGAACACAAGGCTCGTCGAGAAGCCGCTGACGCTGACTGCAACGTGGCTCGTGGTCGTGAAATTCTACGACTTGAATCAGTACCTGTCAGACGGCCTGCAGATAGCCTTGTCGTCGACAGTCGTTCAGAGATATGGCCCAGACCTCTTGCCGGGGACCAACGACGACTATTTCGAGATGCCGGAAGGCACGACGATCAGGCAGTTCATAATCAACGACCCGTATTCGGCCGGCAAGACGTTCGTCTCATGGTTCGCCGAACAAGAGCAGTACGTGCCGAGCCCCTTGGACGGCCTTTACCAGAGCGGGGACGCGTTTTACGGGCTATCCGAAAGAATCCTCAACGACGTCACGCTGACTGCAGGATACGGATACTCGGTGCACTTCAACACCAATGGGGGGACGCCGTCATCCATACCTGACCAGCTGGTCATACAAGGGCAGAGCATCACCCTTCCGGAAAGCCCAGCCAAAGGCAGGCTGACGTTCAGCGGATGGCATGACGGCTCCGTCGTCCATAACGCCGGATTCGCTGTCACCCCGTCAGGGGTTACTACCTATTCCGCCAAGTGGCTGGTAGTCGTCAAGATTTACGATGGAGTCTCGATGACCCCTGTGGCGTCCATGCAATGGGACGAGGACGACGGCCCGGGCTTCGACTATGACGTCACGACGAGTCCCGACTATGACAACAAGGTGGTAAAAGCGGAGATATCCTGGACAGACGCCGGCGGATTGCACAACGTCATAGTGGAGAAGTTCATAGACAGATATGACAGCTCCGCTAGCGACTGGGTCTCTCTATATTCTGTGTTCGACGGGTGGGCAGACCCCTTCACCGGGAATAGTCTTGCGCCGACGGCCGATCTGAAGAGCCTGTTCACCGGCTCCGCAGACTCGGCGGCCCTCTTCGCCACTTGGAAAGAAAGGGCGAGGTTCTACGACGACAGCGGCCTGCTTCAGACCGATTATGTCGAGTCTGGGGCGTACCTCGGAGCGGCGGCCCCAGCGGCGGCCGGATGGGCCGACCTGTACAATCCGACGTCTCCGCTCAATCCGAGCACGTACAGAATAAGGGACAGCGAGGATTTCCTCGCAGTCAAATTCCTGACCGTGACGTTCGAGGGCAACGGCGGGACTCCTGCGCAACAGGTGTTCTCCAGCGTGGTGTCAGGACAGATGCTCGGCCTCATAGGGCCGGTCGAGCCGACGCGCGGCGGAATGTACTTCGCCGGGTGGTACTCCGGCGTCGTCAGGTATTCGTTCACCGACAGGTTGTACGAGGACGTCGTGCTCACCGCGCAATGGCAGTCCACCCCGGTGGAAAGGTACACCATCTTCGCGACGGCGTACGCAGACGCGAGCATATCCCCGTCAGGAATGATCAAAGTCATTCGCGGGGACACGGTCTCCTTCGACTTCAACACCGCCCGGAGCTATGCGCCGGCGGTGCTGGTAGACGGTCAGAGGGTCAACGTTGGAAGCACGTCGACTTACGTGTTCAGCAACGTCGTGAGCGACCACTCGATCGAGGTCAGGGCAGAAAACAGCGACCTCCTCAAAGCCAGCTTCTTCCTCACCGTCAACGTCAGCGGAAACGGAGAAGTGCTTTACAGCACAGACGGCGGAACATCATTCATGAGCTACAGCTCGCCGCTTCCGATATACGAAGGAGCGAGCTATCTCCTGGAGGCGGTCCCAAGGGCGTCCAGCTACTTCGACCACTGGAGCGGCGACGCTTCAGGCGGCGACCCGAGGGCGTACATAACGCCGGACGCGTCGAAGGACCTTAACGTCACTGCGAACTTCGGCGGCTCGTCAGGGTTCTTCAAAACCGGGGAGCTGGGAATACTGAACCTGATCTGCGTGATCCTAGCCATCGCTGTGGGCCTGGTCGCGACGGCCGTCGCTCGCAAGAAGGACGACGAGGGCACGGGAACCGGCAGGGCCATGAGGCTCGGGGCCCTGTTCGTAGCCCTGATAGCCGTGGTCCTGTTCCTCTTGACCCAAGGGTTCGGCGGAGAGTATGTCCCGTACGACAAGTGGAGCGTAGTGATGGTCATACTGACCGTGGCGACGCTCGCCTTGGCGTTGGCAAGCACGAGGTACGACCACAAGAAGGGATGACGACTTTAGAAACCGTTTAACGGCGGACGGGGCCAGAACCCCGTCCGCCTCCTTTTTTATTTGAAGCTTCGGCTTTTTGCTTCGGAGGCATGCACGCCTCGACCAGCCCCCGGCGCCGCAAGGGGTAGCGCCTCCTCGGGAGCGTTGCTTCGAGGACGCGCAACACATGTCTGCCGTTTCCGAAAGAGGCGGGTCTGGCTCCTTCTTTTTGCGGAAGCGAGGCTTGACGGTCGAACCGCACTGCACGGCATGCAACCAGACGGATCCGCCTGCCGCCAGGCGCCTGTTCGGGGCGGCCTCGGAAAGCGACGCGACAGTTATATCCGATGGACGCAGTACGCGTCCACATGGCTCCGATCGAGAAGGTGACCGTAAGGCTCCCGGACGAAATCGTCGCCGTTCTGAAGACGCTTGTGAAAGAACAGAAGTTCGGCAGCGTCCAGGAGGCCGTCCAGGAAGCTGTTCAGCGCTTGATATCGTCGGAACTGACGTCAGAAGACGTCTCCGCGATACTTATGAGGGAAGCGGACGACCGCGTCAAGATGGAGGACCTGATGAGCGACGACTCGTCCGAGAGCATGGACGAGGCGATCAAGAAGGCCGTGTCCGGCTATGTCAGGTCTAGGATGGGGCCGGGGTGAACATGCGCCCGGCAGTCGTCATAGGTTGCGGGGGAGGGGGATGCAACATCGTCTCTAGACTAGACCCGCATAAGATAAGGGTGGCCACGATCAACACGGGCTCCAGCGGGTCCGAGGCCACCGTCTCCCTTGCGGGAAGAGAGGTCCCCGGATGTCGCGGAGACCCAGGACTCGGATGGGCGCTGGCGTCGGACTACCGCAAAGAGATAGAGGCGCTTGTGGCAGGGTGCTCCGCAGTCATCGTCGTCGCAGGGCTGGGAGGCGGCACCGGCGCAGGCGCGGTGCCGATAGTCGCCGAATGTGCTAAAACGCACGGCGCGAAGACGATATCCGTCGTCTCGATACCCATGGGGTTCGAGGTCGAAAGGAGGAAGCGCGCGTTCTCTCAGCTGAAGGAGGTCCTTCGCGCGTCTGACCGCGCCTTGGTCATGGACATGGACCGCCTCAAAGACGCAGGAGGCGGCGCGCTGCCGATACACGCCGCAGTGTCCATGACCGACGAGCTCATGGCCCTAGCTATAGCAAGGCTTGCCGGCGCCCTCGACGGGCCGTTCGACAGCACGTTCGACGAACGCGCGTACACGCTGGCCTTCGCACGGTCCAAGGACCCCGTGAAAGCCGTCGAGACCGCGCTAAGCCTTCCGTTGTACGACACAGACGCGTTTCACGGGAAGACGATCGTGTCTCCCGACAGGCCGTTCTCCGTGGCGGACGCGGAGCAGGTGCACATGCTGATAAGCGGCGCCTCGGGCAGGATTCCAGACATCGCCCCTCACGGCTCGGAAGGCGACGGCGTCATGCTGTTCATCCCCATTCCTTCCCATGCCTCATCGTCTTGACGGCATCCCCGCCGCCGCGTCGCGCCCGTGTTCGACGGGGATGGAGCGGCCAGCCGGCCCGAACGTTGCGGACGCCGCCGACGTCGGACCGCCCATCGTTCACAGCCTCAATCCGCATCTTGGCCTTTCGCGTGCCTGAACGGGTCCTTGAACCTGTATCTCATCGACCTCGTCCTTCCCTCCTTCGTCAATATGCCCATGTCCGCCAACTCGTTCAGCTTTATGCGGACGCTCTGCTCGCCCAATGTCGGCGCCCAGCCGCATGCGTCGGCGACCGTGAGCTCCGAAACGGCCTTGGACTTCTTTGCCAAGACCTTGGAGTTTTCGTCCATGTCTTTAAGCCGGTCCTTCTTTTCAAACACGGCGAGGGCATTGCGATAAGCACGCAGAAGCGCTTCTGCCACATAGGCCACCAACGGAAAATAGTCCGTGCTCCAGTCGGCGTATTCCAAAAGCTTGTAGTACGTCTCCGAGTCCTTCAGCAGCTCGTATTCGAACATGCATAGTTTCGCGTTCTTCAGTCCCAGTTCTTGAATCAATATCTGGAACAGCACTCTTCCTGCACGTCCGTTACCGTCCAGGAACGGATGAATGCTTTCAAACTCATGAAAGAACAAGACAGACGTTATCAATTCGTCATATGGGGACGAATCCAGCCAGTCCAGCAAAGACCGCAGCTCTTCCTCGACGTGGCCGGGTGGACAGGCTATGAAATGTTCGAACCCCTCCGAGTCCATGACACACGATTCTGACGTCCTTATCGATCCGGGCATGCTCGGAATTCCGATGTCAGTCATCAGCATTTTGTGCGCAGAGCATATCGTTTCCAAAGACCAAGGCAGTTCGAAAACGCCTTCGGCAAAGAACGAACGGAGGCGGTTGAGCACCTCTTGTCGGGGGCCGTTCCTTTTTATGTGTCCTTCTTTCCTTCAGTGAACATCGACGTGATCCTTCTGACCTCCGCCTGCGGAAGGTCGTTCCCTTCTAGTTTTATGGACCAACGGACGTTCGAAGAATATGCATCGCATACCAGCTCTAGGTAGTCGATGTCGCTTAGGACGACATCGTCCGATTTGGAGTCTATGCCCCGTATCTCTTTCATGACAGCCCTGTACGTCCGATCGAGCTTCAGCGTCGGTTCGAACGGCACTTTCTTCTTGTGCCTCACCGGATATCCCGGCACGACGTATTTCGAGTAGTCCGTAGGATTGTTATAATCAGATACCACAATCAGAGTTTATGCTGACGTCGATATTTAACGGCCTATCGATTGTTATAGTTAATTATAATAAATCATGTCAATAGAACGAATTCGACGCATCAAACAGGAGCGTGGAGGGGGCAGTAATTATAAACAGAGCAGAAGCATCCTCTCTCAACAGGGGAGTCCGAGGATCCGATGAATTTCGACGACGTATTGAACAAGTACCGTGAGGGCCAACACTCCAAATGCGACCTCGGAACCAAGTTCGAGGAGCTCATAGCCAGATACATGATGACCGACCCTCTGTACGCGTCCGAGCTGGAGTGGGCGCGCCTGTGGAAGGACTTCTCCGCCCGCAAGGAGCTCGGCGGGCACGACACGGGCATCGACATCGTAGCCAAGACCAAGAGCGGGGAATACTGGGCGGCCCAATGCAAATGCTACGCAGAAGGGCACAGCGTGTCCAAGGAGGACGTGGACACGTTCCTCTCCGCGTCTGGAAGGAAGTTTCACGACGAGGACGGCAACGAGGCCTCTTTCTCAGGCAGATACGTGTTCGCCACGACGGACGACTGGAGCAAGAACGCCATCGACGCGACGACCAGCCAGACGATACCTGTGGTCATGGTAGGGCTGGACCGTCTCAGAGAGGCGCCGGTCGTATGGGAGCGGATAGAGGAAGGCGTCCACGGAACGGGCGCGAGGCGCGAGAAATACGCCCTCCGCGACCACCAGAGGGCGGCATTCGACAAAGCAGTCGAACACTACCGTAAGAACGACCGCGGGCGCATGATCATGGCTTGTGGCACAGGGAAGACGTTCACGTCTCTGAGGATCGCCGAGGCCCTCGTCGCCAGAGAGAGAGAGAGAGAGAGAGAGAGAGAGAGAGAGATGGGGACGGGAGCTGCGTTCTGTTCCTGGCCCCGTCCATCGCGCTCGTCGGGCAGACGTTGCGGGAATGGACGGCCAACTCTGAGAGCGGCCTGAACACCATATGCGTGTGCTCCGACCCTCAGATAACCAAGAAACGCTCCGAAGACGACGTCGGCGAACGGGTCGAGGACCTAGGGGCGCCTGCGACCACCGACCCCGGCAAGATACTTTCAAGATACAGGTCTGCGGACGGCCTCACAGCCATATTCTCCACATACCAGTCCCTCGACTCCGTGATCGAGGCCCAGGCCGCAGGCCTTCCTGTGTTCGACTTGGTCATATGCGACGAGGCGCACAGGACCACAGGGGTGATAATCGACGGAGCAGACGAGAGCGCCTTCACCAAAGTCCATAGCAACGCCAACGTCAAAGCGAAGAAGCGGCTGTACATGACGGCCACCCCGAGGATCTACGGCGTCAAGGGGAAAGAGAAGGCGAAGGAGGAGTCGGTCGCACTATGCTCGATGGACGACGACGAGGTCTACGGCAAGGAGTTCTACAAGATAGGCTTCGGATACGCCGTGGAGCACGGGCTGCTTTCCGATTACAAAGTCCTCGTCCTCACAGCAAGGAAGAGCGACGTGCCTCCGATAATCCAAAGGCAATGGGACGAGCTGAAAGGCACGGGGAAGGAGCCGGACATCGACCTCGAATGCAAGATCTGGGGATGCATGAGCGCCCTTGCCAAGAACGTCGCTTACGACGAGACCGTGAAGCAGACGGACCCTGGAAAGATGAGGTCGGCGGTCGCGTTCAGCAGGACCATCTCGCTGTCCAGGGACACGACGAGAAGGTTCAACGAGATGGCAAAGGCCCCGGAGAGGCCGATCGACGTCGAAGTCAGGCACATCGACGGCGCCATGAACGCCATGGATAGGTCCCGTCTCCTCGACTGGCTCAAGAAGGACGATGCCGGAGGATGTCGCGTGCTTTCCAACGTCAGATGCCTCAGCGAGGGAGTCGACGTCCCCGCGCTGGACGCCGTGATGTTCATGAACTCCAAGGGTTCGCTGGTGGACATAGTGCAGTCCGTGGGGAGGGTGATGAGAAAGCATCCAGGCAAGAATTACGGCTACATAATCGTCCCGATAATCGTCCCGGAGGGCGACGACCCCGAGACGGCGCTGGACGACAACGAGAGGTACAAGATAGTATGGCAGGTGTTGCGCGCGTTGAGGTCCCACGACGAGAGGCTCGACGCCGAGATCAACACGTTGCAATTCAGCAAGAACCCCAAAGGCGGCCATATATTAGTAGCGGGATGCGGCGGAGGCGAGCCGGGAATCGTTCCCGGAGGGCAGTACACCCTCGACGACTTCGGCAGGGCCCTCATGGCGAGGCTCGTCCTCAAAGTGGGCGACCGCGAATACATCGAGAACTGGGCCAAGGGGGTGGCCGTCGCGATGCCGAGGCTCATCGAGAGGCTGGAGCAGATCTGCGGGCATGCCGACTACGGATACAAGCAGTACGCCCCGGCGTTCAACAGATATCTGAAAGGCCTGAAGTCCTGCGTCAACGACGACGTCTCGGCAGAAGACGCGGTAAGGATGCTCGCGCAGCAGATAGTGACGAAGCCGATATTCGAGGCGCTGTTCGGCGACGACCGGTTCGTAAGGCAGAACTCCGTGTCCCAGACGATAGATTCGATGCTTGACGAAATCGATGCGAAGAACGGCCTGAAGGACATAGACCTCGACGACTTCTACCGCAACGTCGAAAGAACGCTGACGAAGATAGACACCGCCGACGGCAAGCAGAAGGTCGTCACGTCACTGTACGAGAAGTTCTTCAAAGTCGCTTTCCCGAAGGACCAAAGCATAAACGGCGTGGTGTACACCCCGCAGGAGATCGTGGACTTCATACTGCGCTCGGCGGCAGGCATCTTGGAACAGGAGTTCGGCTTGGACATAAGCGGCGAGAACGTCAACATACTCGATCCGTTCACAGGCACTGGAACGTTCGTCGCAAGGCTGATGGAGACCGGCCTGATAAGGAAGGAGGACTTGGAGAGGAAGTACGCGAGCGAGCTTTTCGCCAACGAGATAACGCTCCTGGCATACTACATCGCGGCGGTGAACATCGAGAACACCTTCGCGAAGATCCTCGAGCCGTCGGAATATCGCCCGTTCGACCACATCCTCCTGACGGACACGTTCAACATCAGCGAGATATGCAAAGGCCGTCAGACAACGATTGGCGAGGAAGACTACTTCAAAAGGAACCTGGACCGGATAAAAGCCGAGAACGGGACTCCGATAACCGTGATCGTCGGCAATCCGCCGTACGGCGTGAGGCAGAAGAACGCCAATGACGACGCCAAGAAGAGGACGTACGACAAGGGCGTGGACAGGGACGTAAAGGACGCATACCTCGATGAAAAGCTGTTCAACGGCAAGAAAGGCAACGTCAACTCCGTCTACGACAACTACGTCAGGGCGTTCAGGTGGTCCACCGACCGCATCGGCGACAATGATGGAGTCATAGCCTTCGTCACCCCCAACGGATGGCTGTCAGGCAGCGCGTTCGTCGGGTTCCGCAAGTGCATTGAAAAAGAGTTCTCTAAGATCTACGTGTTCAATCTGAGAGGGGATGCGACGACACAGGGCGAGTTGAGGCGCCAAGAAGGCGACGGTGTTTTCGGAGACGGCTCCAGAACGGCGATATCGGTCACACTTCTGGTCAAACGCAAAGGCCCCGACGGCAAAGCCAAGGTGTTTTATGCGAAGACGAGAGACTACATGAAGCGTCAAGAGAAGTTCAACCTGCTCAAAGACAGCAAATCCTTCTCGGACATGGAGCGCAACGGCCTGCTGGAGACTCTGAAAACCAAGGACAACGGAGACTGGATCGTCCAAAGGGACGAGAGGTTCCAGAAGCTCGTCCCGCTGGCGGGGGACACCCACAAGAAGTTCGACAGGCACGAGGAAGAGACG
>JAITOF010000004.1 GCA_031290095.1 Candidatus Methanoplasma porotermitis
TGAACGTCATATGCACGGGGCGGCGCACAGCGACCCTGTCCCTAATCTTAGGGCCCTTGCGGTAGCAGCGATGTGTCATCGCGGCCATGACCGGAAGCCAACGCAGGGTCCGACACATACTCCCGGCGTCAGTCAGTGCTTCGAGGCCGGCGTCACCGCCGGACGATGAAAAAGCGTGTTAGCGCCGGGAGACACTTCTTTTTGGTTTGTGACGGCCGCGCGTCGCCGCGGCCGTTTTTGTCAGAGGTACATGCAGAGCTTCCTCAGCCACTCCTCGGCCTCCGCCTTGCGCGGGAACCTCTCCTCCAGCTTTGCGAAGCTCTCTCCGTGCCTTCCGGCCGACGGGTCGAACCCCGCCATTATGTGGCACAGCTCGTGGTGGAGGCAGTGGTCCAGGACGAAGTCCGGGATCATGTCCGAGTCCAGGGCGCTCGATATCGAGACGACCTTCATCAGCACGGAGCAGTGTCCTATCTTGCGTATGTTCGACTCCTTCGTCCACGAAAGGTGCACGAGGGGGTCCTCTTCCGCAAGCCCCATGTCCATGAGCCTCCCGAGCGACTCCGCAAGGCTCTTCTTCTCCCCCTCTGGGGACCGTGACAGGTTCCTGCTCCTCTTCAGGTACAGCGGCTGCTTGAGCTCGGCGAACTCGGGGTCAGTGATCCAGTCCGTCAGGGACTTCGGGTATCCTGCGTCGTCCGTGCCCGCGATTCTTGCGAAGAGGCTGTTAGCCAGACCCTTGACGACTTCCTCCGGGGCGTCCGCCATGTAGTCGGATACCTTGAACTCCGCCCACTTGTACGATCTCTGCCAACGGACTTTGAACTCTTTGAACGCCGTGAATTCCGCCTCTACCCTGTCAAACCCGTGTTCTTTGCCTGCCGCCTTGAACACCTCTCTTAGCATTTCGTCTGTTTCCATTTCCATGTCTTCCTGCGGTCGTTGCCGCTAAGGAAACTTACTTTAGAAAGGAAGAATAAAAGAACATCAGTACAGTAATATAGTTAGTCCCTCCGCAAAGTATTCCATCTTATACGGAGATGGCGTCGCCATGCAGGAAGACCCCGCGGAGCGAGAGATTGCGGACAAGATACTGAAGTCGATAGAAGAGGCGTACGGGTTCGTGCCGTTGGTGAACCGGGTGCTGTCCGAGCGCCCGGACAAGTTCATACCTATGGCCAATCTGGGAAAAGCCGTCCTCGATGGCAGGGGAGAGCTCGACAAGAAGACGAGATATCTGGCGGCGGTGGCCGCCGCGACGGCTCTGGGAGGGCAGCACTGCATCAGAGTCCAAATGGAGCACGCCGCGCAAGCCGGGGCCACGAAGGACGAGATCCTGGAAACAATCTTGATAGGGGCATACATGTCGATGACACGCTGCCAGTCGTACGCGCTGAGAGAGTTCGAGGAAAGGTTCGGGAACAAAGAAGAACCGTGACCGCTGTCGGAATTTCTTCGGGCTTCGACAAATGGACGCCTGCGGGCTAGGCCCTTTTTCGTTGAAAAAGTTTTGATTCATCGAATATTTATACTGACGCTCCCTTAAGGTGAAGCGATAAGCATGGTACAGATAACATCTGATGCAGAGAAATTCATCGGCGAGCTGCTGGAGAAGAACCAGAAGACAGGATACGGCATCAAAATCTATCTGGCCGGATTCGCATGTTCCGGCCCGCAGTTCGGAATGTCGTTCCAAGAGAAGGCCGCCGATGGGGACAGCGTCGACAAGTCCGCGCAGGGTTTCGACATGTTCTATGACGAAGAGACCGGAAAAGCGCTTAAAGACTGCGCAATAGAATTCATCGACGACCCCAACTTCGGGACCGGCCTCACGATACGCGACCCCAACTTCGGCGGTTGCTCGTCGTGCGGCGGCGGATGCCACTGAACGCCTGCGCGGCCAAACACCTTTTGGACACCACCATGTGCGGCTGACAGCATGAGCTTCGTTTCTCGTCCAAAAATCGTCCCGGGCCTGGTGGAAGAGCGGAGGTACCAGGTCGCGATGGCGGCGGGATGTCTGACGGCCAGCACGCTCCTGGTGCTTCCCACCGGCTTGGGGAAGACCGTGGTTGCGCTGTACGTTTCCGCAGAGGTTCTCGACCGAGGAAAGAAAGTACTCCTCTTGGCTCCTACCAAGCCTCTCGTGGATCAGCATTACGATTTCTTCTCGTCCCATGTCCGGGACGCCAAGACAGGAGCGATGAACGGCAACATGCTGCCTGCCAAAAGGAGCAAGGTGATGGCAGACAACGATTTGATAGTGACCACCCCTCAGTCAGTCGCCAACGATCTGGACAACGGGCTGTACGATCTCGACGGCTTCGGGCTGGTGATATACGACGAGGCGCATCGCGGCACAGGGAACTACGACTACGTCACAGTCGCAGGCCATTGCCTCGGCATACTCGCTCTGGGCCTGACGGCATCTCCTGGCAGCGACATCGGCAAAGTCGAGGAGGTCTGCGACAACCTGTCGTTCAAGAGGATCGACATGCGGGCGGACGACGACCCTGACGTGGCCCCGTACGTGCACGACACGTACGTGAACAAGATGTACGTGAACATGCCGCAGGAGATCCTGGACGTCATCGCGCCCTTGAAGGGGTTGCTCGACGACTACTTCCGGGAGCTCAGGAACCTTCACTTGGTGCAACCCAACTGGCCCGTGTCCACGACGCACATGCTGTCCATAGGCGAGCTGCTCCAGCGCCGTCTTAAAAGGGGGGAGAGGTCGCTGACGGTGTACCGGGGGCTTACCGTGCAGTCGATATGCATGAAGATACTGCACGCCGTCGGCCTCGCCGAGACGCAGGGAATGACGCAGCTGCGTGCGTACATGAGGGGGCTTAACGCCGAGGCGGAGGAGGCCAAAGGCAACAAGGGCGGCAAAGAGCTCGTGTCCAGAGAGGAATACGGGACCGCCTGGAAGATCGTGTCCGAGACCAAGGCAGAGCACCCCAAGATCTCAAAGATCATGGGCCTCGTAAGCCAGCTGATCGCTAACGACCCAAATTCCAAAGTCATGGTGTTCGCCCAGTACCGCGACACCTGCGACGTGCTGATATCCAAGCTCTCGATGATCGAAGGGGCGAAGGTGGGAAAGCTCATAGGCCAGTCGAAAGGCGGCCTTAAGCAGAAGGAGCAGATAGAAGTGCTTGACAGGTTCAGGGCAGGAGGCTACAACGTCATCGTAGCTACATCGGTCGGAGAAGAGGGCCTTGACATAGCCAGCACCAATGCCGTCATATTCTACGAGCCTGTGCCGTCAGAGATAAGAACTATCCAAAGGAGGGGCCGCACAGGAAGGAAGAACGACGGCGAGGTGTACGTCCTGATAGCAAAAGGAACAGTGGACGAGGTCTTCGAGAATTCAAGCCAGAAAAAGGAGGACCTCATGCGCTCTCGCCTGGAGAAGCTGAATTGCGACCTTTCTCACGGCGGCCTCCGCGCGACGGAGGCGGGGCAGATGAACCTCGGCTTGTTCGGAGGAGGGCGGTGAAAATGCTGTACTCCGAACTCGCAAGCGCGTTCGAAAGGCTGGACGCCACTAGCAGCCGCCTTGAGATGACGTCGATCCTCTCGGAGTTCTTCAGATCCCTCGACCCCGGGTCGCTGAGGGACGCGGTGTACCTCTCGCAGGGAAAGCTTCACCCCGACTATTTCCCGCAGGAGTTCGGCATGGCGGACAAGCTCGTTCTAAGAGCGGTCGCGATGGCCTCTGCAAAACCGTATGAGGAGGTGGAGAAGCTGTGGATCAAAGAAGGAGACCCCGGCACCGTGGCAGAGCTTCTGATCAAGGGCAGGGGGCAGATGACTTTGTTCTCCGAGCCTCTGACCCTCGAACGCGTCGTGAACGTCCTGACGTCTATAGAGAACACCGAAGGCAAGGATTCCCAGGACAAGAAGATGAAGCAGCTGTTCCTTCTGCTCAGAGAGTCCGGGCCGGTAGAGTCCAAATACCTCTGCCGCATCGTCACAGGAAGGATGAGGGTGGGCGCGGGGGCGATGACGATACTTGACGCCCTTTCAGAAGCGTTCGCCACAAGGGAGGGCCGCCCGGACGTCGAGAGGGCGTACAACGTCACATGCGACCTCGGGCTCGTGGCCAAGACTATAGCTTCAGGCGGGATGGATGCGATAAGAGGCGTGCATGTGTCCGTGGGCAGCCCCATAAAGGTGATGCTAGCCGAACGCCTGTCTTCGATACCGCTGATCATGGAGAGGATGGGGGGAAGATGCGCCATGGAGTTCAAATACGACGGCATAAGGCTGCAGGCGCACATAAGCAAAGACTCAGTCAGGCTGTACTCCCGGAGGCTGGAAGACCTGACGTCCAACTTCCCCGACGTGGCCGCCGAGCTCCGGGCGTGCTGTAAAGCAGAAGAGGCCATCATCGAGGGCGAGTGCGTCGCCGTAGACCCGTCGACTGGGGCCATGCTCCCCTTCCAGACCGTCACCCATCGCAGGAAGAAGCACGGCATGGACAAGGCTGTGGAGGACTACCCCGTGAGAATGTTCATGTTCGACATCCTGTTCATCGACGGCACGGACATGACCTCACGCCCGTTCACAGAACGGAGGGACAAGCTCGCCGGCGCCTTCGAACTGTCCGAGAAGATCGGGCTGACCGAGATGGAGGTGGTCGAAGGCCCCGAAGAGGGCGAGGCGTTCTTCGCCAGGGCCCTGGCGGCCAAGAGCGAGGGCGTGATGGCCAAGTCCCTTCACCAGGAGTCGGTGTATCGCGCAGGATCCAGGGGGTTCCTGTGGATAAAGTACAAGAAGGACTACGAGGCCGCCCTGACCGACTCTTTCGACCTTGCGGTCGTCGGCGCGTTCTACGGCATGGGCAAGCGTGCCGGGAAGTACGGCGCGTTGCTGATGGCCATATTCGATTCAGATACAGGAAGGTACAGCACGGTCTGCAAGCTCGGCACCGGGTTCGACGATGCGTTCCTCGACAACCTTCCAGAGATGATGGAAAGCCATCTGAGCAAGGGCCGCCCCTCCGATGTGGACGCCCAGATGACTCCAGACATATGGTTCTTCCCGGCAGTGGTGCTGGAGGTGGTTGCGGCCGAGATAAGCCTGAGCCCGATACACACTGCCGCGTTCGGAGTCGTCAAAGAGGATGCCGGGCTGGGGCTCAGGTTCCCGAGGTTCACCGGCCGCGTCAGGTCCGACAAGGGGCCCGAGCAGTGCACCACCGCCGCCGAGCTTGCGGAGATGTACTGGGCGCAGGACACGGCGGACGGGCCCGACTCCTGATCCGGACCGCGTCACCTCTCCTGGTTCCTCTTCTTTTTACGGTCTGCGATTTCGAAGTACACGTATGAAATCACTGCCGTGGCGCCGAACAGCCCCAATATGACCCAGATGAAGGACATGCCCAGACCCCCGCTGTCGACAGGCTTGTTGATCAGCTCGAACTCCGCAGTATAAATCACCGGCCCTTTCAGCTCGTTGACGGTCTTCTCCCAGTTCTTGTCGCCGTCAGACCACTTCACAAACTTATACTCCTGATGTGCGACTGCACGCAGGACCACCGTGGCGCCCTCGTAGAACTCCACGCTCCCCTCGTAGACTTTGCCGTCGCATAGAATCATGGTCGAGCCTCCGACGTTGCCCTTGACCCTGAGATCTACCATGTATTTCGGTATCGCTTTGAACTCCGCGGTGTACTCGACGGTCTTAGACGAAGACGGGAGGGAAAGGTATCTAGGATTATCCCTGATGCCGTCCTGCCAAGATATGAACTCATACCCTTCATACGCCTCGGCGGTGATTCGGACATAGGCGCCAAGGTCGTATTCGCCTCTGCCTGTCACTTTTCCGGCCCCGTCAGGACTCACATTCAGGTTCACGGTGACCTTCCCTGCGGCGGCATCGCTTGTATCAGGCGATATCTGGACTGCAGACGCCGCCAACAGGGCGATCGAGAACACAGCCAAAATCATGAAGAGAGATCTGCGTGTTTTTTTTTCGGCCGGTATAGTCATTAATAGCTCCAATTGTACGCCCCCTTACTGGGTGCGGATGCGATTTCCCGTATTTTATCATACTGGTTCGACTTTGTTTCTCAATTCGCCCCTCCCCCTCGTCGTCGGACTGGTTGCGACGCGTCGTCGAATGACCGACGTTCTATTGCAAACAAGGCTGTGGCCAAAATCAAGAGGCAGTTCTGTCGCGCTTTGCGCGGACTTGGGGAAATGCACAAAATGCACATGTTTTGCCGAATCGAATGGCGGACGACAGGAACAAGCTACGAGAAGCAGGGGCGACGGGGGGAGGGATTCACAGGCGGCCGGCGTCAGCCCATGTTTTTGTCCGTGTCCTTGCCGAGGCATTCCACGAACGACGCCGCGAAGAGGGGGTAATGCTCCACGCCGTCGTCGTCCGTGCATATGTTGGACCGCTCCAGCTTGATCCCCCTTTTCACGCCATATCGGTCCGACATCACGGAACGAAGCGACTTGGACTGCCGGTTGTTGCCCGACTTCACCTCAAGTGCCGTCACGGCTCCATCGACCTCCATTATGAAGTCGACCTCCAGCCTTCCCTTCCTCTCGAAGTATGCCAAGGCCACGCCGTTCTTCGCCAAGGCCTCTCCGACGGCGTTCTCCATTATGCCACCCTTGTTGACCATCAGGTCGTCGTCGAGTATGGCCGCGCCCACAGAGCTTCCCCTCATCGATGTCGGCAGCCCCGTGTCATGGAAGCACAGTTTGAAGGCATCTGGGCGAATGTTCGCGGCCAGAGGCATCGTAGGCTCCTGTAGGTTGTGGCAGTATTCCACCAAACCTGCTTCCCGCAGCCGTTCAAGGCTGCTTCCGAACGTTTTCGAGTTGGCGTTCGTCCCTTCGACCACGTTGACGTACCTGAACCTCTTGTTGTCATTGGCCAGTTGGGCGGGTATCGACCGGAAGCACGCCGCGACTTTTGCCTTTTCTGCGGCAGGAGCATACTTGGCCACGTCAGAAAGGCACATCTCGTTGATCTCGCTGTGCACGGTGCGGACGTCGTGAAAGTTCTTCGTTGAAATGAACGCGGCCACAGCCTCCGGCATTCCTCCGACGGGAAGGTACTCCTTGTGATACCCGTTAATGACGTCCAAGACGAACTCGTCCATAGGCTCCCTGTTCCTTATGCAGGACCTGACATAGCCTATCTCCGTGTCTTTCACGCCTTTCGCCCAGAGGAATTCCTCGAAATCCATGGACCTCATGCGAAATATGTTCACATGCCCGACAGGGTACGAGGACACTTCTTTGTAGTTCACGCCCATTAGGGACCCGGACGCTATGACATCGAACCTTCCGTCAATAGTGAACGATTTCAGCGACACCATGGCACCGGGGCAATTCTGGATCTCATCGAAGAATATCAGCGTGGAACGGGGCTTCAGATGCACGTCTGGATACTTCAGGCTGAGTCTCATTAGGCTTTGGGGAAATCATCATTTTCAGCTAAAACGGCCGTTTTTCGAGCGGCTTCGAGGGCATCCGGGCTGTTCGGGGGGGGGGGGG
>JAITOF010000072.1 GCA_031290095.1 Candidatus Methanoplasma porotermitis
AGAGCCGGAGCCGCTGCCGTCGCTGTTGCCGGAGCCTGCCGGCGAGGAGGCGGACGGCGCGGACTTCACGCTTATCGTGTGGTTCGAGGTCACGCCGGAGAACGCGTACTTGCCCGCCGAGGCGGCGGACGGGACGCTGGCCCCGTCGACCAGCACGTCGGATATGGCGTAGCCCGAGTTCGCTGAGAACGTGAACGAGACGCTCCCCCCGTTGTCGACGGCCACGGACCCTGCCGGGGTTATCGTCGAGTTCGAGTCCGCCGATGCCGTCACGGAGAACTGCAGGCGGGTCGTCTCCACCGATATGGAGTGGCCCTCCAGCGCGTCCCCGAGCGCGTGCGTGAACGTGTGCGCCCCCGCCGCGAGGGCGGCCAAGGCGGCGGTCGATGTCTTGGAGCCGTCTATGCTCACGCTCTTCACGGCGTAGCCCGGGTTGGCGGAGAACGTGAACTTCGCGACGCCGCCGTCGGCCACGCGTACGGCGCCGCCCACCACGCTGACGTCGCCGGACGGGGTTATCGTGCCGTTCGCTATGGACGCGCCGACGACGAAGTACCCTATGTAGCCGGCGCTGGGCGCCGGCAGGTAGGCGTACGCGGTCCTGCCAGACCCGAGGATCGACACGTTGAACGACCCTCCGTCGAGGACAGTCTTAATGTGGCTTGAGAACGACGTGCCCACCTTCACCGCGCCTTTCTCCGGGAACCCGGAGAGCGTCACGACACCGGTCGACGACTGCGTCGCGTAGACCGGGCCGCCGACGTGCTCGTTGAAGTAGACAACCACCATGCCGACGTTCGCGCTGCCAGACAGGCTGAGCCTGGTGGGCGTGACGCCCTCGCCGCCGTCGTAGACGGACACGGCTGCGAGAGAATAGTTGTTCTTGATAAAGCTGGTTGAGTCTGAGCTAAGGTTGTCGAGCCGGGGCGCCAGTATCGTCAACGAGGCAAGCTTCCTGTCATTCTCTAACGCTAACCCGCCTATGTATGTCACGCTGGCGGGGATGACGAGGGACTCCAATTGATGCATATTCGAAAGCGCCCGATCTTCTATTCTCGTCGTGCCTTCGGGGATGGCGAGCTGGCCCAAGACGTAGCAGTTGCGGAACGCCTGGGTGCCGATGGCCGTGTTTGGTTTGACGCCCGAGAGGTCTACCGACTCGAGGGAGGCGCAGTTGCGGAACGCCCAGTCGCCTATCGTCAGGTCGCCGCCTACCAAGACTATCTTCTTCACGAACGGCCTGATGTCTTCCCAGCTCGACGTCGTGGCCGTGGGGCCCGCGGCATGGGTGATGACGCCGGACCCCGAGAACGTCAGCGTCCTGGTTTCCGCGTCGTATCTCCACAAGGCGCCCGACACCTCTGTGCCGTTGAGGGACGAGGGCAGGCCGGCGCCAGGGTCGGTGTAGGCGGCCGCAGACGCGCCCCTGCTGACCGTGGTGTGGGTGACGACACCGTTGGATATAGTCGTACTGGAGTTGACGCTGTCGTACCTTCCGCTCACATACTCGGTGTTGAAGAGATCGTAGACCGCGTCCGAGGACGTCCACACGCGCACTTTCAGGCCTCTGACCGACGTGCTGTCGTCGAGGTCGAGCGCCCTGTCGCTGACCGTCGTCAGACGGGATCCGTCGGCCACGGCCACGTTGCGCAACGACATGCAACCGGCGAACGCCCCCTCGCCTATGGATTCCACGCTGGCGGGTATGAAGACCTCCTCCAAGTTGTTGTAGGCGAACGCCCTTTGGCCTATGGACTCCACGCCCTCGGGGATGGATAAGGTGGTCAGGGACACGGCCCAGTAGAACGCGTAGGCGCCTATGGTCTCCACGCTCCCGGGGATGGAGACGGATTCGAACATGTTGTAGTAGAACGCGTAGGCGCCTATGGTCTCCACGCTCCCGGGTATGGAGACGGATGTGGCGTAGACGAGGCGGCAGAACGCGTAGGCACCTATTTCTGTCACCCCGTCCCCTATGACGATGCGCGTGATGTCGCCCTTGTACTCCAACCACGGCGAGGTGTTGCTGGTCGTCACGTAGTCATAGTCGTCTATGACCCCCGTGCCGGAGCCCTTGGACACCGTCAGCACGCCCCCGTGCAGGCTCCACACGATGCCGTTCGCGGCGATGGTGTCGTCCACGTCCGCCGCGTCGGAGTAGCCCGAGCCGCCGTTGGAGAGCACGAACGCCCCCGCCGCGGCCATGGCCGCGACGGCTATGACTGCCGCATAAGAGCGCGCCTTCATGCGAGCACGCTCCTGCGGGCGCGTCTGCAAAGGCGAGACGCACGTGTTAAAATCTCAGATGTCTGTCTTCCTGTCGCGCCCAAAACGGGCGCGACGTATGTTGCCGGGCGGAGGAGAACCCCCCCCCCCGCTGCTTCTGAATAAGGTCTCATAAGCTGTTAACCCCCCCTGCAGACACTGGAGATGCATGCGCCGACGCGTTTCTGCGCCGTGCCGCCTCCTTCTGTGCATGCAAGTGTCCCGTCAAGGCCCGTCATCCGTATTTAACACTTCGCCCCACAAGACTTCGTGTTTTGACAAGTGGTTGTTCTTACAGTCGAAAGAAAGGGGACGGGCATACAACAACGCGCGGCGGCAGCCCCCGTCGCTTCGAGCGAATGGCCTCCCTGACGCGCTCTGCGCGAGGGCTGCTCTCCAACGTGCGCCAAGCCGGAAAAGCCAGTTTGACCGCGGTTGAAAACGCTTCGCGATGCGCTAGACATTCTTTCAACGCCGCCTGCATGCCTTGAAACTGTGTAAAAACGGTCGCTCATGCCAAAATCCGTGATTTCCCCAAAGTCACGGCGGCCGCGAAACCGTCCGATTTCAGACATCCCGCAATAAAAATCAAGCCGAGAGAAAAAGCAACGAGGCTCAGTCGTACTTCTTGCGCCCGCGAGCCTTGGGCTTGACCTTCTTTCCGGCGCTGTCGTCCAGCCGGAGCAGAATCTCCTTCTCCTCCGCCGAGACTTTCTGAGGGACGTCCATCATCACCCTGACGAACATGTTGCCTCTGGTCCCGAGGTTCATCTTCGGGAGGCCTTTGCCCAGAACTCTCAAGACGCCTCCGACCTGCGTCCCGGGAGGTATCGCCAAGGATATCGTCTCGCCGTCTATGGTGCTGATCGTCTCTTCTCCTCCAAGAACCAGCCTAGGGTACGTAGTCGTTATCGTGGTCCATAGGTCTGCGCCGTCCCGCTTGAAGTCTTGCGCCCCTCTCACATGCACCACTACGATGAGGTCTCCTGGGGAGCCGCCGTTACGCCCCGCGTCGCCTGCGCGAGGCACCCTGATCCTGGAGCCGTCCTCGATTCCTTTGGGTATGTTGACGGTCACTTTGGACGTGACGTTCAGATGGCCGGACCCCCTGCACTTGGGGCATCTCTCTTTGGAGGTCCTTCCCGTCCCGCGGCATTCGGGGCAGTCGGAGACCGACACCATGTTCCCGAAGGGCGTGCGGCTGACCCGTTGCACCTGCCCTTGGCCGTTGCACTGGCGGCAAGTCTCCACCTTGCCGTCTTTGCCGCCGTTCCCGCCGCAGTCGGGGCATGTGGAGGTGTGCGGGACGGATATCTCGACGTTCTTCCCGTGGAAGACCTCCCTGAGGTCGACCTCCAAGTCGTACCTCAGGGACTCGCCCTGCGAGGGGGAGTTCCTCTGCACGGGCCCGCGCCTCCCGCCAGAGCCTCCGAACATGTTTCCGAACAGGTCGCCGAAGATGTCGCTGACGTCCTCGGCGTGGGTGAAGTCGTTCCACGAGAAGCCTCCGCCTCCGCTGAACTGCTGCTTGACCCCGTCGTGCCCGTACTGGTCGTACGTCTGCCTCTTGTCCGGGTCGGACAGCACCTCGTATGCCTCCGACAGCTCCTTGAACTTGGCCTCGGCCACCTCTTTGCTCTCGGTAGACACGTCGGGATGGTACTTCTTCGCCATCTGGCGGTACGCCCGCTTTATCTCGTCGGGCGAGGCACCCTTTTGGATGCCCAGCGTCTCGTAGTAGTCTCTGGGCATTCTCTGACCTTACTTCTTGTCGTCGTCGACGATCTTGTAGTCTGCGTCCACGAAGCCGTCGTCCGAGGCGGCACCGCCGCTCTGTCCGCCGTCGCCGCCCTCAGGCGGTTGCTGCTGCTGTTGTTTTGCGGCCTCCTCGTACAGCTTCTGCCCTATTGGGGCCATCGCCTTCAGAAGGGCGTCCAGCTTGGACCTTATGGCGTCGGCGTCGCTGTCTTTCAGCACGCCCTCCAAGTCGGACAGGGCGGCCTCTACGGACGCCCGCTCTTCCTGAGTCGCCTTCTCCCCCAGCTCGTCGAGAGACTTGCGGGTGCTGTGGATGAGCGTCTCGGCCTGGTTGCGCGCTTCGATGAGGTCTACCTTCTTCTTGTCCGCCTCGGCGTACTGCTCGGCCTGCCTGACAAGATCTTCTATGTCGTCCTTGGACAGCTTTTTGGAGGATGCGATAGTTATCTTCTGCTCCTTCCCCGTCCCTTTGTCCTTGGCGGAGACGTTTATGATGCCGTTCGCGTCGATGTCGAACGTGACTTCGATCTGCGGCATCCCTCTGGGGGAGGGCAGTATGCCTTCAAGGTTGAAGCGCCCGAGGGACGTGTTGTCCGCGGCCATCTTCCTCTCTCCCTGTACCACGTTTATCTCCACCGACGGCTGGTTGTCCACTGCGGTGGAGAATATCTGCGACCTTTTCGTCGGGATCGTTGTGTTCCTGTCGATCAGGGCGGTGGCTATGCCCCCGAGGGTCTCTATCCCCAGAGACAGGGGGGTCACGTCCAGCAGGAGCACGTCCTTGACGTCTCCCGACAGCACTGCCCCTTGGACGGCCGCGCCCATGGACACGCACTCCATGGGGTCGACGCCCCTCTGGACCTTCGGGCCGACGATGCTCTCCACGAAGTTCTGCACTATGGGCATCCTCGTTGGGCCGCCGACCATGATTATCTTGTCTATGTTGTCGCTGGTGAACTTCGCGTCGGAAAGCGCCTGCTCTATGGACTTCCTGCACCTGTCCACGATAGGCCCGACGAGCTCTTCCAGCTTGGCGCGGGTGACCGTCTGTATGAGGTGCTTGGGCCCGGACGCGTCGGATGCGATATACGGGAGGTTTATCTCCGTCTGCATCGTGGTGGAAAGCTCTATCTTCGCCTTCTCGCACGCCTCGCGCACCCTCCAGAACGCCATGTTGTCCTTCTGGAGGTCTATGCCGGTCTCCTTCTGGAACTGCCCGATAACATGCTTGGTGAACGTCTCGTCCATGTCAGATCCGCCGAGCTGCGTGTCTCCAGACGTCGATATGACTTCGAACACGCCGTCGCTGAAGTCCATTATCGTGACGTCGAGGGTCCCGCCGCCGAGGTCGAACACCAGGATCTTCTGGGAGGTCCCGGCCTTGTCCAAGCCGTACGCGAGCGCGGCGGCCGTGGGCTCGTTGATTATCCTGACTACGTCCAGCCCGGCGATCGCCCCTGCGTCTTTAGTCGCCTGCCTCTGGTTGTCGTTGAAGTATGCGGGCACGGTGATGACCGCCTTCTCGACGGAGTCCCCGAGGAACGCCTCCGCGTCTTTCTTTATCTTCTGGAGGATGAACGCGGAGATCTGCTGAGGCGTGTAGTCTTTGCCGAGCGCCTTCACCTTCTCGTCGGAGCCCATCTTCCTCTTCACGTTCTTTATCGTGCCGTCGGGGTTCGTCACAGCCTGCCTCCTGGCAGGCTCGCCCACGAGCAGCTGCCCGTCTTTCGTGAACGCCACGTACGAGGGGAAGGACTTCCCGCCTACGCTAGTCCCCTCCGCGCTAGGTATCATGATCGGCCTGCCGCCTTCCATGACGGACGCCGCTGAGTTGCTTGTTCCGAGATCTATTCCTATTATCTTAGACATCTTGCTCACTCTCCCTGTTCTTTCTGTTCCTCTGGTTTTTTCGTGACTCTGACCTTTGCGCAACGTATGACGCGGTCGTGCATCTTGTATCCCTTCTGATATACTTCGGCGATGCAGCCGTCCTCGTCGCCGTCCGTGACGCATATGGCCTCGTGCACGACGGGGTCGAACCCGCCGTCTGTGGGTATCTCATACACCCCGTTCTCTTCAAGAGCCTTCATCAGATTTCGTTGTATGTTTGATACGCCCTCTCTAAGCTCGCCGGCGTCCCTGGACGAATCCAAGGCCCGGCCCAGGTCGTCGGCTATGGTGAGCAGGGACCCGGAGAGGCGCTCCGTGGCGTATCTGCGGCTGTCGTCGATCTCCTTATGGCTCCTTTTCCTGAAGTTGTCGAACTCCGCCTGTATCCGACGGGCCGCGTCCAAGTACTCGTCCGCTTTGGCTCTGGCTTCTGCCAGCTCGTCCTTCTGGGGCGCATCGGCCTCATTGTCAGACTTGTCAGTCATAGGTACACCTCTTTTTGATCTGGAGATAAATTTAAAATGGGGCCTGCGCCCCGTTTTATGAGTTTCAGTCATCGCCCATCGAGGGCATGCCGTCGCCGGTCTGCGGCATGGGGCTTGCCTTCGATGCTATGACGTCGTCGATCCTGAGGATCATGACGGCGGCGTCGGTGGCCGAGTTGATCGCCTGTTTGCCGATCCTGTAAGGCTCGATGACGTCCAGTTTCAGCATGTCCTCCACCTTCCCTGTGAAGGGGTTCAGGCCTGCGTGGATCTTTCCTTCCTTGTGGGCCTTCCTCATGTTGATGTTGATGTCGATGGGGTCGAGGCCTGCGTTCTCGGCAAGAGTGGTCGGTATGATCTCCATCGCGGACGCGAACGCCTCGATGGCGATCTGCTCCCTTCCGCCGACGGACGCGGCGTAGTCCCTGAGCCTCATGGCGACCTCCATCGCGGTGGAGCCTCCTCCGGTGACGAGCATGCCGTCCTCTATGGAGACCTTCACGACGGACCAGGCGTCCACGAGAGACCTCTCGACCTCGTCGGCGACGTGGCTGGTCCCGCCTCTGATTATGATGGAGACGGTCTTGGGGTCCTTGCACCCGGTGATGAACGTCATGTCCTCGTCCTGGATCGTCTTGAGCTCGACGAGATCCGCGAACCCGAGGTCGTCTTTGCCGATCTCCTCGATCTTGTTGCAGATGCTCGCCCCGGTGCTCCTTCCCAGCCTCTCCATGTCGCTCTTCTTGACGCGCCTGCAGGCGTAGATGCCCTCTTTCGCGAAGAAGTGTTGCGCCAGGTCGTCGATGCCTTTCTGGCAGAAGACGACGTTGGCGCCGACGGCCTTCACCTTGTCGACCATCCTCCTGAGCATGTTCTCCTCCTCCTGGATGAATGCGGAGAGCTGGCTGGGGTCGGTTATCTGTATCTTGGCTTCTATCTCGGTCTTCTTGACCTCGAACGCCGCGTCGACGAGGATTATCTTCGCTTTCGGGACCTTCTTGGGCATGGACGGGGAAACGGGCTCCTTGTCTATCACGAGGCCTTTGATGAGTTGCGACTCCTCCATGTTGGCGCCGGACTTCTTGACTGTCTGGATGTTCTTGAGGTCTGCGGTGTACTTGCCTTTCGCATCCTTGTCGATGATGGTCTTGACAGCCTCCACGACTATGTCGGCGAAGAACGACTTGGAGCCTCCGACCTGCTTGCTGATCATGGAGGTCTCGGCTATCTGCTTCAGAAGCTTGTCGTCGTTTATGCTGACCTTCTTGGAGACTGCTTTGAGGACTTCCTGCGCCTTGTCGTTGGCAAGCCTGTACCCTGCGGTTATGAGCGTGGGGTGCACGTTGGCGTCGATCATGTCGGTCGCCTTCTTCAGGAGCTCCCCGGCGAGGATGACGGACGTGGTCGTGCCGTCCCCGACTTCTGCGTCCTGCGTCTTGGCGACCTCCACGAGCATCTTCGCCGCAGGGTGCTGGACGTCCATCTCTTTGAGTATGGTGACTCCGTCGTTGGTTATCACGACGTCGCCCATGGTGTCCACGAGCATCTTGTCCATGCCCCTCGGGCCCAGGCTGCTCCTCACGGAGTCGGCGATGGCCCTGGCGGCGCTGATGTTGTTGAACTGTGCGTCTTTTCCTTTGTCTCTCTTCGTTCCTTCCCTAAGGATAAGGATCGGTGTGTTGCCCATTCCCATTTGTCATTCCTCCAATGTACTATTTCCATTATTATGAATGGATTGTCTGTTTGGGTGATTGTTTGTTCTTCTATATAAATATAACTAAATTTGCTTTTTACGCGCCATATAAGGATGAACGTTGCATTGCCGCCATGCCGTCGAAGTTGCACGTAGGACGCAGACAAAGGCCCGCTTGGAGGCGCGACGGCGTGACAGACGCCGAGGCCGTTCGCGACTGTCGCCTACGGAGGCTCACTTTCCAAGCAACCAGTCCACGACGTGCTTGCATTCGATCCCGTCGCGGACGCCCGTCGCGAAGCGGTCCATGGTGAGGATCGTCTTCTTCCAGTTGTCCTTCACGCTCGCAAGCGGCCGGTACTCCCTCTCCGCGACGGACTCGCCCATCTCGTAGGCCACCTGGAAATACTCGGTCTCGTTCCTGTCCTGCATCTCGGCCACGAAGTCTATCTCGTTGGCCCCTGCCTTGCCGACGCTGACCGAGTACCCTCTGCGCACGAGCTCCAAGAACACGATGTTCTCCAGCAGCTTCCCGCGTCCGTCAGACGGGTTGACGACCAGCCCCCTTATGCCGGGGTCCACGACGTAGTACTTCCCCAAGGTTTTGAGCCGCTCTTTGCCCATGACGTCGAACCTGTCGGCCTTGTAGAAGAGGAACGCTTGCTCCATCATCTCCAGATAATTTCGAATCGAGACGTTGCTCGAAGCCGCGCTCGCCTTGTTCAGGCTGTCCGCGATGCTGTTGGCCGAGACGGCAGAGCCTATGTTCTCCGCCATGTAGTCTGCGAGGACGCGTATAAGCGACAGGTCCTTCACCGCATGCCTCTTCCCCAGGTCGAGGTTCTTTATAGTCTCGTATATGCCGTCTGCTACCGTCCGGCGCAGCTCCGGCTTGGTCAAGGCGACGGCGGGAAATCCTCCGTCCCTCATGTAGTCGTGAAAGGCCTTCTCGGGGTCCCGGCAATCTTCCGTGAAGTCCAAGTATTCCGAGAACGACAGAGGAAGGACGTGCACCTCCAGGTACCTTCCGACGAGCTTCGAGCCCAAGTCGGGGGACAGCATGATCGCGTTAGACCCCGTGACGTAGATGTCCGCGTCGAAGTCCGTGTACATGCTTATGAGCGCGCTCTCCCAGCCTTCGACGTTCTGCACTTCGTCCAGGAGGATGTAGTTCCTGCCGGGGCCTGACCTCTCGGCCACGAGGTCGTACAGCGCCTCCCAGCAGTTCACGCAACGGCGCACGTCCCCCGCGTCGAGGTTCACCTTCACGATGTTCGACCTGTCCACGCCGACATCGAGGAGATGGGCCTCGAACAGCTCTAGGATGGAGGACTTCCCGCATCTGCGCACCCCTGTGATCACCTTTATGAACGGCTCGTCCATCGCAGTCCTAAGCTTCTCGAGATAGCCGTCCCTCTTCCTCAGCATAGAGTATGCATCGGCGGGCGATTATTAAAAGTTTAGTAAAATAATTTTAAAAAAACATATTTTTATAAAGTTTTTAAAATTATATTCACTCTTACAAAGCTACATGTTGGCAATCTCCTGGCGTTCGTACGCCTTGGGGGAGATCTGATGGCGAAACTCCCTCACGCCTTACCTGCGCTCTGCGGCGCCGTCGGCGTAGTACAGGCGCGCCCCTTAGGTTTCGAGCGGCAAGAACTCCACTATGTGCGACCAGCTCAATTTTGGCGACAGCGTCGCCAGAATCTCGATGTGGCGAACTTGTCGGCGAACCTCATCATGCAATCATCAGGGCGCTTCGGCGACCTCAATCCCTGAGACACCCGAGAGGCACCACCAGCACCCCGTCCGGCCTTCTGTACGCGAGCTGCCCGGCGGTGAGGACCATGAGGAACGACGGCTGTTTCA
>JAITOF010000083.1 GCA_031290095.1 Candidatus Methanoplasma porotermitis
GCTGTCTTCGCCGGCCGTCCCTTTGGCGACCGACCCGAAGATTATGATCGCCTTCGGGTCGTAGTCCTCGACTATCCTGCGGACGACCCTGTCGATCTGCTTCTGCTCTATCGCCATGCTCTACGCATCTCGATTCAAGTTAATAGTTTCTTCTGAAGGCGGCGGACAGAACTGGTCCTGTAGCACTTTGTGCGGATTTGTGGGAAACGCGAGAGAATACACGTGTTTCGACGCGGCGAAATGCGGACGATCGGAATAATCTGCGAGAAGCGCCGATGCCGTGCATGGAATCCGCAGGCGGCCCGGAGCGGGGCGGCGGAGGTTTGAAATAGGGAGGGGCGCTCCAGCCCTGCCGACTCAGACGCAGATGCCGGCGGACCGGAGGCACGGGGTCGTGATCATGCTCTCCGCCCTCCGGCACCCCTGCGGACACCGTTACGTTATCGTTCTCGAACCCGCCCGACACGGCGAGGGACGACTGCCCCTTCCCGCTCTCAGCCCTTCTTATCCTGCCCATAGTCTCATCCTCCTCCAGACAAGGGGGGGGGGGCGACCGAATCGTTTATCTCGGACGAGACCCATGGGAGGGTCGGCCCCTTCCCCCAGTTGTTAGCGCAGACGGATGGGCTGGGCCGCTGTCAGGTTTTTCGCCTGGCCTCTCGTGAAAATACTCTCCGACAAGACCCGCTCAGGCATTAAGTGGCGAACTCGGATTGCCCAAATCCTCGTCTTTGGCCCCCAAAGGCCGACGTGCGGAACGGGCGTCTCGCCGAGAATTGGATTTGAGCGTGTATTGGAAAGGCCGTCACCAGCACCATCATCGTGGAGTGTTGCTAGGCAGTAAAGAGCTTATTGATCAAAACGGCGAAACGCGGCTTCATCAAGCATATTTGTATCTTTTGACGAGGAGTCATATACTTCGCAACACTGTCGCTGAGCATCCCGATAAGTCCCGTGACATCGGTTGCGTTCAGCGTGGCCTTAACGATTAACGGGCCACGGATATCCTTCCTCTAGCCATATCGAAGTATTCGTCGTTCTCACGTTCGTACCTCGCCCATATGGAGCCGACGACGTAATCCGCGATTCTGACACACCTGTCAGACGATACCTTGTTGCAACTCTTCACGTTCCTGTTCAGCTCCTTCGAGAGGTTTTCCGCCATCTCTGTCAGACGATTCTTGTCGATGAACCAACTTTTGTCGACTACAATCCTGAGGTCCATGCAGGGAGAGGCTTTCATCGTGTCCCTCATGAGCCCTTCCAGCACCATTCTGTAAAGCTCGTTCCCCCTGGCGAACGGCCCGTTCGGGTCCTTCTTGTCGATGCAGACGTAAACTATAGTCGCATCGGCGCCGGCGACCTCTGCGAGGACTCTGACGCGCTCCTCGGGCCGGGCGTGACGGCGTTGTTCAATTGCCGTGACCTTCGCCAGCATCCTCCCGTCGGATCAAATCAGTCGAGCATCACGTCCATCCTCCTGCTTATCTCGGCGGAACCCTATGCACACAGGCGCTCGACCCGCGTCCTTTGTCAGATTATCGTTGGATTCGCGTTTTATTCGTATCTGTTAGTGCCGCTGGCGTATTCTATCCTGAACCTACTGAGGCTGAGCTTTTTCACGTAGCATGTCCCATGGGCCTACATTTCGAGTCCTTGAGGTTCTAAGAGGGTGTTTTTTCAGACTCCTAAGCGCGATCGAATACCGCGTTCTGTCGTGGCTGTGTACCCCTCGTGAAGCCGTCAGGAGGGGGATGTTCGGTCATGCGGCGGGGTGCGGAAATCATCCCCTCAGAACATTGAGGCGTCGAAATGTGAACATGAGGCCCCCTCCATGCCTTCATTCCTAAGCATGAGGCCCGAGCTGCGAATCACCTCCGATGCCGTCCGTAGCCGTGCTTCCTGCCATGGGGGATGTCGTCGCCGTGCTGAATCGTTCAAATACTGGATTTGCATGACCGGCGTATGACGTGTCTGAAGGCGATCGACGAGGCGGGGGACCTCGGAAAGTCCGGATCCCGGTATTTCGTCATGGCCGCCGTCATGAACATAAGGGCTAGGAACCTTCTGAACGTATCGAAGGCGATACCTGCGAGGCGGCCAGAGGTGAAGTTCTACAACGCGTCCGAGGACGCAAGACGCGAAGCCCTGTCCAAACTGTCCGACACATGCGCCTCGATCGTATATGTGGCGGTCGACAAGCACGCTCCCGGCCGCACGTCATACGGCAACGAGCTGTATGAGGACACGATTGCGCGGCTGATGGAGGCGTCCTTCAAAGCGCTTCCTTGCAAAGATGTCAACGTCGTCGTGGACGGTAGCAGGTTCATCACCGTGACCAGGCTTCGCGAGGTAGCGAACGCGTCTGCAATCGGAACCGGCGCCAACATCAAGAAGTGCGACAAAGGCCACTCAGAGAGCAACGGTTGCCTCAGAATCGCGGATTTCGTCGCGGGCGCGATATGGACGTGCTACGAGAAGAGCGACGACCGCTTCATAGATATAATCAGGAAAAACATCCGTCGCCCGTGAATGCAATGGGCCACCGTAAGGCAACCGAGACACGGGTCTTATCAGGACAGCAGTACATCATTTGACAGATATTTAACGATTGAGGCTGTTTTTTCTGTTTGTTTTGACAAGAAGATAACCATACAGTCGTAAGCAGGAAGAAAAGTTCGCGCGCGAACTTTTCTTCCTGCTAGAAAAATAGAAGGCTGAGGGTGGGTTGTTCTTGCAGGATTTGACTAGAATGCCGAAGAACAGACCCGACAAGAGAGAGCAGAACCGCAGATATAAAGCTGAGCAGGAGGAGCAGTCCCTCAGGTGCAAGGCGGC
>JAITOF010000015.1 GCA_031290095.1 Candidatus Methanoplasma porotermitis
GCGCGAGAGTCGCCTGCGCCGTCGTTCGCGCCGTCGCTCCCGCTTCCAGAGCCGGAGCCGCTGCCGTCGCTGTTGCCGGAGCCTGCCGGCGAGGAGGCGGACGGCGCGGACTTCACGCTTATCGCGTGGTTCGAGTCCACGCCGGAGAACGTGTACTTGCCCGCCGAGGCGGCGGACGGGACGCTCGCCCCGTCCACGACCACGTCTGATATGGCGTAGCCTGCGCTCGCGGAGAACGTGAACGTCACGCTGCCCCCTCTCACGACTCCCACTGAGCCGGACGGGGTTATAGTCGAGTTCGCGTCGGCAGACGCGGCCACGACTAGCTCTGTGCGTTCCGTCTCCACCGCGATCGCATGGACGCCCGTCACGTCCTCGAACGTGTACGTCCCGGCCGCGAGGGCAGCCAAGGCCTCGTCCGAGGTCTTGGAGCCGTCTATGGCCACGCTCTTTATGGCGTAGCCCGCGTTCGCGACAAACCCGAACGTCGCATCGCCGTTCTGGGCTGCGCGTATGGCGCCGCCCACCACGCTGACGTCGCCGGACGGCGTGATCGTCCCGTTCGCGATCGACGCGGCTATGACGTGGAAGACGCCTGGCTCGTACGCGTAGATGGTACTTGCGCTGGCGAGCCTGCCCGCGCTGAACCGCGTGCCGTCGAGGGCGGTCAGGACGTAGCCGCCGTCCGACCAAGACGTGCCTATCTTCGCGGCGTCGTCGATGCCGGAGAGCGTGACCCAGCCGAGCAGCGACTGCGTCGCGTAGACTGGGCCGCCGACCGCGTCGACGTAGTAGACCAACAGCACCTTGGAGTTCTGGGTGTTGCCCAACAACGCAAGGGCGGCGGGCAGGTTGTAGCTGGTGTGGTTGATGGCCTCGCCGTCGTAGTGTATGGACACGGCCAGGAGCGACGCGTCTAACACGAACACGTTGTTGGGCAGGGCGTCGAGGTTCGTCGCCAGCACGGCCGCCGAGGCCAGGGACAAGCATTCCCGGAACGCAGAGTCGCCCACTAACGTCACGCTGGCGGGTATCACGATCGAGCGCAGGGCAAGGTTCCTGTTGAACGCACGCTCCCCTATGGAATGGAGATCGCCGCTGAAAGTGACGGAGGCGAGGGCGTAGCATCCGTGGAACGCTAGGTCGCCTATGTCCGCGGCGCCCTTTATCTCGACCGTCACCAAGGAATAGCATCTGTAGAACGCGTTGTTGCCTATCTCCGTCACGTTGCCGGGGATGACGATCGAGGCGAGGGTCCTGCAGTCCTTGAACGCGTATTCTTTTATGTACTTCAAGCTGTCTGGAAGCCCGACCTCCTTGAGGGAGGAGCAGTAGTAGAAGGCGTACGCGCCTATGCTCTCCACGCCTTCCGGGATGACGATCTCTTTCAGGGATCCGCAGTGGTAGAACGCGTGGTCGCCTATCGTTATGCTGTTCCCCGTGTCTCCCGCTATGACCACTTTCTGCACGTACGGCCTGAGCGCGTTCCAAGACGACGTGTCGTAACTGATGTCGCCGGTCCCCGAGAACGTCAGCGTCCTGTATTCCGCGTCGTAGACCCAATGGACGCCTGAGTTGATGCCTAGCTCGTTTTCGCTGGCACCACCGGGCAGGTTGGGGTTGCTCGGGTCATATGCGTCCCCTCTGTATGTCAAAGTGGTGTTGGCGCTTTTCGCGGCGCCGAAGTCGGCATCGATGTTTGCGGCCGATGTCCACGACGCCCATACGTACAACGTCGCCGCCGTCTCCGGCAATGAAGCTGAGATAGGTACATCCCACTCGGCGCGGCCCAGCTCGAACGCTCTGTCACCTAGCGACGGCTTGGCACCTTCGAACACTATGTTGCGCAACGCGACGCATCCCGAGAACGCGGAGATGCCTATGGTCTGCACGCTGGCTGGGATGACGATCGAGGTGAGGGCCTTGCACTCGGCGAACGCCGCCACGCCGATTTCAGCCACGGTGTCGGGTATGGTGACGGAGGGCAAGGAGACGTCTGCGTAGAACGCGGAGGCGCCTATCTTCGTCACGCCTGCTCCGATCGTGACGGATTTGAGGGCGTTGATGAAGGAGAACGCGTATTCTCCTATGGTAATCACGCTGTCCGGGATCGTGACGGAGGTGAGGCTCGAACAGCGGAACGCGCTTTCGCCTATGGACGTCACTTTGCCCGGGATGGAGATCGAGGACAGGGCGACGCAGTTGTAGAAAGCGTAGCCTCCTATGGACGTCACGCTGTCCGGGATAGAGATTGAGGACAGGGCGACGAAGTCGTAGAACACGTTGTCGCCTATGGACGTTATCCCGGCGCCTATGACGACGCGGGCGACGTCCGCCCTGTAGTCGTACCACGGCGCGCCCCCGGCGCCATAGGGCCCTGTCTCCTTCGCGCCGTTGGGGTCGATCAGGGTCAGCGTCAGCACGCCCCCGGTCAGATTCCAGTGGATGTTCCCTGCGTCGTCTTCTTTGTCTGCCGCCGCGTCGGCGTAGCTCGAGCCGCCGTCGGAGATCAGGAAGGCCCCCGCGGCCGCCAGCGCCAGGACGGCCAGGACGGCCGCGTAAGAGCGCGCCTTCATGCGCACACGCTCCTAAAGGAGCCTCTGCGCAAGCGCAGGGCGCGGTTCAAAAGTTCAAACGATTGTCTCGTCGCGCCCGCCGAGGGCGTGCGACGCGGGCCGGTGCATGGCTGCCCCCCCCCCCCCTCTTGATGCTGTCATGATAATACTTACCCCCTGCATGCCCGTCGGGACGCGGCACAGGCGCATTCCTGCGCCGTGCGTGTTCTTGTGTGCACGCAAGCGTCCTGTCAAGGACAGTCATCCATATTTAACAGTTGTTCTAGCAAGCCACGCCTCCCCAACTCGCCTCTGACGTCGGGTCGAGCGCGTCGCGAGAGGGTCGTCGAACGACCTGTGTCTCGACGCCCCTTCGACGGTTGAATCGCAACCGACGCTGTGCCGGGCGGATCGGGAAACGCGGCTCGGCTCGATAAACAGTTAATATCCCCCACGGCATATGGAGGCGGGATGGCGCATAGGATACCCGGACGGACTGCTCTTTATGCCGCGATAGAGGCGGCGGTGAGGAAGACCCCCCATGTCGAGACCCAGAACGAGTTCGGACGCCTCGTCCGGAAGGAGCTTTCCAAGCTTGGAAGCGGGTTCGGGGCGAGCGACGTGCGCATAAGGCGCCTGGCTATCGAAAAAGGGTTGGTGCGCATATCCATAGAATACAGGGCGTCCGAGTCCAAGGCCGTTCCCAGGATCTGCCCCGTGTGCGGCAACGCCCTCTCCTCGGTGCGGAACATGACCCTCGACGGCGAGTCCGCCGAGATCAGCCGCAAATGCTCCGTGTGCCCGTACGTGACAGGCAAGACGCCCCTCGTCCCGAGCAAATACTCGTTCACGGCGTCCTCCGGGTCCGGCGTCCCCGACAACGTAAGAATCGCAAGGGCCCTTGAACGCGCCGGCGCCAAGCTTCATGAAGCCGCTGAGATCGTCGCCTCCGCGCTCGAAGGCACGAAGCTGGAACAGAGGGGTGCGGCGGCGGCCGCTTCCATTACCGATCTTGCAGACTCGAGCGAGCTTTCGCGCAGCGTGTCCAACCTCGTGAAGGAGGTCCGTGCGATGGACGCGAGCGACCCCGGATGGGCCCGCCCCGCTGTTTCGCTGAAGAACGAGGACCGAAAGGATATATGACCCGAAGCGGTTGACCTCAAAGGAGGCCCGAACATGAGAAGCTGGGAGTTCACGAAGGTCGAAGGCAACAAGATCAAGATCGACAAATGGATGGCGGGGACGATGGGCCTCGTCGAAGGAGGGTACGTCTACAGCTCCCTGTTCAGATATCCTGAGAAGGGTCCGAAGAGGTACGAGCTACTTCTTTCCATGTTCCCCCAAGAGAACTTCCGCACGCTCGCCCACATCAACGTCTACATGGAGGACGTCCCCGGCGCCACCGTCCAGTCCGCCAGGTTTCTGGGGGACCAGGGGGTCAACATCCTCAACTCCGTCTCTCTGAACGGCATATCGGACACCACGATCATATGGAACATAATGGGCGAGCTGAACTTCGCGGGGGAAGGGGAGCTCATCAAAGAGAGGTTCACCAAGATGAAAGCCCGGAACGACCCTTCCGTTGCCAAGATAAAATATGTGAGCATCAAGCCTGCCAACGTCGGAAGGATATTCCGCAGAGACGCCGAAGGCGTCAAGGAGGAGGTCAGACACGGGGCCCCGATAGCCCTGGCCGACGGGGCGTTCGACCTCGGCTTGGAGTATGGCGACGTCCTTGCCGACGTAGACGGCACAGAAGTCATGCTCACTCTCGACCCGGCGTCATGGCTTGTTTCCGTGGTGTTCTTCAAGTCTGACACCAGGCTTGTCGAGATCAACCTCGACATACCTGACAGCCCCAATACGATCGGCGTCGCGTTGGACTGCCTCGCCAAAGAGAACGTCAACCTGATCTCGGTGTTTTCAAAAATAGTCATAGCCTATCAGAGGATGTCTGTCGAGGTAGTGGCAGACATAAAGAACAGCGACCTTTCCATCGAAGGCTTGGGCGAACGGCTGAGCTTGTACCTCTCGGAACAGAACGGCGTGTACGAGCTTGCAGGGATCAGGAGACTCAACTGATAGGATGAGGATCGCAGGGTTCGTGAAGACCGCCCTCTCCGAGTGGGAGGGAAAGAACGCCAGCATGATACTCCTGCCTGGGTGCAACTTCAGATGCCCTTACTGCAACCGTTGCTTGGCCGATTGCGACGCCTCCATGGACCATGCCGAAGCGGTCGCCTACATCAAATCCCATAAAGACTTCGTCAACGCCGTCGTCGTCTCAGGCGGGGAGCCGACCGTCCATCCCGACCTGTACGCCCTTCTGAAAGACCTGAAGGCCCTGAAAATCAAGATTAAAATAGACACCAACGGCAGCATGCCGGACATCCTCGACGACATAGTAGGGGCGATGCTGGTGGACAAGGTCTGCATCAACGTCATGGCGCCGCTCGACGGCGCCTCGTACAGTAGGGCCGCAGGAGTCGAAGTAGACGTCGACGCAGTGAAAAGGAGCATAGACGTCGTTTCAAAATCCGGGTTGGCCTACGAGTTTAGAACCACTGTCGTCCCAGGCATCGTCGGGTCTGAAGCCATGAACAGCATTTCCAAGAGCCTTCAGGGGAGCGGCAGCCTGATCCTCCAGCAGTTCAACCCTTCGGCGGCGGCAGACCCGGAGATGAGGAAGGCCGCCCCCTATCCGGCGCAGGCGCTGGTGAGGATGGCCGAATCCTCGAAGAAGTACGTCAGGCACGTTCGTATAAGGGGCGTGTGATCATTTGACGAACGTCTTCCTTGTCGCGTACGCCGCCGGCTTCAGAGACAGGTTGCTCTCGTTGTAGAAAAGGAACGGCGCAGTCGCCTCTTCGCGGAACCTGTGCACTGCCGCGCGGTCTTTAGAAAAGATGCCTGCCGACAGCCCGGATTCCGTGTTGCTGAGCTCCTCCATGGCCCCATCGAAGTCAGCGACTATCGTCATCGACAGCACAGGGAGGCCTGAGTCGAAGTACGACTGGTCGTCGTCCGACCCCGCTATGACTGCGGGAACGACGTAACAGCCGTTCGACGTGGACTCGTTTTTTATCTGCTTCCCCCCGAAGAGCACGCGACCGCGCACCGATTCCATCAGCGCGGAGAATTCTTTCAATTTTTCCTCAGAGACCAACGGCCCGGCGGCGACCTCCTCAGCCGGGTCTCCGACATTGATCGTCTTGACGTACTCGAGAAGGGCGTCCGCGAACTTCTGCTGGCTGTCGGCCGTTACAATGACCTTCGATGTGGAGTACAGCCTCTGGCCGGCAGAGACGAATGCCGAGTCGACGACATCCTTGGCCGCCTTCTTTATGTCGGACGGCCT
>JAITOF010000018.1 GCA_031290095.1 Candidatus Methanoplasma porotermitis
TATGTGTCGGACCCTGCGTTGGCTTCCGGTCATGGCCGCGATGACACATCGCTGCTACCGCAAGGGCCCTAAGATTAGGGACAGGGTCGCTGTGCGCCGCCCCGTGCATATGACGTTCACTAATCGCGTCCCTCTGCCGGTTCGGTGAACCCTCAACGTGCTTCGATTATAAATATGGCCCCTTTGTAAGCCGAATTGTTTGACAAGAAGCCGCTCCTTCACTCTAAGAAAGACAGACAGGCATGCGTCCGTCGCGTTCGGGAACCTTCGTCGTCGCGCCGGGTCATACGCCCTCTACGGCGTGAGCTAGAACCGCGTCATAACCAAGGCGGGTCCGAGCCTTTCGTCCTGCGGTCGACGGTGTTTAGCCGCCCTATGGACTCTGTGTCCGGTCTCGCCCCCTCGTGAAGCTCCGACCCGCGTCATGAAACAAGGGTTAATTAACAGCCGTCGCTTAAGGCCGCGCATGCTGGATGTTGTCGCGAGGTCGCACCGCGGGAGGATATGCGAATACAGGACGGGGGACGTCTCCGTCAGGACGCCTTATGTGATATCGTCCGATGGCGGTGTCCGCATATCGCACGACGGACGTGCCAGGACGCTCCACGTTGCAGACGCGGAGGTTCCGCTGGACCCCAAGCTCCTAACCACGCTGTCGTCGTACGACAACGGCGGCCCCGCGTCCTACGGCAACGTGTGCGTGATAAGACTTCCGATCCCTGCGGAGCTTTCCGTTCCCGACGAGACGGAGATAGTGGTCGTCCCGAACGCCTTCGAGCTCAGGAACAACCCGAGGAAGCTCGTCGACAGCGTCGTCAGGCTCAGAGAGTCCGTGGGCTACGGGCGTGCAGTATGCATGCTGGGCATAGCCGAGCCCTCCACCCTCGCGCTTATGACGTACATGGGGGTGGACATGTTCGACGACTCGCTTGCCAGAGCCGCCGGCGTGTCGCAGACGACGCTCATCCCAGAGGGAGAGGTCCGCGCCGAGAAGGACGTCTCCTCGGACAACGCGTCGGAGCTCGACAGGGAATGTTGGAAGGTCCGCACGTTCGCCGAGGCGGGACGCCTCAGGGAGCTGGTGGACCAGAGGGCGCCGTCGTCTCCCCGGGCAGTCGCCGCGTTGAGGATATTCGACCGCGTAGGCCACGCATATCAAGAAGAGGCCTGCCCCACAGCAGGGGACAAGTTCGCCTGCAACACGACTCAGGCGCTCAGGCGCCCAGACCTCGCAAGGTACAGGGAGACGCTGTCCGAGCGATACTCCAAGCCGAAGCATAAGCGCATCCTCCTTCTCCTTCCATGCTCCGCAAGGAAGCCGTACCACACCTCCAAGACGCACAAGGCGTTCGCCTCCGCGATACACACCGCGCAACATGACACCCTCGTGCACGAGGTCATCGTGACATCTCCGCTCGGGGCCGTGCCGAGAGAGCTGGACGTCTTCTATCCCGCGAACTCCTACGACATACCTGTGACAGGAGAATGGAAATGCGAGGAGAAGGCCATGATAGGGGAGATGATAGCCGAACGCGTCGCGGAAGGATACGACCGCGTGATATGCCACCTCGGAGAGGATGCCGAGCTCGTCAGAGGATTGGCGGACATGACCGAGACTGTGGTCGGAGACCCTACGTCTCCGGCGTCGCTGAAGAACTTGGATGTCGCGCTCAGAGAGGCCGCCAAGGGCCTGGCCCCCGTCGACGACTACACCGACAGAAGGGAGACCGTCCGCTCGATCCTCGCGTTCCAGTTCGGAAGGGAGGCCGCCGACGCGATAATGGACGACGACACCTATGCCACGGGGAAGTTCCCGTACTGGAAGATCATTCGTGAGGACCCCGCAGACAGGAAGAACAAGACGCAGCTGGGCATGCTCACCCCGGAAAGAGGGATGATATCCCTCACTCTGGAAGGGGCGGAAGTCCTGGCCGGGAGGTTCAACACCGTCGAGATGACAGACTTCGAAATGAAAGGGAACCTGTTCGCCGTCGGCGTCATGAAAGCGGACCAGAGCCTCCGCATAGGCGACGAGGCCGTCGTGACTCTGAACAGAAAGGTCAAAGCGGTCGGTGTCGCCGCCATGTCCGGGCGGGAGATGCAGGACATGAGAAGAGGAATTGCCGTGCGCGTGCGCCACAAGAGCAAGTGACCACTTTCGGAATTCGGCCCACTTTCGGACACCCCCTGCCGTTTCGTTGATATAGGCGCCCCGCAATGATAATGTTAAGACGCAATGTGCATCCCCAAGATTGCATTCGTCCAAGGCGGTGCGGTTTTTCAACCACCCATCCAAACCTCCGCACGCCTTATTTTATTTTTCTCAATTCTGACGGTCAGCAACGGTCGCCGATCCTCACAAGCATGAGGCTTATTACGGTCCCTACGGCGAACGCCAAGGCCGCGACGAAAAGGTCCTGCGTCCACGAGCCTAGGGAGCACCCGTCGTAAAAGAGCACGAGCAGGGAGCCTGCCGTGAGCCCGACTATGAGCATGTACGTCGACCTGTGCCAATTGACCAGCGCATAGTTCACCGCCTTCGAGAAGGCCAGCACGCCTGCTACTAGCCCTGCCCCCACCGTCAGAAGGAGCGTCGGGTTCATCTCCGTCATCCCGCTGGTGAGGGGGTCCATCAGCCCTATCGCCAACAGCACCGTGGCGCCGCTGATCCCCGGTATGAGCTTGGAGACGGCCATTATCAGGCCGATGACGATCATATATCCGTATGACAGCATGCCTTTGGACATCAGCTCTTCCTCGGAAGTCCCGGACGCGTCCACGTTGCCGGTCACGGTCAGCGCGAATATCGCGACCATTATCCCCAATCCCACAGCCAACGCAATCGCGTTCCGGGACGTCATCTTAGAGAACGTGTCGGCATGCCCGTACAGCATGGGCAGCTGTCCGAGGATTAGCCCTGCAGACAGGAAGACGGCGACGAGCCTGTAGTTCTCCAGAAGGAAGTCAAGCGCGAAAGCGGCCAGGAACATGCCGAACAGCACGCCCAAGGCCACGGCGGCCAGAAAGAAGAAGTCTCTTCTCCAGGCCTCTCTGAGATGGGCTATGTCGCCGATCAGCCTTTCATATATGCCGAAGCACACCGCGAGCACTGCCCCGCTGATCCCCGGAAGCATGGACGTTACTCCGACCAGCGTGCCGACTATGAAATTCTTGGCAGAGGAAAGCCCTGTCTCCATGCCCGCAGATGAGCGTGGTGATATTAAAACAAACTTGGCGAAAGAAAGGCATCTCATGGAAAGGCCGCAGGGATGGCATATGCTGTTGTAATATGTATATAAAAATATTATTTTTGATTATTAATAATTATTTATATATTTAATTATTTAATAAATGTACAAATGATTAAATAATTACCATTTTATGTACAAATGATGGAACGTATCGAAACACGGGACGCGGATGTCACAGTACGCGACGCGACGCAGCGTTCTTTCACAACGGAGGACGAAGAATGAACAAGAACGGCATAACGGCGGTCGTCGTGATCGCAGTGCTCATCGTTGCGGCGGTCGCAGGGTGGCAGGTACTCAAGGACGGCGGCGGCGAAGGCGACGACAGCTATCAGATCAAGGTGGGGGCCGCCTCCAGCCTCAGGTACGCGCTCGAGGACCTGAAACCTTACTACGAGGGGGAGACAGGCAACACGCTCGAGTTCAGCATGCTCAGCTCCGGGACGATCGTGAACAGCATCCTCGGCGACGAGGGCATGTACGACGTCTTTATCTCCGCTGACAAGGCGAACATGGACAAGGTCATAGGGGCTACGGAGAGCGGCGGCGGCAAATTCACAAACGGCTCCGTGGACATGCTTACCAACTCCCTGTCGATAGTGGTCAACAAGCAGGCGATGGGGAAGTATGGATGGACCGAAAGCACTTTCACCGACTTCTCGCACCTGACGGACACCGTGACTGGCGCGGACAAGGCGGTCATAGCGCTCGGCAACGCAAGCGTGCCTGCGGGGGAGTATGCACGCTACTATCTCAAAGAGAGCAGCCTGTACGACACGCTCAGCAACAACGGCAAGATCGACCTTGTCGAGACGTATTCCAAGGTGTCCGACGTCACCGCGGCGGTGAGCGCTGGATCCGCTGACATAGCGTTCGTCTTCACCAGCGACGCGATGACGATCACGGACACGACGGAGATTGTGAGGGGACTCTCATGGGACGAGACCGGCAACATCATCTACCCTGGATGCGTCATAAACAACGGCAACGGGGTGCATGACGCGGCAGAGGGCTTCCTCGAGTGGCTCAGGACGAGCGCGAAGGCGAGGGAGGTCTTCGAGCAGTACGGCTTCGGCCAGGCCTGACGGCCGACGGCGCCTCAGGGGCGCCGTCTTTTCTTATTCACGGTGCCCCCCATGGAGTTCTCGATCGATGACTGGTCGCCTCTGGCGATCTCGCTGAAGACCGCAGTCCCGGCCACTGTCGTCGCCTTCTTCCTCGGGATAGCGGCGGCGTGCCTAGTGGTGAGGATGCGCAGAGGAAAGAACATCCTCGATGCGATGTTCATGCTTCCGCTGGTACTCCCCCCTACGGTCATAGGGTTCCTGTTGGTCATGGCGTTCAGCAAATACACGGACCTGGGGACGTTTCTGCTGGACCACGGGATCCGGATAGTGAACTCTCAGATCGGGGTGACCATAGCGATAACCGTGGTGTCGTTCCCGTTGATGTACAGGGCGGTCCGCGGATCTCTGGAGAGCTTCGACGAGAACATGACAGGCGTCGCAAGGACGCTCGGCATGTCCGAAGCGAAGGTGCTCAGGAAGGTAGTCCTGCCCAACATACTGCCCGGGCTGGTCTCTGGAGGGGTGCTGACTTTCGCAAGGGCCCTTGGAGAGTACGGGGCGGCGATGATGGTCGGAGGATGCATAAGCGGCAAGACCGTGACGATGTCGATAGCCGTGGGAATAGAATACATATCCGACAGGGACCTGGCATACAGCTGGACGTTCATACTGATCGGCATAGCCGCCACAGTGGTGGTGATGATGAACTGGTTCAACCAAAGGCAGATGCGCATGACAGGGGGAGGGAGATGACTCTCAAAGCGGCTTTCACAAAGAAGATGGGGTCTTTCGAGCTAGACGCGAATATTGAGTTCGGCAATGAGACCGTCGCAATCCTGGGCGCGTCCGGAAGCGGGAAGAGCATGATGCTCAAGTGCATCGCGGGCATGTTGAAGCCGGACTCGGGCACGATCGAGGTCGACGGGAGGATGCTGTTCGACTCCGTTGCGGGGATAAACGTGCCTCCGAGGGAAAGAGGCGTCGGGATGCTGTTCCAAAGCTATGCATTGTTCCCGAACATGACGGTCGTGCAGAACATCACGGCGGGCATGAGGCCCGGAGGCGGGGACGCGTCGCGGCTGGTCGGGCTGTTCCGCCTCGAAGGCTTGGAGAAAAAGTACCCTCGCCAGCTGTCCGGAGGGCAGCAGCAGAGGGTGGCCACGGCGAGGATGCTCGCCTCCGAGCCCCGTTTGATACTCCTAGACGAGCCTTTCTCTGCATTGGACAGCCATCTGAAATGGAGCATAGAGAGGGAGATCGCAGAGCGTCTTTCGGACTTTGCAGGGACCACGGTGCTGGTGTCGCACAATAGGGACGAGGCGTACCGCATGAGCGACCGCATCGCAATCATGGATTCGGGGCGCTGTTCAGCGCCGACGGACAAGCACGAGTTTTTTGAAAACCCCCGGACGGTGCCTGCGGCCGTGCTTTCGGGTTGCAAGAACATAATGAAAGCATCTAAGTCGGGCGAAAGAGAAGTGTTCGTAGAAGAATGGGGGCGTCATGTCGAAACAGCGTCCGACGTGCCGCGCGACACGGGATATCTGGGCGTGCGCTCTCACGCGGTGTCTCTGGGCGAGGGCGACAACACGATGCGCTGCACCGTCCGCGACGTGATCGAAGGCCCTTTCGAACATACGTTGATGCTCACGGTCGACGGGCCGCCGCCCTGCGAAGGACGTCTCGGGACGTCCGTGCTGTATGCGGACGTGGACAGGAGAGGATGCAAACACATGCCGGGCAAAGGCGACTCGATCGACGTGTCCATCCCGAAGGCCAGCATCCTGTTGCTGGCCTGATCAGTCGATCGTCGCCACGATCCTGCCCATCTCCCGGGTGTCGTAGCCGCCGACGCCCGCGAACTCCTCCTTGAACCTCCCCGACCTGAGGATGTCGACGACTGCCTCTATCTTCGGCTGATGCATCATATCCTCTCTGACCACAAGCTCGTATCTTTCTTTCTGCAACGGGATGAAATCGACGCCCTGCACCTGGCTCACAGCCTTCATGTCCCCCATGCCCACGTCTGCGTCGCCTCTTGCCACAGCGGCGGCGACGGTGAGGTGCGAGTGCGACTCAACGTCGTATCCTCTGACCTGCTTCTTAGATATGCCCAAAAGACGCAGATGCTCGTCGAGGAGCACGCGCGACCCGGCACCCTTCTCGCGGTTGATCATCTTTACGTCCGGCCTTGAGGCGTCCGCCCAGGTCCGGACGTCCTTCGGGTTCCCCTCGGCTACGTACAGCCCCTGGGTCCTGCATGTGAGGTGGACGATAACAGACGACACCCCTGGGACAAGACGTCTTACATAGGACGTGTTGTACTCCCCCGTGTCTCCGTCCCACAGATGAGACGACGCGACGTGCACCTTCCCATGGTACAAGTTCACCAGGCTGTCGTAGCTCCCGGCATACGACCTCAGGCACATCCCTCCCTTCTCGTGCCTCGCGACATACGACGACAACACGTCCAACATGACGTCCTGCCCGGATATCACCAGGTCCGACGTCCTGTCGGCGGCGGGCTCGGGCGTCGTACGGAAGCCCGTAGGGGCGAGGTTCCGCGACGCTCTGATGTAGTCCTCGACGTCGTCCGCTGTGAAACGAAACTTCTTTCCCACCTTGTACGAGTTGATGTCTCTGCGTTTCACCAGCTTGTAGACAGTGTTCTTGGAGATTCCTAGGATTTCTGCTACGTCCTCCGCGCCCAGCGAGTTCTTGTTCTCCCTCATATCATCAGGCTCTTCACCGGGCGCCCGTTTTCGAAATGCTCCTCCACGATGTCGGCGACGTCGCTGTCTTTAACTTTGCCGTACCAGACTCCGTCAGGATACACGGCCACGACAGGCCCGTCGGCGCATATTCCGAAGCACCCGGTGTTGGTTATCATCACCTCGGAGGACAGCCCTTTGTCGTCCACCTCCTCGACGAACCTCTGCACGAGCCCTGGACTCCCTTGGCCGAAGCAGAAGCCTTTCTGCACCCCGTTCGCCCTGCAGCTTGTGCATATCATAACGTGGTATCTTGGTTTGATCATCTGTGGTCCTCCATCTCTTTAGACATCTTCCTAACCTCGTCTTCGATTCTTCCGCTGGCCGTTATGCATCTTATTCCCATGGCCCCAAGCTTCATCGTCGGGGACTCTCCCATGCGCATGGCCAGAACTGCGTCGCAGTCCTCCACTGCACGCACTAGCGCGGCTATCCGCCCGGGCGGAAGCCTTTCTCGGCCCATGCCGCAGCATGACCCGTCGCCAGAGCCGACGCTGCGGTGTTCTTTGAACCTCATGCCCCCCGGCCACACCTCGTATATGTACAGGTCGTCGGCGTGCCCGAAATGGGTGTCTATCAGCATCCCGCTCTTTGAAGCCGCCGCGACAAGCGATTTTTTGAGACATGCGCCTGCGGGCGCGGAGGAGGATGGAGGCCCAGACGAGACGCACGTGTTTCCGTCCCTGCAGGCCTCGTCGGGCGCTCCGACGGCTCCGAGCGCCATGTCCGGGCCGGAGGCAGGTCCGTCTTCCCACTGGTAGTACCTCCTGTACAGGTCTTTTCTGAACGTCGTCTCGACTTTTGCTATCAGGGAGTTGGTGATCCTGTCCAGAAGCGACAGGCATCCGTCGTATCCCAGCATCCTGACCCTCTGCCCGCCTATGCGGTCATGTATGGGGAACGCCGCCCTCACAAGGGGGATGCCGTGCCTGTCCTCTATGCGACGGCCGTCCGAGCTGCCCACCATCACGTCCACGCCCGCATCCGCGATCGCTTCCTCGATAGCCAGGAAGTCCGCGTCGTCGAACACCAAGGGCTTCGTCCCGGCCTTCATGCTTCCTACGCCCTCGATCTCTGCGGACACAGTCCGCGTGAACGCCTTGGAACGAGACCCCGTTGCGGATATCGCAGGAGTTATCCCGTTTTCCGTCATGAGCCTGACGACGGCATAAACGAAGTCCGGCTCGCCGAACACCGCCGCACGCCCGTCGGCGTTGTGCTTGTGCGAGTCCACCATGGCGTCTAGAAGCCTGGAGCGCTGTCCGGCGATCTCCTCGGTCATCCTGCCGCCGCATCCCTCCAGCTCCGACACGAGCGCGTCGGCGTCCCTGAGTCCGGCGGGCAGGTTCAGTCTTACGAACGGCACTCCGTATCTTTCTTTCAGATAGGCGGCCGGAGACAGCTCTTCCGGGACGAACGTAGAGATTTCTATGGTCTTTGACGATCCTGCCATCTTCTTGACGTCATCTATGGAGGTGCCTTTCCGCGGCAGCCTGTCGTACTCGTCCTCGTGCCCTGCATCCAAGTTGTCGGATATGTCAGGCAGGAGTATGGCGTCCACCCCCATCTGCTTCATCAGAGACTTGAGGAACCTCACGTCGGCAGGCGATGCGGGCCCGACGACCACGTTGATGCGGCCGTTCGGGGCGCCGTCCATGGCCACGGCCTCCACCACGGACCTCAGCGCCTTGAAGTACCCTTCGAAGTGCGTGCCAGAGTACCCCGAGGAAGATATCGGTATCAAAGTCACGCCTAGGCCCGGACGCTCGGAAGCGTAATCGCGCAATATTCGCGGGACGTCCTCCCCGATGGTCTCGGCGAGGCACGTCGTCGCCACTGCGACCGCCTCTGGCCCGTAAAGGCGGATCATGTTGTCCAGTCCTTTGACGAGGTTGCCCTCGCCACCCATGACCGTGCCGTGCTCCGTCAGCGATGACGAGCCTATGTCCACAGGCTCGTTGTAGTGCGTGGCCATGTGTCTTCTGATGTATGTGCTGCATCCCTGGGACCCGTGAAGGATGGTCATGCACCCTCTGATTCCGTACATCGCCGTGGAGCTGCCCATTGGCATGCACATCTTGCACGGGTTGACGGCAAGGCTCACGGCGTTCCTCCCCCTCATCGCCTCTTCCTCCTGACATGCTCCCATACGGGGCTGTGCATGGACGAGAATATCTCTTCCGTGAAGTTCAGGACCCCGTCGTATCCCGCGAGGGCGTGCCTCCTCTCGTGGTTGTGGTCGCAGAAGGCGACGTTCATCTTGTATGCCAAAGGCCGTTCTTTGACGCCGCCGACAAGGATGTCCGCACCCTTCTCTTTCATGAACTTCTCCAGTTCTGAAGGGTTGGCGTCGTCGAGGACCACGGCATCCGCGCCCACTAGGCGGCGTATCGCCTCATACTCGTCGGAGGAGCCGGTCTGCGTCCCCACCATGACCGTCTTCATCCCGAGGCTGTTGAACTGCCTTACGAGAGAAATCGCCTTGAACCCGCCGCCAACGTAGATTGCAGCGCGCTTGCCCGAGAGGGCGCGTCGGTACGGTTCCAGAAGGGGGCCTATGCGTGCCTCCTCCGTCGCGATGAACGCCTTCGCCCTCTCTGCGCATCCGTCGTCGCCGAGGGCCTCGGCGGTACGCAGGATAGATGCCGACGTGCCCTCCACGCCGAAGAAGCTGACCTTTGTGAACGGTATTCGGAACTCCTCCTCCATGCACTTTGCCAAATATGTCATGGACCCGGCGCACTGCACGATGTTGAGGGTTGCAGACGGCGCCTTTATGAGGCTGTCGTGGCAGGAGTCCCCCGTGAACGTGGATATCACGGGCACGCCTATCTTTTCAAGATACGACCTGACTATCCACGCCTCTCCGGCCAGGTTGTAGTCCCCGAGGAAGTTCACGCCCTTCTTCCTCTCGACGTCGGAATGCGGGCGCATCAGCTCCATCAGCGCCTCGCAGGCAAGCCTGTAGCCGTGCGCCTTGTTACCGGAGAACCCGGGCGACTGCACAGGAATGAACCTCGTGCCAGGATGTTTTTGCGACGCCCTTCTGCAAACAGCCCGTATATCGTCGCCTATCACCCCGGCGATGCATGTGGCATACACGAACACCAGCTTGGGGGAGTGTTCTGCGGCTATCTCGTCGATCGCCGCCTCTAGTTTGACCTCTCCGCCGAATATGATGTTCTTCTCCGTCATGTCGGTGGAGTAGCTGTTGCGGTAGCGTTCGCTCCCGCTCGTCAGGCTGCCGCGTATGTCCCAAGTGTAGCTGGCGCACCCTATGGGGCCGTGGACGACATGGAACGCGTCGGTTATGGGGTTCAGGACCACCCTTGCACCGCAGTAGACGCATGCACGTTGGCTCACTGAGCCCGAGACGCTGTCCGCCCCGCATCTGACGTCCCCCTCCGTGCCGGTGCGCACGGAATCCATGCGCTCGTCGAGGACGGACCCCCTCTGGTCTTCGCGCATCCCTTGCGTCACATCACGATCTCCAAGTCTTCGTCCGCGCATGTGCGGTCGCGGTATTCCATCAGGGCGTTCGCTATCATCTCGACCAGGCGCATGGCTCCCTTGTACCCGACGATCGGCATGTAGGAGTGGACGTATCGATCGAGCACCGGGAACCCCGCCCTCACGAACGGGATGTCCTCGGCCTTCGCGATCTGCTTCCCGTACGTGGTCCCTATCAAGACGTCCACGCGTTCCCGCTTGATCCACTGGTGAAGCTCGAAGAGGTCCGCGTTGCTCTTCGCCCTGCACCCCTCGGCCCCATGTTTTTTCAGAAGCTTCTCGGCTTCGGCCTCGAACTTCTCCGACGGGGTCCCCGTCACGGAGTATATAGGCGTCATGCCCAGCTCGAGGACGAAGCTCATCAGGCCCAGCACGGTGTCTGGATCTCCGAACACGGCGGCCGTCTTCCCTGCGTAGTTCTGGTGGGAGTCCACCATTATGTCGATCAGCTGCCCCCTCTCCCTTTCGACGCATGGAGGGATGCTCCCTATGCCGGACAGCGAAGCGGCCTCCATCACGAAGTCGTCGGTGTTCTCCACCCCTATGGGGTATGGCAAGACCCTGTGAGGGACTTTGCACTTGCGCTCAAGGGCGCGACATGGCTCCGTCGATATGACGTCGCCGAGGCCCAAGGCCGTCCTGCAGTCTCCGAGGGAGACGATTTCGGGTATCGTCGTCCCGCCGTCGGGATACATGTCGTAATGCCCGAGAAGCGGCGAGTCCATGACTCCGCTCTGGTCGGGGAACATCACGAAGTCGAGGGACAGCGACTCCAGCAGGGATCTCAGCTCCCGCAGGTCCCCGGGGTTCATCCACCCCGGGAACACGGCGACCCTCCCGTTGCTCTGGCCTGTCGAGGCCGATAGATAGTTGATGAAGCCGCACATCATGTTGTAGTATCCCGTGACATGAGACCCGACGTAGCTCGGGGTGTTCGCATGCACGACGTGCTTGCCGTCGGGAACCGTCATCTCTTGGATGAACGAACGCACGTCGTCGCCGATGGTCTCGCTGAGGCAGGTGGTGTGCACTGCGATTATGTCGGGCTTGTAGATGTCGAAGACGTTTTTGACCCCGGTCTTTATGTTGCTGCCGCCTCCGAACACGGAGGCCCCCTCGGTGAAGGAGCTTGAGACGGCGATCGCCGGCTCCTTGAAATGCCTCGACAGCACGGTCCTGTGGTATGACGCGCAGCCCTGCGAGCCGTGGCTGAGCGGCATGCATCCGTGCACCCCTAGGGCGGCGTACATCGCGCCCACGGGCTGGCAGGTCTTGCAGGGGTTGATCCTGAGCGCGACCCGTTCGACAGAGCTTGGAGGAGTAAAGTCCAACATCAGCCCTTGCCTCCATCGGAGACCGACCCCTCCAGCACGGACCCGGTCCTCCACTTTGGAGTTATCAGGCGCCATGCAGGTATGGTCATCCCCATAGCGAGGTCTCGTCCGAAGTTGTATGCCCCGGCGTACCCTGCGTAGGGGCCGCTGTAGTCGTAAGAGTGTATCTGCCTAGAGTACACCCCGTGCTTCTCAATGATATACTTGTCCTTGATCCCGGAGAAGAACATGTCGGGCCTGAGGGTGCGTATTATCGTCTCCGCCTCGGCCTCGTTTAGATCGTCCACTATCAGGCCGCCGTCCATGTCCGGCATCATTCCGGCGTAGTCCTCGGGGACGACGCCCCCCGCGTTCAGCTCTGCCCGCCGCTCGTCGCCGAGGAAGTCGAGGTATCGATCCTTGTCGGCCTCCACCTCGATCGATCCTATGTTCTTGCTGTCGGCGTCGTCCTTGATCGTCGGTATGACCTTCCTGCCTTCGTAGTCGTCCCTGTGCGCGAACTCGTACCCTGCCATCACCGTCTTGACCCCAAGCTCCTCCAGAAGCTTCTGGTAGTGGTGCGACCTGGAGCCGCCGCTGTATATCGCGGCGGTCTTCCCCTCCAGAATCGATCTGAAATGCGAGATGTCGTCCGCGATGGCAGCCGTCTCTTCTGCGACGACCTGCTCGACGCGCTCGGCCAGGCTCGGGTCTCCGAAGTAGCGTGCGATTTTGCGCAGCGAATCGGCGGTGGGTCCGAGCCCGATGAAGTTCACTTTCAGCCAGTCGATGCCGTAGCGGGCCTTCATCATTTCTGCGATGTAGTTTATGGACCTGTGGCATTGGACAAGGTTCAAAGTCGCAGTATGAGACTTGGCGATGTTCTCGTAGCTGCCGTCGCCGGTGAACACAGAGACGACCTCTATCCCGCATTTTCTCAAGATCCTCTCGGTCTCCCAGCCGTCCCCGCCGATGTTGTACTCCCCCAGCAGGTTCACGGAGATCCTCGAAGGGGCAGGGGAGCTGACGTCGGCCCCGATCACGCGCCGCATTAGCTGGTTGTTGGCGATGTGATGCCCTCCGCTCTGGCTCACGCCCTTGTAGCCTTCGCAGCTGAAGGCCATGCACGGTATGCCGTACTCGTTCTCGATCTGCGACGCCACCGCGTGTATGTCGTCCCCTATCAGCCCGATCGGGCAGGTGGAGCATATCATTATGGACTTGGGCTTCTTCTCGAAGGTCGCCATGGCCTCGGCGATCGCGGCCTTAAGCTTCTTGTCGCCGCCGAACACGATGTCGGCCTCCTGCATGTCGGTCGAGAAGCAATACTGCGTCCAGGACCCTTCTGGGCCGCGCGCCTTGTTCCTCCTGGTCCCCCAAGAGTAGAACCCGCACCCGATCGGCCCGTGCGTTATCACCAAAGTGTCCTTCAGCGGGCCAAGGACCACGCCTTTGCATCCGGCGTAGCAACATCCGCGGTGCGTCATTATGCCCGGTATGGCCCGGGTGTTGGCGGATATCTGCTTCTCCGAGCCGTCATGGTCTATGGCTACCATGTGGTCCTTGCGGTTCTTGTAAACCTTGGGGTCGTATTTTCCCAATATGGTCTCCGTCCCTGTCATTGTCACACACCCGTCGACTCGCCGGTGCGGACGACGTACGACTCCGACACCGGCAGGACGAAGATCCTGCCGTCCCCCATGTTTCCCGTCTTGTTCGCGTTTATTATCACGTCGACGGCGCGTTCCGCTTCCCCGTCCTCTACGACCGTCATGAAAAACCTCTTTGCGATCAGGCGGGAGTTCCTGAGGAGTATCTCGTCGACGGGCGAGTTCAGAATCTCGTTCGGCACTCCTTCGATGACGGCAGGAAGCATCCCCCTCCCCCGTCCGAGGCATGCCTTGGCCGCGAATCCTGGGAACCCCGCCTCGGCAAGAGCGTCCCTTGTGGCGCCCATCTTGTTGGGCCTTATGAATGCCACGATCTCCTTCACGATCACACCGCCCGGTCCATGTCGCCCGTGCTTATCGTGTATGACGCCGTGACGGGTATCACGAATATCCTCCCGTCGCCGAAATGGCCGTTCTCCCCAGTGCGCGCGCTATGGAGGATCGTGCGTATGACGTCGTCCTTGTTCTCGTCCTCGACCGCCACCATGAGCATCTCCTTTGGTATCTCGTCGTAGCGGACGTCGCCGATCTTGATGCCGCGCTGCTTCCCGCGTCCGAAGACTTCCATCTTCGTCATTCCCGGGAACCCTGCGTCCAGAAGGTCGGACATGACTCCGGGCGCCTTCTCCGGCCTGACGATGGCTTGGATGAGGAACAACTCATCACCCCGCCAGCCCGAACTCCACCAGGAGCTCTTCCAGCCTGTCCTGCGACATGGGGCGCGGGATCGTCATGTTCCTGTTGGAGTCTATCTTCCGGGCAAGCTCTCTGTACTCCTCGGCCTGCTGGACGTCCGGGCTGTAGTCTATCACAGTCTTCTTGTTGATCTCCGCCTTGGTGACGTCAGGGCTTCTGGGGACGAAGTGGATCATCGTGGTCCCCAGCTCTTTTGCGATGGCGGACACCAGCTCCGCCTCCCCTTCCACCTTGCGCGAGTTGCATATTAGGCCTCCCAGACGGACGCCTCCCGTCTTGGCGTACTTGGACACGCCCTTGGCGATGTTGTTGGCGGCGTAAAGCGCCATCATCTCCCCCGAGCACACGATGTAGATCTCCTGCGCCTTTCCTTCTCTGATAGGCATGGCGAACCCGCCGCACACCACGTCGCCGAGGACGTCGTAGAAGACATAGTCGAGGTCGGACGTGTATGCGCCGAGCTTCTCGAGCAAGCCGATGGACGTGATGATCCCGCGCCCCGCGCAGCCGACGCCGGGTTCCGGCCCTCCAGATTCGACGCATCTGATCCCCTTGTATCCGGGCTTCAGGACCGCGTCCAGCTCGATGTCCTCTCCCTCGTCCCTGAGGGTGTCGAGCACGGTCTTCTGCGCCAAGCCTCCCAATATAAGGCGAGTGGAGTCCGCTTTCGGGTCGCACCCGATTATCATGTTCTGCATGCCGAGCGCCTCGGCAAGGCCTGCGTTCAGGTTTTGCGTGGTCGTCGACTTCCCTATCCCGCCCTTGCCGTATATGGCTACCTGTCTCATGTCTGTCCTCCGTTCAATATCGATATGCGATGCTTCACGCATCACGTCATCATTTGTATCTAATTACACAATTATATATAATATCTCGTATTTTTCTATACTAATGTATAGTGTATAAAATAATTAATAGATAAATGTCTAATAATTTATTTGATGTTCAATACAAAACAATGTACGACAAACAAGACTCCTATGTGATGTTTAGTCATATTCGGCGTCGTTTGAAAACGGAACGTGGAGACGATGTGTGACAGGACGAAGATAGCGGTGATCGTCGGGCCAAGCGGCTCGGTCTGCTCCGCCGACGCAGGAACGGGGATAGCGAAGTACGGGAAGAAGGACGGAATATGGGAAGAAGGACGCGGCATCCCGTACTCGGCAGACCTCGGCGGAGGGCTGTCCGCCGCAAGAGCGTCCGCAGAGGAGCTTTGCAGAGGGCTTGCGGACTGCAGAGCGATAGTCGGGACGTCGGTAGCTGGGGCGCTATACAGGGCGTTCGACCGGAACGGCCTTGCAGTATTGGAGACAACGTCCTTCGACCCTTCCGATCTGCCTTGTTTGGAGAGGCTTCTCGACGAACGTCCGCAAAACGCAGACAGCATCGGGCCGGAAGCCGTCGACGACGAAGGAAACTATTTTATCGACATGACCTCAGTGCAGAAGGCGCATCCGGAGTTCTCGTCCAAGATGATCCTGAAGGGCTTTCTGGAGGATGCGCCCTTCCTCTCGCTCGAGGTCGTGTGCGAGCACGTGCCGCCGTGGATAGAGGAGAGGGAAGACCTCGAACTGTCGTCCGTGAGCAGGCCTGACGGGGCGCTCCTCACTATAAGGCGGAAAGCATGCCGGAGGAGTTTGGATTGAGAGGCCTGAAAGGGATAACCGCAACGACCCGCGACAGGGGATCCACCCTCCTGACGCTGAACAGGAAGAATGTCATATCCACAGAAGCAGGCAAGCTCGTCCCGCAATACACAGAGTCTGACGTAAGGAAAAAGTACAACGGGTCGGCGGCGATATACGACAGCGGCTCCGTAAAGTCGATATCTATGGAGGAAAGGTCGCCCGTCCGGACGCCCTTGGGCATGATCGAGGCGGAGCTGGTCACGTTTTACGAGTCCGGGGCGCTGAAACGGGTGTTCCCGGTCAACGGGAAGATCGGCGGCTTCTGGACGGAAGCGGACGAGACGGCGCTGTGCCCTGTCCTCAGCATGCCGCTCCCGTGCGGAACCGTGACCGCTAGGTTCGTGAACATATCGTTCCGCGAGGACGGGGGAATCAGGTCGGTCACGCTGTGGCCCGGGGAGACTCCGGAGATAGACACGCCGACGGGGGCGATGAGGATAAGGATCGGGGCCTCGTTCCACCCTAACGGGAGGTTGAGGACTACCGAGCCTGCGCGCCCCACGGACATATGCACGCCAATCGGGACGATATCTGCGTTCGACACCGACGCCGTGGGAGTCAATGCGGACACCGGGTCGTTGGAGTTCTCCTGCGACGGAGAGGTCAGGCGGCTCAGGACAGTGAACAGCGGCGTGACGGCATGCGTCGGCGATAAACAGCACAGTTTCTCTCCAGGCGTCCGCCCGAGCCTCCTGTCCGCGTCAGGGTGGGAAGTCGCTCCGCTGACAGTGTGCTTCGACGACGACGGCTCAGTCGCCTTCGACGGGGTGCGGAGCGAGTTTAGGACAGGAGACGCCCGTTTCAGGATTTGGAGGCACGCAGTCCCGATGCCTGTGGACATAAGCGGCATGAACGGGGATGGAACAGATGCGACGGAAGAACAATCCTGCACCGCCGTTGCTGAACAGACGGCCATGCCGACCAGGGGCCGCGATCCTCACTCCCTTGTCAGGCTCTGAGATTGCGCCAAAGAACGTCCGCACTCGGGGCAGAACTTGCGGACTTCTCCGATAGACGCGCCGCATGCGGGACACTCGGCATCCTCGTTCAAGATTGCAACATACGTCTGGCCGCGCGCTCCTCCGCGCATGCCGACGACCGAAACGACCTTCCTGTCTCCCGGCCCGTAGTCCTTGGCACTGACAGATTTGCTCATGATCAGATACGTCACGCCCACGTAGATCAGCAATGCAGTTATGATCCAACAACCGAACATGACTATGAAATGGGTGAACGGGTCAATGGCAAACGTATATTCGTCCGGATATCCCCACAGCCTGCCGCCGTCGAACGCGCCGAATATGTGATAGGATACGAACAGCGACGCAATCCCGGCGACAACAATCGTTGCGCCCGTTCGAAGTATCGCGTGGGACGATATAAACACCCCCGTCGTCGCTCCATCTTCCTTTGCCAAAACTCATCCCTCCGCCGACCCGTCGAATATCGGCGCAAATCGGCAAATGCGCCCGATGGAATGTAGTGAGTGCAACCGCCGGGATTCGAACCCGGGTAGCAAGCTTGGAAGGCTTGAATCCTGACCAGCTAGATTACAGTTGCATTTGTCGCTCCCTAATTTCTAAATGATATATAACACTGATGTGTTCGCATTCAGGCGTTCTGTCGTCCCTTCGGATGGACGGGGCGATTGGATGCCTGCATGGAGCGCCCCTTAGCTCGTGCTGAAAGGCGCCTGCACAAAAACGACCCCGGATGATAGAAGTGAGTGGACTGGGCGAGATTTGAACTCGCGACTTCTTGCTTGCAAAGCAAGCGATCTTCCAGCTGATCTACCAGCCCGTGGGTCTCACGAACGGAGAACCATTATTAAAGCCTATCTTACATCGAAGATTCCGATAATATAATACCGAGGTCTTTGATACCTTTTTGAGGTAAGCTCATGAGTCTCGTATCAAAGAACAGGAACAACAAGGTCATGCTTTTCATCGACCTCAGAAACGTCGTCAAAAGCGTTGAAACGGTTGAATCAGTGTATTTTAAATTGGATTTCTATACTTTGGCAAGGCAGCTCACAGGCCAACGCGAGCTGGTGGCCGCTTATGTTTTCGACACCCGCAAACCATATGGAGACGACGACCCGTCGAAGAAATTTCATGACAAGTTGCGCTACAACGGCTTCCGCGTCATTGCCCGGGAGTCTTACGACCCTAACCGCAAGGAGCAAAAGGAAGTGGACGTGGCGATGGCATGCGAGCTTGTAGTCCATGCGCTCAGGGACCATTACGACGTCGCCATCGTCGTCAGCGGCGACCGCGACTTCATACCTGCTATACAGCATGTCCAAGCGGCCGGCAAACGAGTCGAGGTGGCGGCGTTCAGCAACTCCATCGGAGGAGAGCTGATCCGCACGGCCGACGAGTTCCATGAGCTTGGACACATGCCCCTTCTGTCCATGAACAACCTGAGCGAGGCCTCTTTCGACATGCCTGCGGATGCCGAGGGGGCCTGAAGATGGCAGGCAAAGTGGATTTCAGAGATTTCATAGCTCAACTGAACAATCAGTTCGGGACTACCGAAGGCGACTGGAACCAGCTGGCCAAAACAGCGATAGTCACATTCGAATATGACGACAAAAGGGACAACATATCCGGTAAATACAAGGGAGTCCCGGTGTTCCGCCACCGCGAGTACGAGAACACGATTCTCGCAGGGGAGACATGGATATGCAAACTCGACGGCAGTCATGACAACTATCACTTCGCCACCCCTGTTCAGAAGGTGGACGCGTCGTTCCTGTTCGAACTCAAAAAGGACCAGATTGACGAGATAGCCGAGACGGTATGGAAAAATCACGAGGGTGCGATCCGCCCCTCGCTTGAGGAGAGGTATCACGATATGATGATAGAGAACGTCTCCAAAGCGGTAGAGGACGCCAAATCAGGATTCAAAGCTGAGGTGGACGACCTCAATGCCAAGATACGCACCTTGGAGCAACGTGACGCGGAGAGCAAGCAGATAATCGCCTCTCTCGAAGAGAAGGCGAAGGCCGTGCCCGTCTATCCTGTTAAGATTACGCCAGGAGGGATGCCTCAGATGCTCCCTTCCGTTCAGACTTTGGCCCCCGTGTCGTCGGTGAGGCGCACAAGCCCCGACGCGATGCAGTCGGAGTTCTTCACCCAGTCGCGGTACTTCATACACGTGAGCGCCGACCACCGCATAATAGTGATACGCCCGCATGCCGAAGGGAACGTGGTGTGCATGGACAACACGATCACGCTGGAAGGCCTGAGCATAATATCGTCGTTCAACGAGCCGTACGACATGGTGTCCGAGTACAGCTCCGAGTACGGAGGCCTGCTCGTCCATCTGAAATGAAGCCGACCGGGAGACGGCACGTCATCCGTGCGGCCCCAACAGCCTCGCGTCCGCGAATCCGCCCTCGATGGAGAATATGGCGCAGTAGCCGTCCTTCGCCGGTCCGGGGTTGAGGTACAGCACGCCGTCTTTCCTCACCGCTCCGCGATCCTCATGGATATGACCGGAGAGCGCGGCCATCGGCTTGAACTCGTCTATTATCCTTTTAATCGCGGGGCTGCCGACGCTCGCCCCGTTAGGGATGTGGTCCAACGTCCCGAACGAGGGCGCATGCGTCACCAGGACCATGCCGGCCTTGGATATGGGTTTCAACGCGTTATAGATGTCGTCCTCGCTTAATTCGAAGGGAGTGTCGAATATCGTGATGTTCGAACCTCCCAAAAAGGCAAAGTCGCAGCCTCCGATGTTGTCCGCCTTCCCGTGGACGCTCTTAGCCGCCGCCGATATCTTATCCGGAAGGTCCAAAGGGTCGCAGTTGCCTGGTATGGCATATACGTCGCCGTTTATCGAGCGGATTATGTCAGCAGCCTCCTCTCCTGTTCCGAACTCAGTTATGTCTCCGAGGAAAAGGACATGGTCGGGCTTCTCTTCAGAAATCACGTCATTTATCCACTTCAGGGCGGAGACCTTCTGGTGGAGGTCGGAGATCACGAGGAACTTCATGACTCTTAATCGGCAAGACGGATTATTATTGTTATGCATCGGCATGAACGGCTCGACAGCTCCCGTTGCGCCTCGGAGGGAGAGACGGAAAAGCGGAAGGAGGCGGCGATACGAATCTCGAAAAACAGACTGCTGGACGGGATAAAGGTGGCGTGGAGGGAGGGATTCGAACCCCCGGGTCATTGCTGACATTGGATTAGCAATCCAACGCCTTGCCAGGCTGGGCCACCCCCACACGCTGTCCAACCTTAACATAATAATCATTTTAAAGGTTTGGACGAGGAGAGGCCCTTGTCGGTGGAAGACGGCGGGACGGCACATGCAGGAACAGCGCTGCGAAAGTTCGATCACTCTACACTCGGCGCCTCTTCTGCGGAGCCTTTGGCGTGGGCGCGTGCCTCTTGCAGGCTGAACATCGTTATGCTATGTAGGGCGTCAGCCTTCCGAACGTCTGCATATTCACAAGGTCGTTCATCACGATATTGGAATAAATGTCCCTGATCCGAGCGTATGAACCTTCGTCGCTAGTCTCGTTCGCCCGGACTTTAGGAAATCCGCCAAAGCGAAGGAACCGGTCGAACACGTCGTCAGCATCGATGTCAGGCGTTCTGACGCGCCCGAAAGTCGATGCGCTTGCCGAACGACAGCGGCTGAACCCGCATCGAGACATAATGGCTAGTCATGCACGCGTTGCACCACCGAAGACAGAAGGGAAGAGTTCGAGCCCGTCAGAGACATGTCGCAGCATCACTCGGCTACAAGAGAGCGTATGGCGTCTCCCATCCGTCGACCTCCAGCATATCGTCCACGAACACGCAATTCTTCACGCCCGGCAGAATCCGCTCCTCGACGTGGGTGTAGGGGCCGATATCGTTATTCATGTATGGGGACGGCAGCGGCTACATGTTAACATAGACGATGTGCATCACAGATTCGCCTTGCAAATCTCGTCCGCGTTTAGCTGCATCAGCGTGCTCTTGCCCCCACGTCTGATGTCGATGAGGACTTTCGCATCCTCGTCGTCTATGGACTCCCTGACCTTTTCGAGATACCTTTCGCGAGGCGTCATATTGAAAAATATTCATGTATCATGCCACGCTCGTGCGGCATCTGCGGACGGGCCGTCATCCCGATCCTCGTCACACTGCTGTAGAAAGGAGAGCATGCGGGTTCCGATAACGGCGGATCGTGCGAAAAAATCCAAAATCACATGAATAAAACGGGATATTCGCGCATTCAGGGTTTTCAACATCGGAACCGTTATATACAGAACCCACATCAAGGGGAATACGAGGTTCAACCACTCCGCTCTGGCAACAGGGCGATTTTGACACTGTACCTGTCGCCTGGGAGAAAAAAATCTTCTGGGTGAAAAGGCTTAAATATTCCCCCGAAATACAGGGAATACCGGGTCCGTCAAAGGACCCAAAGACATGGAGAATCAAGATCTCCGCCGGTATCCGGCGTGCCCTCTTGAATTCTGACGTTCGATGCTACGAATGTTCCGTTAGACGGACATTCGATTGAGTGAGCCGTCCGACGGAACAGCGGTGAAATATGGTAAACTGCCAGTTTCTTAGAAAATCATCCAAAGACGTGATAAAGTCAAGGATTTGACTCCGGTTGATCCTGCCGGCGGCCACCGCTATAGGAATTCGATTAAGACATGCGAGTCGAGAGTCGTAATGGACTCGGCGGACTGCTCAGTAACACGTGGACAACGTGCCCTTAGGTGGAGCATAATCTCGGGAAATTGAGGATAATACTCCATAGGTCATGGGATCTGGAATGACTCATGGCCGAAAGTTCCGGCGCCTAAGGATCGGTCTGCGGCCTATCAGGTAGTAGTGGGTGTAACGTACCTACTAGCCTACGACGGGTATGGGCCTTGAGAGAGGGAGCCCAGAGTTGGATTCTGAGACACGAATCCAGGCCCTACGGGGCGCAGCAGTCGCGAAAACTTCACAATGGGGGCAACCCCGATGAGGGAATTCCTAGTGCTAGCACTTTTGTGTTAGCTTTTCTTTAGCGTAGATAACTAGAGGAATAAGGGCTGGGTAAGACGGGTGCCAGCCGCCGCGGTAATACCTGCAGCCCAAGTGGTGGTCGATTTTATTGAGTCTAAAACGTTCGTAGCCGGTTTGATAAATCCTTGGGTAAATCGAGGGGCTTAACCCTTCGAATTCCGAGGAGACTGTCAAACTTGGGACCGGGAGAGGCTAGAGGTACTTCTGGGGTAGGGGTAAAATCCTGTAATCCTAGAAGGACCACCGGTGGCGAAGGCGTCTAGCTAGAACGGATCCGACGGTGAGGGACGAAGCCCTGGGGCGCAAACGGGATTAGATACCCCGGTAGTCCAGGGTGTAAACGCTGCAGACTTGGTGTTGGGGATCCTTCGAGGGTATCCAGTGCCGGAGAGAAGTTGTTAAGTCTGCTACTTGGGGAGTACGTCCGCAAGGATGAAACTTAAAGGAATTGGCGGGGGAGCACCGCAACGGGAGGAGCGTGCGGTTTAATTGGATTCAACACCGGAAAACTCACCAGGGGAGACTGTTACATGAAGGCCAGGCTAATGACCTTGCCAGATTTTCAGAGAGGTGGTGCATGGCCGTCGTCAGTTCGTACCGTAAGGCGTTCTCTTAAGTGAGATAACGAACGAGACCCTCACCAATAGTTGCTACTTTACCCTCCGGGGTGGAGGCACACTATTGGGACCGCTGGCGCTAAGTCAGAGGAAGGAGAGGTCAACGGTAGGTCAGTATGCCCCGAATCTCCTGGGCTACACGCGCGCTACAAAGGGCGGGACAATGGGTCCCTACATCGAAAGGTGGAGGTAATCCCGAAACCCGTCCGTAGTTCGGATTGAGGGTTGTAACTCACCCTCATGAAGCTGGATTCCGTAGTAATCGCGAATCAACAACTCGCGGTGAATATGCCCCTGCTCCTTGCACACACCGCCCGTCAAACCATCCGAGTTGGGTTTCAGTGAGGCTGCCTCTAATTAGGGTTGTCGAACTGAGATTTAGCAAGGAAGGTTAAGTCGTAACAAGGTATCTGTAGGGGAACCTGCAGATGGATCACCTCCTACGCAGGGTGGGGCTCACGCCCCACCCTCAAAAACACGCGTAACTTATTGCAAGGAAATTCCTAGTGGATTTCCCGCAATTCCTTTGGCAGCTTACCATACACTAAACGTAGCATCGAACGTCCATTGTCATCATTTTTCATTCCTTCATCCGACGGCGGAGACGCTTTTTCGGTCGCCTCGCGAAGGTTGCACTCGAATGCGGACATGGTCCGCCCACGGATTCGAAATGCAGCCTGCACAAGTTATATCACCGCAGAGCGCATCCCCGTCAGCGAAGGTGAGTCCTTGGCCTATGAAGACGAAAGCGAAGAATGGAAAGAGTCCTTGGGAGAAAAAGGATGGCGGACCATTGCGGCATTCGCAAATTCTGACGGCGGGAGGCTCATAATTGGAAAATCTGACGACGGCGCGGTTTTGGGCGTGAGCAATCCTGAAAAGCTCATGGAGGACATCCCGAACCGGTCCAAGAGCATGCTGGGGTTCCTTCCCCGCGTCAGAAGAGTCCCTGGCGACGACGGCAGGGAATGCATCGAGGTCGTGGTTGCCCCGCAACCGTTCCCCGTGCTCTATAACGGCAAGTTCTATGTCCGTTCTGGAAGCACTACGCAGGAACTCACCGGGCCCGACCTCACAAAGCTCCTCCTGAAAAGAGAAAGCAAAACATGGACCGACCTCCCCGCAGAGAACGTCATGGCGAATGACCTTTCAGCTGAGGCGATACGCCTGTTTGTGAGCCAGGGAAAGGAAAAAGGACGCATGTCGAGATATGCCTCCGCCGACGACGTCAAAGCGCTTCTGGACAATTACGATCTGATAGACAGCGGAGGGCTCCGCATAGCTGGGGCGTTGCTGTTCCACCCTAGGCCGAATCGCGTGGTTTTGGGCGCGTACATAGAAATCGGCGTCTTCGACGGCGACGGGAGGTTGTTGAGGAGCGACATCGTCGACGGGCCAGTACTTATGCAAGCCGAGGACGCGATCGACATACTTTACGGCAAACACATCCGAGGCACATACAAACTGAACGGAATCGTGCGCGAAACCGATTATGAGTACCCTCGCTCCGCGCTCCGCGAGTCCCTCATGAACGCAGTGGTGCACAAAGATTATTCGCGTTTCAACACGACCACAGTCAGCGTCTTCCCCGACAGGATCGAAGTGTTCAACTGCGGAGGCCTGCCCGACGGATGGACCATTGCGGATTTGAAATCCAAGCACCGCTCTTCGCCCAGAAACCAGAGGATGGCCAGAGTGTTCTTCGATATGGGGCTCATTGAAAAATGGGGCACCGGGATCAGGAACATGGCGACTGCATGCAGGGAGGCGGGTTTGGCAGATCCGGAATTCTCGGTGGACCGCGACGGCGTCACCGTCACGTTCCATCCTGTTGCAAGCGGAAGAAACGTCGCAGACCGCCTCAGTGCCAACGAGCAGAGGCTGCTGGAGGCCATACGCGCTTCCGAGGGGTCGACCACAAAAGACCTGATATCGTCTGCGGGCCTCAGCGAAGGTCAGACCAAATATGCTTTGGCAGCTCTGGCAGAGAAGAGGCTCATAGAAAAAGAGGGCACCCGCCGGGGCGTGTGGAAGGCCAGATCCAATTGATTGCGAATTTATCCGAACGACACATGTACGGATGATTTCATCCGAATCTTCATCCGAACATCGCCTCACAATGCCGTCATAGTTTCTCAGCCAGCTCTCTGCGAGCATGAATTCTGGCTTAGGGCTACGGTTTTATGAGCCTTCCCTGTAAAACCTTCAAGCATAGTTCAAGCGCTCAGGACGGGCATCGCATCGTTGCGGTTGCGCCGGATTGCGAGGTCGGGCTGTCGTCGTTTAGTAGCGACAGATCGGTCATCAACGGTTGGAGATGATCGCCTCAGTCGCGATTTTCAGATTGTGCAGCATCCCCCCCTGTATGGTTCAATTGGTCGCACGACACTCTGCTTTTGGATAAGACAAGAACGCTCGCCGAACATATGTGTTATGCTGACAGGGTAATTCAGAGGAAGGCTTGCCGATGTCGGTCCTGGAAAATAAAATCGAACTCAAAAACTACAAGCGTCAGTCGACTTCCGAAAAAGCGACGAACTATGAACGCCTGCTTCCTGCCGTTCAACAACGGTTGGCACAGGGGGCCTTAAAGAGTCCATATGCTTTTGATTTTATCAAAAAACGCGAGGATGTCATTTAGCGCGAGATCGAAAACGAACTTGTGGCGAACATCGCCAAAACCCTGCTCTAGCTTGGCATGGGATTTGCTTTTATCGGCAACCAGTATCATCTGGCCGTCAGCAACGAGGACCACTACATCGACCTTTTGTTTTACAACACGAAATTGCGTCGCCATGTCGTGATAGGGCCGAAATCCAGGAAGTTCAGGCAGAGTACGCAGGAAAACTGAATTTCTACCTTCGGTGGTGGACGATGTTCTCAAACACGGGACTGACAATCCGTCCATTGGCATCCTGCTTTGCAAGAGAAGGACAAGCTGACCGCCAAATACGCCTTGAAGGACATAAACAAGCCCATCGGCGTTAGCGAATACAAGCGTCTGATTTCGTGCCAACAGAGCTGGCCGACACATTGCCCCTGCCGAGGGCGTTGAGAATAGCATCAAGGCCGATAAGAAATCTAGGAATAAGCCGCAGGGGATGGAAGGAGGGATAGTCCAAGCAATATTCTGGATTCATATAGCGTGGGCGAGCGAGTGGGGATAGACTATTACATATAACGACATACGAGACGGCGTGGAGAACATGGAAAACAGTTCTGCAGGATGGAAGTCGTGTTGTAAGGGCGAACATCCGGAGTCCATCTGTATGCTTGCCGACTCCAAGAGGGGAGATATCCTGAACATGGGAGTCGACAGTGACGGCGACGCGGCCCTGATTCACGGACTCGAAGACGCGGCGATATGCCTGCATGAAAAGTCATGACGGCCTGGCGGTGTTCCGATGCATTTCATCAAACTTGTGATCAACGAGTCCGAGGGGGGAGACTCATGTTTCAATCTGCTTCCCAAACAGATTTGCAAGGACGGCTCGGGCGCCAGAGTTGAAGTCCTGCAGTGTACCTGCCTGGCCAACGACGGAGGATGCGCCATGATCCGCATAACCGATCCCAAAGGGGTCCTCTCTGACGAGGTCGCAGAATCCTCCACGTATTCGAACAGCAAAGGCGAGTGCGCGATAGACCGCATATCTCCCCATCAGTTGGTTGCAATGGTCATGAACAACAACTGCCGAGTGTCGCGGATACTGTCGGAGTCCGGATGTCTGATCACCTCGGCCGTCATGGAGGACGGCGGCAACATATGTTGGACGATGGCAAGCCCTGGCGCAGCCTACACTCGAAACCTGTTGCATCGGCTGGCAGAGATAGGGATAGCGGTGAAGAGGAAGTCCACGATGAACGCCGACGTATCCACATTGCTCTCGGACAAGCAGGAAGAGGCGGTCCTGACGGCTTTTGCAAACGGGTATTACGACATACCGCGAAAGATGAACATGACCGAACTTTCAGAGATAATGGAATGCTCCAAGTCCACCCTCGACGTCACGCTGAGAAATGCCGAGAGGAAGATAATATGCCGGCATTTCCTTCAAAGCCGAAACAGCATCGCCGACCGAAATAAATAATCCGGCGCCGCCAGCGGACGGCGCCGTTAAACGGTTTGCAGGAGGAAATCAGAAGTTCAAAAAGACGTCCGACATCGCGAGGACGTTGTCGTACTTCGCACCCACGGGTATGTCGCATCCTGAACCGAGGAGGTATCCTTTTTTCCCGCCCTTCTCAAGGCGTATGCGGGTCTCCCTCCTTACGTCGTCGGGGGTGCCGCTGAACAGCGTGCCGGCAGGATCGACGTTCCCGATGATGGCCATGCGGCCCTTCATACTCGACACTGCGTCTCCTACATCGACCTGCTTGTCGACTGAGAACGCAACGCAGCCTGTGTCCGCGACAATGTCGAGGCGGTCGCTCGTGTCTCCGCAGATGTGGTTGATGTGCATCTTTCCGCACTTCCTTATCACGGCCCCCAGATCGCTCATCGGCCCCTTCGAGAACCTTACGTAGTCTGCGGCAGAGATGAGGTCTCCCGATGCCGTAGGGTCGCATATGATGACCGCGTCAATGTCCCAAGACGCTATCTCCTCGGTGAAGGCTTTCGTGATCTCAAGGCATTTTCCGATGAGCGCCTGGACGAAATCCTCGTCCATGAAACTGTCGACCATCAGGTTGTCCACGCCTCTGACCTCTCCCGCAAGAGTGAACGGAGACAATATCGAAGCCATGAGGAAATGGTCTTTGCCAAGCCTCTCGGACATATGCCTCGCAGTCTCCTTCGCGGCCTTGAAGCGATAGAACCCGTCGACGTCCGGAAGCTCCAGCTTGTCCAGGTCTTCCGGCCCGTTTATAATATGCGAAACCGTAGGTATCGTTCCGTGCTCCGGTATCTTCACCTTGCATCCCAAGGCTTCGGCGGGCAACAGCCAGTCCCACATCACTTCGACGCCGTCGATGTGGCATTCCTCCACTGCCCTGTATTGCGCCTCGGCGGCGACCTTGGGGTTTTTGATGGAGTCCATAACCGTCACGTTTTCAAGGCCCAGCGCCCAATATCCTTGGAAGGGCGCGCAGAACGGCACCCGGTCCACCTCCTCCCTCCTTAGAGCTTTCTCCACCAGTTCTTTGGATGTTGTCATCTGCTTTCCTCCTTTATTCGACCCCTGTCACACCGAAAATCGTTTCTGCGGCGGGTTCGGATGCGCCCTCAAGCTCCACGACGTCCTCCACATACCTGTCAGGGTTGCAGGCCATGTCACGTTTCATCAGATACCTTATAACGCCGATTATCCCGAAGAACACCAGAGACATCGCGGCCATGGTGTAGTCTCCAGAGGCCGCAGAGCTGACGACGGTGTAAACCATCATCAGTATCATGAACAGGGACGCGCCCGCCGCTATGTATCCGACGGCATTACCTCCCGGGGCCTTCCACGGCCTCGCGGCGCGAGGCTTGGCTTTTTTCATTTTAAGGAAGGCCATCGACACCCCGAAATATGTGAACCCGACGCCGAGCGCCATAAGGCTGAACGTGGCATTGATCCATGCGGGCCCGGACAGCGCGATCATCACCAGGACGAACACCATGGCCAACACGAAGTAGTTCCCTGTCGATGGCATCCCGTGCTTGTTCGCTTTCCCGAACATCTTGGGCAGCGATCCTGAGCTGCCCATCGAATGCAGTATGCGCGACGCGCCCATCCAGAATCCTATCAGGCCGCAACCCATCGCGCAGAAGTTGGCGACGACGACGGCATATTGGAGCCAAGGCCCCACATAGGCCTCGGCAAACACTGCGCTGACCATCCCGTTGCCGGCATACAGGCTAGATATGTATTCAAAGGATGTCATCGACGAGTCAATAGATCGCATCCCTATCTCGGCGAAGCATATCAGGGCGTCGAACGCTATCACGAAGACGATGCCTCCCAGCATGAGCTTCCAGTGTTTGTTCGCAGGGTAGTTGGCCTCGCCTGCGAACTGAGGTATAAGCTCGAATCCGAAGAACATGGTTACCAGAGCCGCCACCGCGAGGACGAACCCGGCGTCCATGCCAATTATGTCGTTGCGCCCCATTATCCCGTTCTGGAAAAACGGGCCTATGTTCTCCAGCCCGAACACGCTGCTTCCGACGAAGCATATCATGGTCACGACGCCGGCGGCTACAAGAACGAAGAACATGACCACCTGGAGAGTCGTCGCAACCGACAGGTTCCGAGTGTTCAGCACCGTCATCAGAATCATAAGGGACACAGCGATGCCTATCACGACGATCTTGGCGAAATCCTCGCCCGCAATGTACTGGATGAGCATCGTCACGCAGATTATCTGGAAGCAGATGAGCACGATGTAAGTGAACATCGTGGTCCACGAAACCCAATATCCCGCTTCCCGGTTGTAGGCGGCGCGCACATATTCGTACGAACCTCCCCTGGTCTTGAACATGCTCGCAAGCTCGCCGTAGCACAACGCGATCGGAATGCATAGAATTCCGCACAGCAGGAAAGCCAGACTTACCGACACCCCTGTGTATCCTATCCATTGGGACGTCAGGATCAGCCAAGGACCCATGATGGACGATGTTCCCAATATGAAGAGTTTCTTCCCCCCGACCCTTCCCGTAAGGCTATTTTCGCTGATCGTTTCACTTCCTGCGTCCGCCCCTCGGCGAATCGCATAAAATAGAATTGGAGGAACGTTCTAAACCCTTTATGCGAACATGTCCATCGCGAGGGCGGCCATGCCCGGAATCAGTCGTCGCATCCGTCGGCCAGGTCCTTCATGGCCTTCCCAGAGATGCGATACGGAATCCAATCCTTGGTCTTCCTGGCCCCTATCGAGTCATAGAACGATATGCTGGAGACGTTCCAGTCTAGCACGGACCAGTCCATCCTCATGCATCCGCCGTCCAACGCGATCTTTGCGAGATGGGACATGATGGACTTCCCAACGCCTTTGCCGCGGTGCTCCGGCCTGACGTAGAGGTCCTCGATGTAGAGGCCGGGCCTTCCGGCAAAGGTAGACAAGTTGAAAAAGTATGTGGCAAAGCCGATGGCCCCTCCCGACGCTTCGCATATGACGGCGTTGCCCTTCTTTTCCACGAAGAACATTCGTCTGAGGTCCTCCGCGTCGGCGGTGACATGCTCGGACAGGCGCTCATACTCCGCAAGCTCCATGATAAGGGCCAGAAGAACGCCCTCGTCGCCCTCCGACGCCACTCTTATCGACATGTCTGTTGCAACCTCACTGCGGCACTATCACTTTCGGACTGCATCTGCACGTCCGCACAGGCCCGGGAGGCTCCACATGCGCGTAAGGGAACGTGCCGCCGTTCTTTTCGTAAGCCCTGAGCCCGCTCTCTCTGAGGGAGGCGGCCTTCTCTGCGGCCATGCCGTATTTGTAGCCCATCCATTTCACAGGGTCCCTGTTCACGCAATGGACATAGTTCACGAGAGCCTCCTCTTCGGTCATCCCGTGCCTCACGTAGTCCCCGACGATCTTGTCTTTCAATTCCAGCTTCTCACGAGGCGTCAACGTGTCGTATCTCACAGGCAGTCCCTCCGACATGGATGTGTTCGGCAGAACGCGTATGAGCGAGCATCATTTTAAACTAACCCATGCGGGCGACGTCATCCTCGGGTTCTATCGCACTTTGTGTGGATTTGTGGGAAGCATGAGAGAATACACGTGTTTCGACGCGGCGGAATGCGGACGATCGGAATAACCTGCGAGAAGCGGCGACGCCGTGCATGGAATCCGCAGGTGGGGCGGGGCGGGACGGCGGAGGTTTGAAATAGGGATGGGCGCTCCGGCCCTGCCGGCGCGCGCCGGACGCGCAGCTCCGCCGCGCTGCGGGACGCCCGCGCACCAAGGCCGGCTCAGACGCGGATGCCGGCGGACCGGAGGTACAGGATCGTGATCATGCTCTCCGCCCTCCTGTACCCCCGCGCCATCCTCCTGACCGCCTGTATGACGCTGTTCAGCCCCTCCAGGACGGCGTTCGTGACCTTGGAGTCGTGCCACTGGACTATGCCTTCGAGGTGGGCCCGGACGGTCTCCGCCAGCCTTTTGATCGGCCCGGTGCAGGACTCCGACATGCCCAGCCACGTGTACATGTGGACGCGGGCGGCGTCCTTGCAGCTGAGCCTGTACATCGTGGCCAGCGCCTCCTTGACGCCGTACGCGGCCATGATCCTCACGTTGTCCTTGAAGAGGAGCCTCACCCGGGCCTTCTGGCCTTCGCTCAGGTCCCTCCTGTTCCTCGCGAGAAGGTACCTCGCGTCGGCGAGGTCGGCGGTCTTCGCGCTCTCCTCCTTGCGGACCTCGTCCACGGCGTCGTTGGCCAGCTTCATCACGTGAAACCGGTCGAACGTTATCGCCGCCTTGGGGAGCGACTCCCTCACGCCGCATATGAACGCCGCGCTCATGTCGCTGCTGACGGACGCGACCTTGTTGCGGTCGCCGCCGTGGGCCTCCAGGAAGTCCGCGAACCTCTCTACCGCGGACGAGTCCTTGCCCTCGGTGGCGAAGAGGGTGCGCCTCGTGTCCATGTCGACGAATATGGTGATGTAGTCGTGCCCCCGCTTGGACGAGGTCTCGTCCACGCCGACGTTCGTCACGCAGGACATGTCCACGCCGCCCATGGCCGCGTCGACGTAGTGCTTGGCGATCAGCCACAGGGCGTCGTCGCTGACCCCCATGTGCCTGGCGACGGACGCCACGGGCATGTCGGCGACGAGGCCCATGCACCTCCTCTCGAACGGGATCGAGTACCGGGAGTACTCCCGCGCCCAGCCGGGGACGACCTGCCTCACCCCGCACTCGGGGCAGTCCGTGCGGGGGAGCCTGGCGCGGACGACGCACCTGTACGCCCCCACGTCCAGGCTCCTCCACTCCCTCTCGATGAAGTCGTGGGCGGGGCATGCCTTCCCGCAGCCGGGGCAGGGGAACCTCTGCCCCCTGTCCGAGCCCACGCGCACGACGACCGTCTCGGAGGCGTGGTCCGTCTCCGCTGACAGGACCTTCCACTCCTCGCCGAGCCTCAGGACCGCCCTGAAGTCATCCTCTTTGAACGACATGGCGGCGTATCCGCAGGGGGGTACATATCATGTCGGGTCCGAGGCCGTTTTTCGATTATTCCGATAAGAATCCACACAAAGTGCGAAGGAGCCCATCCTCGCCGTTCTCGGCTCCCTCGTCAGCCGCGGCGGCGGAACAAAAATCAGCCCGTTTGAAACATGGGCGCGAAATGTATGTTCAATCTTTTCCGTCCCAAGCGGTTATCCCCTTGACGTCGAGCCCTTCGAACGAACCTACTTTGAACACAGGCTCCTCGATGCCGGACTTCCTCTGCGCCCGATAGTCGGCGCATGCCGCAAAGGCGTACTTGGACAGCATCGCGACAGCGGCCATGTTGAACACTCCCATGCAGGCCATGAACACGTCGCAAAGGTTCCACATCAGGTTCAGCGGTATCAGGCAGGATACGAACACTACGGCGACTATGACCGTCCTTATGCAGAACACTGCCGTCTTGTTGTTCTTGCAGGCGAAGTTGACGTTCGACTCGCTGATGGAGTGATATCCGATAAGGCTGCTGAAGGCGAAAACCATCATGAACACAGAAAGCACGACCGGGGCGGACGCCCCTAGAAAACTATCGCCTAGGATGTGCTGTACAAGCGGGGCTTTGTCCAGGCCGAGCCCTGCGACGGACTGCCAGTCCCCCCACGTCAGAATGACGAACGCCGTGCCGGAACATACGACAAGCGTGTCTATGAGGACCCCGAGAGACTGGACGAACCCCTGTTTGGCCGGATGCGAGACGTCTGCCGCGCCAGCCACGTTAGGCATCGAGCCGATACCTGCCTCGTTGGAGAACACGCCTCTTCTCAGCCCCCACATGATCGCCGTTCCGACTCCTCCTCCGATGGCCGCTTCGGGAGAGAACGCCCCCTTGAAGATTGCAACCACGGCGTCAGGCATCGCGACGAAGTTCAACGAGACGGTGACGATCGCCACCACGATCCACAGGAACGCCATGACGGGCACCATGTAATACGAAACCCGGGCTATGCGCCTGATACCGCCGAATATCGCAATCGCCGCAAGGCCGGTGATCAAGAGGGTGAACACCCACTTGGAATATGGGAAGTCGAACGCGCCCAAGAAGGCGTCGCTTGCGTTGCCCGCTTGGACGCCTACGAACCCTATGCCGTAAGTCACAATCGTGAGCATGGCCATGAATATGGCGAACCGAGGACGCTTGAGGCCGTTCCTTATGTAGTAAGCGGGACCGCCGCGATACATGCCGTCTTCATGCTTCTCTTTGAAGATTTGCGCCAAGGTGCACTCCATGAAGCTGCTCGCCGCGCCTATGACGGCAAAAATCCACATCCAGAACACCGCGCCGGCGCCGCCCGCCACTATCGCGGCGGCCACTCCGGCGATATTGCCCACGCCTATGCGCGCGCCCATGCCGACGCAAAGCGCCTCGAATGACGAGATGGCGCGGCCTTCTGCGCTCTTCTCCGTCTTTACAGCCAGCCTGACATGCTCTCTCACACGGGCTATCTGGACGCCGTGCAACCTGAACGTGAAGTAAAGCCCCAACCCGACCAAGAACACGAACGCGACATACCATAAGTAGGTGTCCGGGTAGTCAAGAACGAATTGATCGATTTCCTCTATGACGCTGATTGTAGCACATCCTGCCGTCTTTGCAATGCCGTATCATAAAAAGCAGTTAAATGTTACGGTCAGAATCGCTGAGCTGGGACGCCGCTGCGACATGAGAGGCGAATCGGCCATAGCCGCTGACAGGAGCCATATTCGGGGGAAGGTCGCAAATATGACGGGGAGAAGAATCAATCCACGGGAGTGGATGTGGTAGTCCCGTGCGGATTCGAACCGCAGTCGCCGGCTCCAAAGGCCAGCATGATTGACCACTACACCACGGGACTGCAGGACCCTCAAAGAAGTTCGGTTATAACATCCTTCCTATCAGATACGTGGGAGCGCATCCGGTGATCTCCGCTTCCGCAAACGTGCCTATCGGCAGTCCAGATTCTATCGCGACTGGGCGATAGTTCGACGTCCTGGCTATCACGGTGCCGTTCTTTCCTATCTCGGTCACAAGCACCCGGGCCGTTTTGCCCACGCAGGCTTTGTTAACGTCCATCTCAATCCTGTTTTTCACGTCCGTCAGGCGTGCAGAGCGGTCTTTCACGATGCGTCCATGGACCTGTTCCATCTCGGCCGCCTCTGTTCCGGGGCGTGCAGAGAACCGAGTGATGTTGACCGTGTCTGCCCTCAGCTTCTCGATCAGGCGCATGCTCAGCTCATGGTCGCCGTCCGTCTCTCCAGGGAACCCCGAGATGAGGTCGGTGGATATGCTTATATCGGGATGCGACGACCGCATCCTTTCCACAACGGCCATGAACTCTTCCACCGTGTACCTCCTGTTCATGGCCTTGAGAACGGAATCGCTGCCGCTCTGCACAGGTATGTGCAGAAACCGATACACGCGCGGGTCGTCAAGAACGTCCGATATGCCGTCCAACATGGGTTCCAGCAGGTTGGGGTTCATCATGCCGATCCTTATCCTGTAGTCCCCCTTCTTCTCCAGCATCCTTCGGAGGAGACGTACCAGATCTGTTCCGCTGTCTGCGCCGTAGCATGCCGTGTCCTGCGCGGTCACGAGTATTTCTCTCACGCCCGAGTCCACCATGCGGCCGAACCTGTCGAGTATGTCTTGTTCAGGGTAGCTTGTCAGCCTCCCCCTTGCGAACTTGGTTATGCAGTATGTGCAGTCGCCGAGGCACCCCTGTGCAATAGGTATTATGTTGCCCGCTACGGCTTCCGGCAAGGAGCACCCGCATCCGTAGCGCCTTTCGACGGACGACGAGAAGCCTCTATACGCGTCCGGTGGGATTATAAGGCATCCGGGAAGCCGTATGGCGATGCGGCTGCTCTGGACCTTCGCCATGCACCCGGTCACGATGACCTCCTTGCCCATCCTCCGCAGGTCGGACATGCGGCGGATCATCTTCTTCTCGGTCGTGTCCACCACCGTGCAGGTGTTGAGGACGACGACATCCGCCTCCTCGGCGGTGCCGACTGGCTCATGCCCCATCGCGCCCATCCGCTCGGAGAGCTGGTCGCCCTCCCCGTAGTTCATCGTGCAACCGTACGATTCGACGTAATACTTCATCTTAACGCGTGGCGGCTTCCGTGGTGGCCTGTCCGAAGGCAGTCTTGGCCGATATGTTGGTGATCTTTGCGCGGACGGACGTCCCCTTCGACGTTCCCGGGACGATAACCAGGTACTCGAGGTATTTTCCTACCCCGTCGCCCTTCTTTCCAATGTCGGAGACGAAGAGGTCGATGATGTCGCCTACCCTCAGGACGTTCACAGAATCAGATTTAGCAGACTTCCTGACGTTGATGGACCTGCGCGCCCCGCAGGCCTCGCACTCGAGGATGAGCGTGCGGTCCTCTCTGATCATCTTGGTGTCTGGAAGGCCGCATTCGGAGCAGATGACGTACGTCTCCGTATATGTCTCGACCTTTTCCTTGATGTTCTGAGGTGCGACCTTGGCTTTGAACACCGCCCTGCGTCCGTCTATGTTGCCGGGCGTCCCGAGCTCCTTGAGAAGGAACTGCAGGAGGTGCTGCGGGTCGCGTCTGACCTTGTCCGTGACGTCGATGAAGTTCCTGAGGACGGTTATCTTGCCTTCCTGCAGGATGTCCAGCTCAGGGAGTTCGAACCTCTCGTGGTTCTCTATCGTCTCCGGGAGCACGTCCTTCGCCCTGTCGAGCAATCTAAAGTAATCGTCATCTGCCATGTTTGCACCTGCCACGACTAATCGCGCACTGATTATAAAGGTTTGTCAGGGCAGGCTGTTCTTAGACACGTTCAAGGTAATGTCATGATGTCTTCAAAGCCGGTGCAGGCAAGGTCTTTATCTTCAAACAATCGTCTTCGACGCGTGAGACTCGCCCTCATATGCCCAGACGAAGACTTGTGAAGCGTCGCAACTCCAGTCTCTCGCAAGACAGGCATGGTTCAGTATCGAAACCGCATAACAAGAGGGTCTTCCTCCATGTTCAAAAAACCGTTCCAGCGACATCCGATCCACACAAACTACATGCATCTTGTGTGCAACATGACGGACGCGACGGAGGTTGGATAATGTCAAAAAGCAACGAAAACAACGTCATTCTCTACCAAGACGAAAACGGCATTACAAGCGTGTCCGTCAGGTTCGACGACGATGACCTATGGCTGACACAAAATCAACTTGCCGAGATTTATGACACCACGAAGCAGAACGTAAGCTTGCATATTCAAAACATACTTGATGACCGCGAGCTCCCAGAGAATTCAGTCGTCAAGGAATTCTTGACAACTGCCGCCGATGGGAAGAACTACAAGATAAATCACTATAATCTGGACATGGTCATCGCTATTGGCTATCGGGTGCATTCGCAGGTCGCCACGCGCTTTCGCCGTTGGGCGACACAACTCTGTACGAGTACATCCAGAAAGGGTTTGCCTTGGACGACGAGCGGCTGAAGCAGGGCGGCTCGCGCTATTTTCGCGAGCTGTTACAACGTATCCGCGACATTCGCTCCAGCGAGCGCAACTTCTATCAGCAAGTGACGGACATTTATGCCACGGCGACCGACTACGACCCGCGAGCCGACCTCACGAGGGAGTTTTTCGCCACCGTGCAGAACAAACTCCATTTTGCCGTCCATTAACACACTGCCGCCGAGGCAATCCACGACCGCGTGGACAACGAAAAGCCGCTTGTGGGCATGACGACTTCAAAAGCGGCTACATCACGAAAGACGATGTTAAAATCGCCAAAACTACCTGTCCGAGCAGGAGTTGCGGCGGTTGAACCTGCTCGTGTCGCAGTTCCTAGACTTTGCAGAGTTTCAGGCGCTGGAGCAAAACTCTATGACGATGCAGGATTGGATATCTGCTTTGGACGGGCAGATACTGGCGTTGAAGCGGAAAGCCCTGCAAGGCGCTATGGCGGGTCTCCCATAAGCAGGCGGTGGAAAAAGCCGAGCGAGAGTTCGAGCTGTACCGCGCCCGCGAGATGAGGCGTCTAGAAAGCGACTTCGACCAGGCTGTGAAGCGGCTTGGAAAAGACGAAAGCTCAAAGGACGAATGAGGCACGGCCGTTGATCGTGGCTGTTCACATCGACGGTGGCTTCGTGCTTGCCCGAGACAGGCCGAGTACGTCGTTGCCACGGGGTTCTTCGTACTTTGTGCAGATTTGTGGAAACACGAGAAAACACGTGCGTCCCGTCTCGGTGAGACGCGGACGACGGGAACGAGTTGCGAGCGATGGCGGCGTGACCGGCGGCGGCCTGGGAGAACAGGAGGCTTTGAGAAAATCATAACGTCGCCTTCAGCACGTCGAACAACAGGCTGACATCGTTCGGCGACATGCGCACGATCGTATGATTTTCCCAAAGCCACAGGGCCGCCTCGCGACTTCAAATGCGGCCTATGGCCGCGTCCACCAGGCCCTGATGCAGGGGAGACGGCCTCTCGGGACGGGACTTGAACTCCGGGTGGAACTGCGACGCCACGAAGTAGGGGTGGCCCTCCAGCTCCCCGATCTCCATCCTGGAGCCGTCGTCGGACCGCCCGGTGAAACGCCATCCGGCCTTCTCCAGCCTCTCGATGTACGCCTGGTTGACCTCAAACCTGTGCCTGTGCCTTTCGGACACGTCCTTGGAGCCGTAGAGGGCGGCCGCCTTCGACCCGTCCGCGATCTTGACCGCCTGCGCGCCGAGACGCATGGTGGCCCCCATGTCCTCCATCCCCTTCTGCTCGTTCATCAGGCATATGACGGGGTCGCACGTCTCCGGGGCGAACTCCGTGCTGTTCGCGTCCTTCAAGCCCAGCACGTGCCTGCAGATCTCGATCGTGGCTATCTGGAACCCTAGGCATACTCCTAGGAACGGTATGCGGTTCTCGCGGGCGTGCCTGGCGGCGACGATCTTCCCTTCCACGCCCCTCATGCCGAACCCGCCGGGGATGACGATCCCGTGCGCCCCGTCGAGGACTGACGACGGGTCCTTCAGCAGAAGGTCGTCGCTGTCGACGAACTTCACTTTGACTCTGCACCCTCTCTTCGCGCCCGCATGGGCGAACGCTTCGAGGTGGCTGAGGTACGAGTCGGCCAGCGAGGTGTACTTCCCCACAAGCGCGATGCAAACCTCTTTTTTGGGGTTCAGGACGTTGTTAAGGAACGTCTCCCACTCCTTCATGTTCCTCTTGGTGGTCAGGGGGCGCAACTTCATCTTGTCGATCACGCGGTCCGCCACGCCCTGTCTCTCGAGCGTCAGCGGCACCTCGTATATGCTCTTGGCGTCAGGGAGCGATATGACGTAGTCCTCGTCGACGTCGCAGAACATGGCGATCTTCCTGCGGGCGGCGTCCACTATAGGCTCCGAGCTTCTCGCTATGATCATGTCGGGCTTGATGCCGAGGCCCATGAGGTCCTTCACGGAGCGCTGCGTCGGCTTGGTCTTCTCCTCTCCGACCGAGCCCATTATCGGGACGAGCGTCGTGTGTATGTACATCACGTTCTCCTCCTTCCCGAGGTCCCTGCCCAGCTGCCGGGCGGCTTCGAGGAACGGCATGGACTCGATGTCCCCCACGGTGCCTCCCAGCTCCACGATCGTCACGTCGGAGCCGGATTCTCTGGCGACCTTCATGATGCGCCTCTTGATCTCGTCGGTGATGTGAGGTATGATCTGCACGGTCTTCCCCAGATAGTCTCCGCGCCTCTCGTTCTCTATAACAGTCTTGTAAATCTTCCCAGTGGTGATGTTATGGTCCCTTCCCAGCTGAAGGTCTATGAATCTCTCGTAGTTGCCGAGGTCCAAGTCGACCTCTCCGCCGTCGTCGAGCACGTATACCTCGCCGTGCTCGAAAGGGTTCATCGTCCCTGCGTCTATGTTCAGGTACGGGTCGATCTTAATCGCAGAGACGACGAGGCCCCTAGCCTTGAGAAGCCGTCCGATGGACGACGCCGTTATCCCTTTTCCAAGCCCCGATATAACTCCGCCGCTGACGAAAACCAACTTCATATCTTATCAACGGGAACCTTCGTATGCAAAGAATATAGATAAAACCTCGGTGAGGCGCAACTGGGATTCGCGGCCTGCGGGCGCGTCCCCGATCGCATCACGAGACGACCGGCTTGAAACGGCAAACACCGACGGACCGTCTCGCGCCATGTCGCAATCGACGCTTTTGGCGATTTTCCGGATGCGGTAAAAACCTTGTCGTGCCGTTTTGTTCCTGGAAGACAGCGTCGACCGCGAGGAGGCCATGGGCGCCATGTCGAGCTTCGCCAACGAGCGGCAGCGGCTCATCGGCGAGCATTCCGACGAAAACTCCCTCCCTGCCTACGATGCCATCGGTGCGGTGGCAGAATGGATTGAGACAGGGCGGGCCCGCCCGAATGCGAGGAGGAGCTGAAGGATTACGAGGTCGGCGGGGACTCCATGAACTGGGAAGACGTCAAAAAGAGCTGGGGCCTGCCTTGAAGTCTCGGCGGGTCCTCATGAGGCTTCCTCTCCGACGATGTCGCACACGTCCGCGTCGAGGCAGAACGCCGCATAGAGCGGGACGTTGAATATCTTGTTCTCGAAACCGAAGTTCTTCGTGGACACCCTGATCGAGAACGGGACGCCGTATTCTTCCGCAAATACGGAAAGGCTCCTCGATCTCACGTGCGAAGAGCTCTTCACCTCCACGGGCACCGCGTTGCCGTCCGAGCCTTGGAACACGAAATCCACTTCCCTGCCCGGCGACGGCGCCCAGTAGTACGGCTTCACGCCGTTCGCCCTGAGGGCTTGCATGACGAAGTTCTCCGATAGGGCGCCCTTGTACCCGTCAAGGCTCTCGCTGTCGGAGAGGATCGTCTTCGCTGGAATCCCGAGCTTCGACGCGAGAAGCCCGGAGTCTACCATGTACAGCTTGAAGAACGGCTCTTCGGAGTGAGCGCTCAGCGGCATCGTCCCGGTGCTTATCCTGCCGCATCTGTTCACCAGCCCGGACACGCGCAACCAGTTGAGCGGCGAACCCGCCTCCCTTGTGCGGGTGCCTTCCGCCACGTCCCTGAGGACGAACCTCTTGTTCTCCTTGACCAGCTGGTCGGAGATTGAGGACCAGATTGCGCGGATCATCACAGTCTCCGTCTTCGTGGTGTACTTGGACATGTCCCCCATGTACGTGGCGTCCATCTCGGCGTGGATGGCGGTTATGTCGGGCGCGGACGCGCCTTCGGAGTATCTCTTCACGGCTTCTGGAAGCCCTCCGACCGTCAAATACGTCCTGTAGACGTCCATCGCCCTGTCGTGGAGGTCGTATTTCCGTTGCGACGAGAACGACCTTCTGACGCCTTCCGCGACCTTTTTGTCGCCAGTGGCCCACATGAACTCCTCGATGTCCATCGGATGCATCCTCATGATGTTGACGTTCCCTACGGGGAATGAGAAGCCGTCCCTGTCGAGGGCGATGCCTAGAAGGCTCCCAGTGGCCATCACGTGGTAGCCCGGGTCGTTCTCCCGGAAGTATTTCAGGGACGTGAGGGCGCGGTTGCATGCTTGGATCTCGTCGAGCACGATCAGCGTGTCTCCTTCCTTGATGTCGACTCCGCTCAGAACAGACAGGGAATCGACGATGCGTCCAGTGTCGAGGTCGCCCTCGAATATCTTGGAGGCCCGGCCTGTGAACTCGAAGTTGAAGTACGCCACGTTCCTGTAATGGGTGTGGCCGAAGTCCAAAGCCGTGTACGTCTTCCCGACCTGCCTAGCCCCGCACAGCAACAACGGCTTGCGGTCGGGGTCGCTCTTCCATTTCAATAGCTTTGCAGCGATCTTCCTCTCCATAATGTGTAAGAAATACACTAAATATTTATGTTTTTTGTGTAAATATTACACATTATTAAACAATGCGCTGTCGAATCCGAGAGGAGCCGATGCGATTTCTGCGGCTTTGACCCGTTTCGCAACCCCCAGCAGGCGGAACGCTTTCGACTTCACAGCCCGCGAGCGATGCGCCCGTCTATGTCGAAGGCCCTGCGGGCGCTGTGTCCGGGGATCGGCATGAGGTCTCGTTCTTCTGTCTCTAGCATATAGAAACGTCCTTCATGCATGTCGTACACGCGTCCTCCGGCGTAGCTCGAGTACTGTCAGAGGGGGTACGCGGCCATGCCCCCCCCCCCCATAAGCCGTCTGGACGCCCTCGAAGCAGCTCAAAAAATGGTCGCACTTGGCCGAAAACCGCGAGTGCCCCAAAGCCGCAGTTGAGGTTTCATTAAATAAGATGTATGCGTTGAACAGCTCACAGCTGCGGTGGACGGATTTGGGCAACGCGTTGCAAGACTGCGACGCAATTCCTGTCTTGAGAAGTGCAGAGGGGGGAGAGTTAGATGACATTATATGCAAGAGGGGGGGGGGGAAGGCGCATGCACGCAGGCGCCTTGCTCTGTTCCTCACGGTCGCGTTGTTGCTCGCGGGCGCAACGCTGTTCCTGACGGAGAGTCAGGAAGAGACAAAGTTTTACGACAGCTCTGACGGCGCGACGGGGTTGTATGTTTATGCCGCCACGGTGGCTTATGACGAGAACCTCGTCCTCTCCGGTGGAAGTTTGTACTTCTTGGGAGGGCATGTGGAGTACGACGACGGAATCGCGCTTGGCTGGACGCAGTACGGCACCGGCAACATTGCGGGAGTGGAATACGATTCGCAGTTCAAGCTGAAGGCCGTGCCGGATCCGGGATACAGCTTCCTGTTCTGGGTGGAGGCTGAAGCCTCCGCCGTCGGAAGCCTGGCAGGCTCTGTTCTTACAATCGATGTCGCCACCGACTACAGCAACGGCTACATGGCGGACCCGGTGCTGTCTGAAGGCGACTCCTATTGGCATTTCGAGACAGAGGTCGACGTTCCGACGCCCGGTTCCGACATGTTCTATCTGGCGGTGTTCGCCCCCAGCGACAAGGTCAAGGAAGTGACGCTGTACAACGACGGCCTCGACGGCACGGACGAAGGATTCTGGATGGTGAGTCAGGAAGTTATATTCAAAAAAGAATACAATGACCTTGGATACGTGTTCGGCATCTATGGCGCGGCAGTCCACAACATCTCGTCGGCAGACAAGTACAGGACCATCAACATCTTCGACGGAGAAGACGCCGTCGGAGATTCTAACGGCAGCGGGGGCATCCGTGCCGTCGGCAAGACTAACGGCTCGGGAGCGGAGTACAAGCCCTCGTACATATCGGGGACTCACAACATAGTGACGTATGAATGGATATGGTATCTCGAAGCGGAGAGATGGCAGGGCTATGACAATATATGGCTCCCGTCCGACCTCGAGCTGCATGCGTACTTCGCGCCTGCGTCCTTCGACTACGGAGGGAATCCTACTTACGGCGACGAGGGCTTCAGCGGGAGGACCTTGGTTGTTGTGAACGACCACTCGGTTATAATCCGTGCCAGCGACGGGCAATACATTGGCATTTACCAAGTTCCGGAACTGGAGATAACATTCGGCAACAACTACCCGTTTCTCATGGGGGAATCCCATATCTCCATCAGATATCCGGGTACAGATTATGAATGGCATGAGGGCCAGTTGCGCATACCTTACGACCCCGAATGGGGCCAAGTGACGATAACCGCCGTCGGAAACGCCGACAACGAGTTCATGCAGCTATGGGAGTGGCATGACTCGAACGACGCCAACGCGCCTGTCAACAGGGACGCCGACACAAGCGCGTTCGACCCCTTGGTGACTATCCCGCTGAGCTTGGGCAACAAAGCGAACGACGACTTTTTCAACAACACCATACCTGGTGAAATATACGTGCTAGGCAGGTTTGCCGCCGTGCAGGATTACATAGACATCAGCATCACTGTGAACGACCCGACCTACGGGAAGCCGATGGTGAGCGAGGAGTTGGATATCCAGTTTGACGACAGCTATGGTGTAGTTTTCCGTATACCTTATGGTGAGCCGCATTATTTCGAGCTGCCCTACAACGGCTCGGAGTACGTGATGAAGCATCCTGTCCGAACCAGCGTTGCCAGCAACGGCTTCTGGAACCTCATGGCCCAGCCCGAGCCGGGCAAGATGCTCGGCTGGTGGACCGACGAGTCGTACAAGGTCGGGGACACTAGGCAGTGGTACGCCTACGGCGACCTGTACTACGGGGACTACTCGTGGGTGTACGAATGGGACGCCGTGGACGGATGGGGCACATGGCAGTCAGGGCAATACGAAGGTCATCTGATCGAGCTGAACCTCCAGGCGTACTTCGTCGACGACGACGCGAACCCGCTCATACTGACCGTCGGCAAAGGCGGGATGTCCCATGTAGACATCGACGGCATAGAGGGCGGCTACGTCCTCAAAGTGGGTACAGACCTCGACCTGAACAGTGACGACTACGGCGACTTCTTCGCGACGTACGCTTCAAGGAACTACGGCTCCTACGAAGACTCTCTCGTATATTTGAGCTGGGGCTCGGAGTGGACCCCTTACGCAGGGACGGCGCTGATGTACGTCAACAGGGACGCAGTGCTCGACGTCGAGACCATACTCGACTTCGCGGGCGACAAGTTTTCATACTGGTATGGCGCGCTCAGCGGGACGGACCCTTCCGGGGGGACTGTCGAGATGTCCGGTCCGCAGTACCTCGTGTCGTGGACCGTAAGGGACTACACGACGTTCGAGTTCGACTTCCTCGAAGACATTTACGGAGAGGTTGTTTGGGAGTATGACACGAGCGACTTCATGTTGGGATATGGCCGCGGCGCGTTCACGGACCAAGACTACGACGGCATGCCCGACTGGTGGGAGTGGCTGCACGGCTTGGACCCGATGGACGCGAGCGACAAGGATGCGGACATAGACGGCGACGGCCTG
>JAITOF010000049.1 GCA_031290095.1 Candidatus Methanoplasma porotermitis
ATTATATACAGGTTCCATGTTCGGTAATGTATTCCTGCATGGGGTGACAACAATGGAAGAGCTTTTGTGCAACGTTGAATTGGTTAAGGACAACAACGACTTCGTCGCCAGAATCCAGAGCGACATCGGCGGCATCAGGGAGTATAAATCCCCCAATTTCGAAGAAGTCTTGGAACAATTGATGATCGACCTTCAGGAAGAATTCGAATCCATCTGAGAGGAGGAATGCCGTATGGCAGACAAAACCAAACAAGTGAAACAAGTAGTTGATGTGCTCGATACTTTGGCGGAGGACACGTCTGTCCCGAGAAACATCAGGAAAGGAGCGAACGACGCCAAGGGGCGCCTGCTTGACGAAAAGAACGCCATGGACGTAAGAGCCACCAGCGCCATAATAATTCTGGACGACCTTGCGAACGACCCGAACATCCCTCTCCACGGAAGGACCCTCATCTGGAATGCTATAAGCCAGCTCGAGGTCCTCAGCCAGAGCTGAGGGTTTTGGACTCTTATTCGGAGGGGGTCACCTTCTCCTCTCGGATATGATGTTCAAGAAATTCTGAAATATCTGTGGGCCGTTCTCTGTGTTCTCCACCTCCGGGTGGAACTGAACGCCATATATCGGGCGGTCGAGCGAACGGACCGCCTCTACAGGACAGGTTTCCGACGATGCAGTCACAACGAATCCCTGCGGGACGCTTTTGACTTCGTCGTTGTGAGACGCCCATACGTTGAACTCCGACGGAAGGTTGCGGAACAGGTCTGTGTGATCGCCCACCTTGAGCCCCACTCTTCCGAACTCAGGATTCACGCTCGGCCCCAGCGACCCTCCGAAATGCTCCGACAGGAATTGCATCCCGGCGCATATTCCGAGGACGGGATATTCCGCCTTGTCGAGGTACTCCCCGTTGTTGCCCATGAGCCCTGCGTCCGACGCCACGCTGGGTGCCCCTCCTGAGAGTACCAGGCCGTCAAGGTCTGCCAGCTCGGAGAACGGCGTCGTGTTCGGGACGATCCTGGAATCGACCTTGAGATACTTCAGGACCCTCCATTCTCGGTGAGTCCACTGACCCCCGTTGTCCACGACATACACCCTCATGCATGGCCGACTGCGAAGCCCTGATATAAATATGATGCAGAACCCGGGCGCCACCCCGAATCCTCATTCCCATTCAATCGTGGACGGGGGCTTGTTCGTTATGTCGTACACCACACGGTTCACTTGCGACTTCATCGTGTTGGTTATGCGCGTCGCCACGGCGTCGAGGACGTCCAAGGGTATCTTGGCGTATGTCGCCGTCATTCCGTCGACGGACGTGACGGCACGGACGGCTATAGTCTTGCCGTATGCCCTCCTGTCGCCCTGCACGCCGACCGACCTCGTCGGCAGGAGCACGGCAAAATACTGCCACGGAAGCTCCATCTTCCCCGCCGACGCCGCTTTCTGGATCTCGTCCTCCACGATGTGGCACGCCTCTCTCACGACCTCCACATTCTCGGGGTTGACCTCCCCGAGGCATCTGACCGCAAGCGCTGGCCCGGGAAAGGGCTGCCTCTCCGACGCCTTGACTCCGAGCGCCCTCGCCACGTCCCTGACCTCGTCCTTGTACAGGTCTCTGAGCGGTTCCACGACCTTCATGCCCAAATCCTTGGGGAGCCCGCCGACGTTGTGATGCGATTTTATCGTGTCCCGGACTCCGTCTCCCGACTCTATCCAGTCAGGGGCGATCGTTCCCTGCACCAGGCAGTCGGCCCCGAAGGCCTTGGCCTCCTTCTCGAAGACGCGTATGAACCTCTCGCCGATGATCTTGCGTTTCTGCTCCGGGTCGGTGACGCCTTCGAGTGCGTCGAAGAACTCTTTTCCTGCTTCGGCGATTTTGTAGTTTATCCCGGTGTCGACGAGCATCGCCTCCACTTCGGCGGTCTCGCCCTTTCTCATCAGCCCTGTGTCGACGTATACTGCGAGGAGCCTGTCGCCGACGGCCTTGGACGCCAGCGCTGCGGCGACCATGCTGTCCACGCCCCCGGAACACGCAATAATCGCCTTCCGGGGGATGTCACTCTTCAGTTTCCCGATCGCTTCCTCTATGAAATCTTCAAGACCCAACATCTGTCCTCACCTGTTCCGAGTCGGCCTCCACTTTGGCGGCTTGCTCCTTTCTGTAATCCTCCAGCCTCCTGCCTATCTCTGGGTCTGCAATGCTCAGTATCTCTGCGGCAAGGACGGCGGCGTTGTCCCCTCGGTCCAGGCCGACTGCCGCCACCGGTATCCCCGGCGGCATCTGCACCACCGAGAGGATGGCGTCCAGATTGACGCTGCCGCTGACAGGCACCCCTATGACCGGCTTGCATGTGAACGACGCCACTGCTCCGGGAAGGGCCGCGGACAGACCTGCTATGGCTATGAACACTCCTGCGTCGGACCCTTTCACAAGGTCCTCGACCCTCTTCGGCGTCCTGTGCGCGGACGCCACGACTGTCTCGAACCCTATCCCGAACCTCCTCAAGAGCGGGAGTCCTTTTTCAGCCACCGGAAGGTCGCTCTTGCTCCCTATGATCACAAGTACTTTCTGCATCGCAAAGGCTATCAGGCAAGAATGATAAAAATCCACCGAACCCATGAGGGTCCGGCAGTGCCGACTATGCGGCTTAACTCTTAAGGACTGCCACAAGGAACACCCCTATGGCCACCAACGCGCCGATTATGACTGCTATCGCGTTGATTATCGCGTCGTACATCACGTCCCAGGCCGCCACGTTGCAGAGCGGCTCAATGTCGCTGTATCCGACCAGATACGCCCATGCAACTGCCACGACGAGGCCGACCGCAAGTATGGCGACCCCGTAAGCCCGGCTTTTCCCGGCTCCGAAATATGTCGAGAACAGTCCAGCGACCATCATGACAAGTGCAAACACGAACATGACGACCGTCAGGAAATCCCATATACCGATATCCATTCTTCAAACCTCCTTAGTGTCGCTTCGGGCGACCCTTCTGTTTGGTCTCATACAACGGTCATTATTATTAAACCTTTAGCAAAGTCCGTTGCCAGGCACCAGGCCGGCCGACGGCGCATGCGTGCGAAGGCACCCTGCGTCGACAGGGAACAGGAGTGCGTAGAACCGCGTGCCTTCCCCCGTTCTGAGTGCGGTTGTGTCCTATAACCTGCCCCTAGGCGGCCAATGGGAAAAAGTCACTCATATGTATTTATACGTATATATCGTTATATAAAATATATTCCTAAACATATAAATATGAATATCCTTTACAGTTCTATATTAAGATGAGGATTACCATTTGACGGGAACAACGCGGGTGGGAACATTAGAGGAGGTCGGTCGCGACGGAGTAGCCGTTGCGGTTTGTGTTACGACGCCGAACATAGGGGATGTCGTGTTTGATGCCCGAGGACGAAAAATAGGCGTCGTGAAACGCGTGTTCGGACCCGTAGACAGGCCATATGCCTCGATTCTTCTGAATCAGGACGCGGTCGCCGGCGGCTTGGCGAACAAAGAGATTTACTCAAGAGGGACTCAAGATGTCAAAGACAAGAGAAGGAACAGAAGAGATTGAGGTCTGTCCCGAGTGCGGGAGCCACCACTTGGTGCGCGATTATGAAAGAGGAGAGCTCATTTGCGAGGATTGCGGGCTGGTGCTTGACGATCAATTCATCGACCAGGGGCCTGAATGGAGAGCGTTCGACGTGGAGCAGGGCGAGAAAAGGGCGCGCACCGGCGCGCCGATGACTTACACCATCCACGACAAAGGCCTGTCTACCGAGATATCTTGGAAGAACAAGGACAGTTACGGAAAGAGCATACCCACCAGAAACCGGGCCCAGCTCTACCGCCTCAGGAAATGGCAGAGAAGGATCCGTGTGTCGAACGCCACCGAGAGGAACCTTGCGTTCGCCCTGTCGGAGCTCGACAGGATGGCTTCCGCGATGGGGCTTCCGAGGAACGTCAGAGAGACTGCCGCGATGATTTACAGGAAGGCCGTCAACAAGAACCTCATAAGAGGAAGGTCCATCGAAGGCGTCGTTGCGGCTTCGCTGTATGCCGCATGCAGGCAGTGCGGCGTGCCTAGGACTCTCGACGAAGTCGCCGGCTCCAGCCGCGTCGGCAGGAAGGAGATAGGCCGCACGTACCGTTTCATGACGCGCGAACTCAAGCTGAAGCTCATGCCGACGAAGCCTCAGGACTATGTGCAGAGGTTCTGCTCCGAGCTCAAGCTGAGCGGAGAGGTCCAAAGCAGGGCCGCGGAGATCCTGAAGGATGCCTCGGAGAAGGAGCTGACGTCAGGGCGCGGGCCCACCGGGGTCGCCGCCGCCGCGATATACATCTCCTCGATCCAGTGCAACGAGCGCAGGACCCAGAGGGAGGTCGCGGACGTGGCAGGCGTGACCGAG
>JAITOF010000079.1 GCA_031290095.1 Candidatus Methanoplasma porotermitis
AAAATCATGTTGTCGCCTTCCCGCCGTCCAACAGCGACCTGATGCCTCGGCCGTCGCCGCAGGCATGCTTGTCCAAGCAAGATCGGGGGGAGAAGGCGGGGGGGGGGAGGGACATAAAGTACGTCGTTTACTGTGGCATTTTCGCTTTATATCCCTCCCCGAAGTCTCTCCAGGCATGAAGCGCCGTCAGGAGGAGAGGCATGTCCATGATTCGAGCAAGAACGGGGACGCCCCCTCCGAGGGGACACCCGTCGAGGACATCGACTACGGCGACCTCGAAGGCACGCGGAGGTCCGTGCCGAGGTCAGCCCTGAATAGGAACGTCGATCCATCGGAGTACGCGAGGATGGGGCGCGAGGCGGCGAGGTCCCGCATCGAAGTGCCTCCCGACGTCAGGTTCGAGGACGGCTATCGGATTGCCGCGGCCGCACGCAAACGTTCCGTCCTTCCTGCCGTGACCGAAGGCGAGAGGCATTCGTTCAGATACTACACCAACAACGGGTTCAAGGACGTCAACGGCGTCCTCCGGGAGGGGGAGCCTTACCGGATCAGGGCCAACTGGGGGCAGGAGGGCGGGAAGGGCGTCCTCGACGACGTCAAGAACCTCGACAGGGCGATAAGCGAGACGACGTCCCCCGCCTTGAAGCTGTACAGGGGCTGCGACGTCGATGTCGAATTCCCCGGATTGAGGACGGCGAAGCCCGGGCGGGAGTTCACATCGCCGTCTTACACGTCGACGACCGTGTCCGAGAAGTTCGCGCACGACTTCTCGGTCCAAGATGTCGTGGAGATACGGTTCCCCGGCGGGAAGGGCGGCGGGATTCTTCTGGGCGACATGTCGAAATGGCTGGCCGAGTACGAGTTCCTTCTGAAGAGGGGGGCGATGTTCAGGCTGGTGAGGTCTACGAAAGGCAGAAATAAGCGCTACGTGTCGGAGGTGGTGCCATGAACAGAGATCCTGTGTTTGCGATTTGCACCGGAATGTACGACTTCAAGAAGAAGGAGAGCGTCCCGCTGGACAAGTGCGTCGAGCGCAACCTCATGACGCAGGAAGAATACGAGGAGGCTGTCCGTGACAACGCAAAAAGCGACGCCTACGCCAGAGAGCATCACGGCGGAGAAACGCCGCAAATACGGACAGATGCAAGGCGACGCCGACATCCAAGACGCCGGTGCAGATGGCAGAGGAGCGTTGGAAGCCGCCCACCGCGTCTGAGGGCCATAAAAACAGAGTTGGCGAGACGTCGATGAATAGATTACATCCCGTCGGCCCATCAGGCGTTACGGCTGCAGAGTACAGCTTATACATCAATGATGTCCTGAAGAACTTGGAAATGGGCTCCGTCGGAGGTCTATGCCGATTTCGTAGCTATGTTCGAGTACTGCATCAACTATGACGAAGATCTCGCGCCATCTTGTCAGCGGGGATCGCCGACGCTTTGACACGGTGGATTCTGGAAACGGCCCCGCATGCTCGGACGGCTTCACGGCAACGTCGTGACCTCTGCCTTCCCCTCGGTTATATAGAACGTGTGCTCGTGTTGGGACACCGTCCCTCCCGAGGATTCCACCATCTGGGCATATGCGGACAGCACCCCGTGTCGGACCAGCGTCCTCACATGCTTCTCGGCGTCTTTGAAGTCGCAGCTCCGGGCGCAGAACGGGAACGTGTGGAACTCCCCCTTCGCGTAATTGAAGAACTCCTGCGCCTTGGCATCGGCCAACGGCCGTTCCCTGACGATCCTGACGATGTTTCCCAGAGGGCCGTTGTCCACGGTTCCGATGCCGTCGGTGGCGAAGGGCTCTATCGCTATGACCATCCCCGGCTCCGCTTTGGACGCGTTGCCGTCGTCATAGTTTGGTATGGACAGGCCGGCATGGAGATTGTACGGCTTTATCTGGTGGCCGCACAGGTTGCGTATAGGGTTGAACCCTGCCTGATTGATGCACATCTCCACCGCCCTTCCGATCTCGCGTATCTGGATGCCCGCGCACATGAACTCGGCCACAGTGTCTCTTGCGGTTTTTGACGCAAGGACGAGGTCCCTGTGCGTCCTAGTGCCGACCTCCACGGTGCCTGCGGTGTCTCCGACATATCCGTCAATCTCTGCCCCGCAGTCCACTTTGACCACGTCGCCGACCTCGAAGACCTTCTTGTCGTCCACGGACGGCGTGTAATGCGCCGCAACTTCGTTTATCCCGAGGTTGCACGGGAACGCGAGGCCGCATCCGCGGCTGCGGATGTATCCTTCGACCTCCTGAGCGACATCGTACAGCTTGGCTCCCGCCTTGACCATCGCCATTCCTTTGTCCCTGGCCGTCGCCGACACCTCTCCGGCCTTCCTCAGCTTGGCCAATTCTTCGGAGTCAAGCATTTAACACAGCCTCTATCTGATGTACGGGTATCGCCCCGTGACGCATGAACTTGACCCCGTCGTCTTCGATCTGGACGATCGTGGAGTGTTGCTTTATCTTCGACGGCCCCGCGTCTATGTACAAGTCTATAAGGCCGCCAAGGTCGCCGATCGCTGCCTCTACCGTGGTGGAATCGGGATGCGAATGGACGTTGGCAGACGTCGACGTTATCGGCCCGGCCAATTTTGTTATTCCGACCGAGATCGGATTGTCGGGTATCCTGATCCCTATGCTCGAGGTTCCTGCGGAGACCATGTCGGGGACGCAGTCTTTTTTGTTGACAACGAGTGTCAGCGGCCCGGGGAGGAACTCCTCGATGAGCTTCCTGGCGACGTCGTTGATCTCTGCGATGGACTCCATCATCCTAACATCGGCTACGGCTACGGACAGAGGCATGTCGAACGGACGGTTCTTTTTGATGAACACGCTCTTCACGGCGATCTCGTCGAAAATGTCGGCGCCCACGCCATATACGGTGTCGGTAGGGTAGACGACCACCTTGCCGGCGGCCGTCTATTCGGCCGCACACTTTACCGCCTCGTCGAACCCGAGGCTTCCGAACTCGCATTTCAATACTCTCATTGTTCCATCCCCATTATACGCATGGCATGTCTTACTGATGCATTGCCATCGGTGCAACAACTGCCGTGACCTGGATACAATATGTTTATTTGTATGTTGGCGAGCCTCCTCAAAGACCACGCCATGTCCGCACTGGAGCCGGTGGGCAGATCTGTCCTTCCCACCCCAGTTTTAAACACCACGTCGCCCGAGAACAAGTCTGAAGACTTTTCGTCGTAGAGACAGATCTCGCCGACAGTATGCCCGGGAGTGTCCATCACTCGCAACCTGTGTCCTCCCAAGTCTATGACGTCCCCGTCCGCCAGCTCCTCGACCTCCACCTGGACGGGAGTTCCGTCGAAGTCGTCGCACAGAGTGACGGACGAGTCGGCGTCCGCGATGGCGCGGGCGTCCTTGCCGGCATAGACTGTGCATCCGAATTCATCCACGATCGCGGGAACCCCGCCTATGTGGTCGTAGTGCGCGTGCGTGAGGATGAGCATGTCAAGCGACCTTCCGCCCAGCGCCTCCCTGACCTTGTTTACGGTGTACGAGGAGTTTCCCTCGGACCCGGCATCCACGACTGCAGTCCTGTCTCCCACTATCACAAAGACGTTCGAGCCGAACGCATACGAAGGAGGGATTGCGTGTACTGCCATCGAAAAAAAGCAACAGGTGTTGGTATATAGATGTATGTAAGGCGTGTTTTTAACAAGCGTTTGTGGCTTGGAGACAGGCCTCCAGGCATTGCAGGAGGATGGTTTTTGCAACATGGTTTGATCATTTTCGATTCTCGGCGACACCGCCTTATGCCAAGCCCGCTTCAAAAACGTCCGTTCGATAACCCGCACATACTTAAGGGCAAGCATAGCCGATCGGCAACAAAAACCATTCCACCTGAACAAAAATCAAAAATACGATTTAACGACAGCCGAAGCTGCCGGGAGGATGAGAATTTTTCATGCGCAACCTGTTTGACTGCTAGACCATATCCAGCGACGTAACGGACTTTAGTTAGCCAGGACTGAATACCTCGGCGAACCTCGGTACTTACATCCGGCTTCTATCAAACTCATCATTTATGAGCGTCCTTTGGTGCCTCTTTTTCAAGACGGCTTCGAGCTTAGATGCTTTCAGCTCTTATCCGCTATCGCGTGGCTACTCAGCATGCCTTGTCAGACAACTGATAAACTAGAGGCGACGAATCCCTGTTCCTCTCGTACTAAAGGATCCTTCTCGTCAGGCACCTACACCTCCATCAAAAAGCAACAAAACTGTCTCGCGACGTTTTAAACCCAGCTCACGATCCCTTTTAATGGGCGAACAACCCCACCCTTGGCAGCTGCTGCACCACCAGGATAGGGAGAGCCGACAGCGAAGTAGCAAGCCTCGAGGTCGATATGAACTCTTGCTCGAGACAACTCAATTATCCCCAGGGTAATTTTTCTGACATCAATCACCCCCATTCAGGAGGTTGATTGGTTCGCTAGGCCGTAGTTTCCTATCTCCGATCCCTATTGTCTGGATCCGAGTCAAGCTAGCTTATACCCTTACATTCTTCGGTAGATTTCTGACCTACCTGAGCTAACCTTTGGGCGCCCTTGTTATCTTTTTGAGGGCGTGGCGCCCCACCCGAACTGCCTGCCTATAGCTGTTCCTCCGAAAAGGTGAGTCGTAAAAACTAGTAAGGGCGGTGTTTCATCGTCGACTCGGAGAGATGCTAGCGCACCTTCCTGGGTAACGTCTCCCGCCTACCCTACACATACCAATTCTTACAACAACAACAGGTTGCAGTGAAACTCCATGGGGTCTTCGCTTTCAGATGGAGGGATCTGGATTGTGCACCAGATTGATTGATTTCACTAGCGTCAAGGCGGGGACAGTAGAACACTCGTTGAGCCTTCATGCAAGTCGCCAATTAAGCGACAAGGTATTACGCTACCTTAAGAGGGTCATAGTTACCCCCGCCGTTTATCGGTCCTTCGTTCCGTTGAAACAGAATTTCAGATGCCGACACTGGGCAGGCTTCGGCCTCTATACACATCCTTTCGAACTAGCAGAGACCTATGTTTTTATTAAACAGTCGGTGTTCTCTTGTCACTGCGACCAGTAGCTCTCACTACTGGCACCCTTTATCCCGAAGTTACAGGGCCAATTTGCCGAGTTCCCTCGCCTTGATTATGCTAACACGCCTTAGGCTACTCACCTAGGGACACCTGTGTCGGTTCTTGGTACGAATAGAATTTCTGTAACCACATCCTTTTCACGGGGACCAGGAATTACCACAAGCGAGATTACTCTCGCCCCATCATGCTTTCTGCCACTTCTCACCATTACGGTTCTTCATGGCTTTACACACTTAGATACACAGACAAATGTACTGTAGCTATCCCGATCCATAAATGTGGACAAAGGAAATTCTAGTACAGGAATATTAACCTGTTTCCCATTCGATAGCCTCGATTAAGAACTACCTTAGGATCGACTAACCCTTGGCTGACGAACATTGCCAAGGAACCCTTGCCCCTGCGGCGGTACGGATTCTCACCGTACTTTGCTGCTACTCTCTCCAGGATCCTCGTCGGTACACGGTCCATAGGACCTCACGGCCCTACTTCTGCCCATGCACCGCGCCCACTTACCAAATTACATTGCTGTATTCTATAGTATCGGTACTCGGTTTAGCCCCGTCCATTTTCTGGGCCCACAATCTCGACCGGTGAGCTGTTACGCTATCTTTAAAGGATGGCTGCTTCTAAGCCCACCTCCCGGTTGTCTCTGACTGCCGACGCCATTTCCCTATTACACTTGACCGAAATTTAGGGACCTTAACTATAGTCTGGGTTGTTTCCCTCGCGGCCATCAAGCTTACCCCGGATGGCCTTGCACCCGACGTCTACGGTGAACGCAAATTCGGAGTTTGACAGGATACCGAGAAATTTCTTTCCCTAAGTACCCAATCGGTGCTCTACCTCACGTTCTGCCTCGATCGAGGTCTAGCTGCGACTAGTCTCAGTGGGAACCAGCTATATCCGGCCTAGATTGGCCTTTCACCCCTATACCCAAGTCATCCAAACGATTTGCACATCAGTACTGGTTCGGACCTCCACCTCCCCTTCGAGAGGCTTCATCCTGCTCAGGCATAGATCGACCGGCTTCGGGTCTCCGCGCCATTGACTCCAGGCGAGCACACCTTGTCCCTCGTAAAAACTGCGGACAATCGGTTTCCCTTCGGCTTCCCAATTGAATGGTTAACCTCGCCAATGACCAGAACTCCCTGGATCGTTTTTCTAAACGAACAACATAACACTGGTCAGCCATAAATGGCTTCTTCCCTTTCATGCTATGTAAATCTTTGACCGCATGGTTTCAGGTCTTTTAACCTCCCGTTAAGGGTACTTTTCAGTTTTCGCTCACGCTACTACTACACTATCGGACTATAGACGTATTTAGGGTTGGAAGTGAATGCCTCCCGAATTCACGCGCAATATCCAATGCACGTTACTCAAGGACATCAAAAATCTCCATATCGACCTTCTTCTAAGGGGCTATCACCCTCTATGGCGCGACTTTCCAGTCAACTTTGAATCTTTCGACTTAGGAGTAAATGAGCCTGTAACACCACACCTCCCTTATGTTTCCATATGGGATTCAGTTTGCCCTGTACCGCTTTCGATCGCCTTTACTAACGGTATCTCAATTGATTTCTTTTCCTGCGGGTACTAAGATGCTTCAATCCCCCGCGTTCCCGATCATTACTGATCATTCCGAAGAATAGGAAGTCCCATTAGGTCATCGTCGGATCATAGGCTTCTTGCACCTACCCGACGCTTATCGCAGCTTGACACGACCTTCTTCAGCGCTATAGCCGAACCATTCCCCATGCGGCGTAGCATCGCCGCTGGCGTATGATCTAGCACACGTCCAGGTTGCGTATGATCGGCGGTCATCGGGCTTTATCCGAACTCATCCTCCATTCTCGGAGCCCTACGCCTCTTCCCCGGAAGAGGACCTCTCTCCGGGTGCATGATTGTATCATTCTCCGCTTTTCAGCGGGGTGGATACTCCCGATGTATAGGTAGTATATAATTACTTCTTCTACAGCAGGAATAAGCATCAGCCGGGCCTGTAGCCCGGTGAATGAATATCCACGCATTTTCTGCATGGATCACACGACGGGTCTCGTCGCGCAAACTCCTGTAGTAATGACCCCTATTTAAAGATTTTCAAATTCTGCTGGACACTGTTTTTGAATGTGTCGGACGGCACCTAGATCAGAAAAAATTATACGATAAATACGAACCACTTGGCAAGACCTCGTCTAGTGCGACGGGTTGTGCGTAATTATTATCATGTCTTTTGTCATCAGGTGACTGTGACTGCTCTCCCGAATAAACTGATAGAAATGAAAAACTTGTTAGAGAATGCGATTATTGAGGACGGGAAGCGTGGAAAGGAGTCTCTGATACGTTCTTCCAAATTGATAAACTTGCTTCATGAGGCAGTTAAGGAAGATCTTGTTTCAAACGGCGTAGATCGGCGTTTAATCATACCTCCGGTAGGGCAGTCGAGTCCGGAGATGAAGATCGCAGGGTTTCTCAAATCAAAAAAACAGGATATTTGCATCGTACCAAAGAACGTGACGAGGACACCGAGAAATATAGATTGGGGGCCTTCTGCTGTTGAAGAGGCAATGGACGAACATGGCTCAGAATTTACAAAACATACGCTGGTAATCAATGTCAGGAGCCAACTCAGCAGCATATGTAAAAACACAGATACGCTTTTTGAAAGAACGTTTGCTGAACCACTCAACCTGCGCCTGGTTTATAAGGATCTTATCATGGGCGAAGTGTACCTCATTCCGCTTTACGAATATGAGGAGGGAGTAATGGATGAGAACAGAGTCATGTTTAAAACCCGCCATACAAATGTAGAAAAATATATCAGTTTTTTCCTTGAAGTTAGTGGACGAGATGGACCGGAAGATGCCCTATACATGTATGAGGTGTGTGCATTGCTTATTGTTGACTTTAAACACGACCCTCCGAAGCTTTATCAAACCAGCAAGGAACTGGTTGACGATGGGATTATTTGTCGCTCGTTCCCCTTGGACCTGTATGACATTTCATACGAGAAGTTCATCAAAACGCTGCTTGACAAATATGATGAAAGATTTGGTGTGGAGAGATTAAAGGACTAAGTTGTACTTCTCTGTTAAAAACTTGTTCCTTGCGTGTTCGTTCCCATCCCGGATGATTATTTTTTCCCGATCGGTCAACTCTGGAATTGAAAAATTTTGAAGGTACTTCTTTTGATAACATCTGTACCCTCCCTCGATTGAGTAACTCGTATTGGATATGTAATAATCCATTATCTTGGAGTTTAAAATCAACTGCAATAACTCTATGTCCATCGAGTCATTTCCCACAATCGCATATCCATTGGAAAAAAGTGCATTTTCATCATTCACCAGCATAAATTTCGGACTGTTGCTGAATGTTGGAAAGAGGAGCTTACGATTTACGTACCCAATTCCTTGCCCGCGCCCATATGCATACCAGCCCTCTTTGCCGGGTTTCCCTTTGTCTCTCTGGCCCAATTCCCCCCTGCGGGCGCACAGATATCCGTAGCAAAGCGGATATTTGTCTCGCAATTCTGTTTCTGAAACAAGAATATTTGTATTTTTTATAGCCCTTCCTGCAAGGTCAAGTTGCGTTTTGGAAATGTATGGAAATATTATTTTCTGCTGGGCATCGGACAAAAATGCTTCAGATTTGATATTGGAGATCTTGTACACGTCCCTCAATATCTCTGGCTCGATCAAATATTTGATGCCATTGAACATTTTATAGTAATTGCCGCCCGGACCTCGTCCGTCTATGAAATAAATGTCGTCGCGCAGTGTAGCAAGACCAGTGTGGATGTAGTCTTTGATTGGCACACCCGCTTTTTCAATGCGTCTGATGTTGAGCAGCGTGCCGTGGTCAACTAGTTTCCAACCCTTTGAATCCAGCATTTCAACTCTGTGCTCGTTAAATTCCAATTCGAGCAACACGCGCGGTATATCGTCTGTATTCTTCATTACTGCGTATTGGAATTGTTCTCCACTTTTTTTGTTTAAAAAGAGCAGGGAACTGTAAGCCCTGACAGGGCTGAATATCATATTGTCGCCAAAATCAACAATCTTTTTAATGTACCTTCCGTCGACCAACGTCTTTCTCAGCTCTTCGGCCGCCGTTATCGTCAGATAGTTGTTTGGTAAGATCATACCAAACTCCCCCTGTTCGGACAAATGCCGCAGACTCTTTTCTACGAATGCGTAGAATATATTTGCAGTCCCCCTGTGCGTCGTCTCAAAATTGTTCCGCAGGAATGCCGCAACCTCGGGGTCGAGGTCGTGAGGGTTCACATATGGTGGATTTCCGACGACATAGTCGAAGGGGCCGACATCAAATATTTTCGTCCAATCTTCTTTCAACGAGTCCGCACATGCTATATTGAATCGGCAACGGTCGGGATTTTCACCTTCGGCCAAAATCAATAATGAAAGTAACAGTTTGCAATTCTTTACGTTCTCCTCGTCTATGTCTATTCCATATATATTATTGGAGATTGTATGAATCGCCTTCTGTTTCAATTTTTTTGATAGCTTTTCTGTTGCAATCGTCAAGAATGCGCCGGCACCGCAAGCCGGATCGATTATTGTTGAGGATTCGTTTGGCGCACGCGCAAGAACATCTGTGAGGATGTAATCCGAGATATAATCTGGAGTGAACACGACTCCGTTTTTTCGCTTTTTGTCTTCATCGATTTGACGTTCCATCACGTGTTCAATAAGCTTTGGGGTGACTTCAATGCCTGATTTAAGTATCCTATCCTCTAGTAACGCGTCCCCATGTTTTATCGAATCGAGGATCAAATCCCCTATGGGGGCAATTGCATTCTGGATAAGAAATACTGATACCAGACTTCCTTCGAGTACATGCACGCCTTTGATGCCATTGCCATCGTACAGAGACGTTAATTTTCCAATGTCATCACTCATCATGTGCAGTATCCTTGTGTCTCTGTGTTTGATTTTACTCTGGTTTTTACAGGCTCTTCCGCCTTGCCTTATCCCTTTGATACTCTTTAAATGCTGTCTGTTCAACATTAGAACTGTCAGATATGTCAACTATCGATTCAGATTCTTTCCTCTCAAACTCGTCCAGTCTTTCTTTTATTTCTTTGCTTTCGAAATCAAACCCGTTGTACCTGCGAGTTTTCTTTCTAATTATTACTTCACCGTTTTCGACAAAGAAGACTATCTCCTCGCCGTGTTCCATCCCCAGTAGCTCAGGTAACGGCGAGACTAGGCTGATTCTATTGTTGATTCCGAATTTAGAACCGTTGACCCTTACCATATCCAAATCAATACCATGAATGGTATGGATTATATATTATACCATTGATGAAACACACAGGGCCGAGGACAACGTCGCAGAACCATCATAAAATGAACAGTACGGCAATGAGTCCAGAAAGCAATTTCTTCAGTTCTTTTAAATCCGGATAATACAGCCTCAGATAGTCTTCGCGATAGGGCCTTTTTTCAAGCATCTTGGAGACGACTGCCACCTCTGTCCTGCCTTCGATCTTCCATGCCCCGGGACATGACGCGTCCGTGCTCACAAAAATCGGCAGGCGCAGGCGAGTCTTCTCCGCGTCGGTGCATTTGGATGCCAGGTATTCTAACTCGGACTCCTCGAAGGCGCACGCACCTCCTCCCCGGGTCTCGAAAACTAGATTTCCCTTTTCTATGTAGTCTATAACGGATCTGCGGTTGATCGGCATGTTGCTGTTCATGTCGGCAATCATCTTTTCGATATTCATCGGGTCGTCGGACATGTTGACGCCTTCATCTTTTCTTCTTTTTTGATTTTGGGGCTGGAAGCTCGTCGTATGTGACCGACACAAGGTCGCTCAGAAGGGCCCTGCCTGTGTTTACGGCATCTATGACGAAATGGTCCTTTGCCCCCTGATACGGGGGAGCTAGCACAGCATCGCCGCCGAGCATCGCCCATCCACCGTCTGTGATCTTCAGGTAGAACGTGTTCTCGGTTATCAGGCCTACTACCTTTCCGTCGCAGTATATCACATACTCGCCCATCATCTTCCGATACGTCGCGCCTCCCGCCCCAGAGATGCTCGAACACACCATGTCTACAAAGTCCTGAGACGACGCCACGGTACTGCATCACGAACCTTTTATTTGGTTTGTTTCATGCGTGTCGCGCAAACAACAGGCTTTGTACTACAAAGAAACAGGTTGGTATTCTTTAGAGAATATTCTGTGTGCGCAATCAGATATAGTCACTTGGCGATACACTGGACGATGGCTGACAGCAACGCAACGGCCGAGATGCTGAGGACGCATCCCTGCTACAATGAAGAGGCCCATCTCTCTTTTGCGAGGATGCACCTGCCCGTCGCACCCAAGTGCAACATCCAATGCAACTATTGCAATCGAAAGTACGACTGCAGCAACGAGTCTCGCCCAGGCGTGACCAGCGAGGTCCTTACGCCCGAACAGGCCGTGGAAAAGATAAGGGCCGTGAAGGAGAAGATACCTGGCCTGACCGTCATAGGCATCGCAGGGCCGGGCGACCCCCTAGCCAACGAGGAGACCTTCGAGACGTTGTATCTTGCGGGAAAGGAGTTCGACGAGCTCACGTTGTGCATATCTACCAACGGCTTGGCTTTGCCGGACAACGTCGACCGGCTTTACGACTTAGGAGTCAGGTTCGTGACCGTCACGATCAACGCCACAGACCCTCAGGTAGGCGGCAAAATCTACGGATCTGTGATATGGAACGGCAAAAAATACCATGGCTCGGAGGGAGCGGGCATACTGCTGGAGAGACAGCTTGACGGAATTAAAAAAGCGTCCGACAAGGGGATGCTGGTCAAAGCGAACGTCGTCATGGTCCCTGACGTGAACGATGCCCACATACCGGAGCTGGTGAAGAAGGTCAAGGATCTTGGAGCATACATCGTGAACATACTCCCCCTGATCCCTGTGGAGGGCACCGCTTTCGGCAATCTCCGGGCCCCCACGTCCGAGGAAAGGAAACGCCTCATGGACCTCTGTTCCATCGATGCCAAGATGATGCGCCACTGCCGTCAGTGCCGCGCCGACGCCATCGGGCTGCTCGGAGAGGACCGTTCTGCCGAGTTCGCCCACATAACTGGGTGCAGGTGCAAGCCTACGGAAGAGAACCCGCTTATCACGGTGGACAACTCCAACGACGCCCGGGTGGCCGTGGCGTCGTCGGGCGCGGGCGAAGTGGAGAGCGGCTTCGGCAACGCCAAAAGGTTCGTCGTATATGACTTCAGGGACGATGCCCTGTCGTACGTTCGCACGGAGGACGTCGACACCTCTGCAGAGACTGCAGGGGCATCTCACAGAGAACACATAGAGGATATCGCCGACAGGCTGGACGACTGCAGGGCGATCATAGTCAAAGAGATCGGCCCCCTGCCCACCAAGATATTGGCCGCACGCGGCAAGAAGGTCATCGTCGCCGACGTAGTGAACAAAGCCGAGATCGGAAGGGTTCTGAAAAAGTAAAACGACCGGGGCTTGCCCCGGTTTTATTTTGACAGATAGTCTTTCAACACGATGGAGAAATAGGTCCCGTCGTCGTTCTTGACGTACGACCTGTAAACCTTCCCCGCCTCGTGCGTCCTTATCGTGGCATCCCCTACCTTCCCCTCGTACACGGTGCAGTCCTTGTCACCGTCTGCCGTGGATACTGTTTCAGTACCCTCGTTCGCGAGTCCTGCCAGATACTCCGCGCTTATCTTGTCCTGCGGGCTGTTGCCCTCGAGGTACTCCACAGTACGGTATTTTCCTCCACCGTTGCCTTTACCGTCACTGTTGAACGAGGCGTCGATCAGCTTCAAAATCCACTTCCCGCCGCTGCCTGCCGCCGCCATGCCGTAATACAGGTCCCCACCGTATCCATCCAAATTGTTCGGGCCGTTGGACCCCGTTATGGAGTACTTGAAGAATGCGTCCATGCCTGACGGAGGGACGTACGATGTCGCAGGAGTAGTATATTTTGCCTTGAACACAGCGGTCGTCTTGGACGTGTTCTCCGCCTCGATTATGTAAGGAATGCCGTCGTCGCCGCTCGAAAAGAACTTCCATGTAGTCCCGTCGGATGTGGAGAGAGTCCATTCCGTGAGCGTCTTCTCGGCTCCGTCGACTGTTTTGACCTTTTCGCCACCATTGAACGCGAACCTCAGCTGGCCAGTGGCTTTGTGGAACATCTGATATTCTGCGCTGCCTCCGACGGCGAAAGAGATACTGGACACGTTGACGAGGTAGTATCCCTGACTCTGGCCGACGACTGTGACATCCACCTCTCCGGACCCGCCTACGGTGTACGTTATTCGTGCCCCAAGGCCTAGGCTACCCTCGGCCGCTTCGTCATCCAACATGCCTTTGGCTTGGCTTCCGCCGCCGTTATCCAGGACCACCACGGCCGTGACGGCGATTATCAGGACGGCTGCTATTGCCAATATCGCTACCGCCATGATCTTCTTGTTGCCTGACGGGGCGATGCCTGCAACCTTGCCTGTGACGCCGTCCAGCACGCCGTCGGTTCTCCTGGCAGTCTTTTTGACTATGCCTGTGAACTTGCCCACGATGCCTTCGTTGCCCGAAGGGGCGACATCTGTTGCTTCAGCCGCTTCTCCGTTCGGCGTGCGGCCTGCGTTCTTCTCGGTTTTTTTGACCCGACTCGCCAATTTGCTCGCGGCCTTCTTGACTGCGCCCGCCAATTTGCCCGCGACGCCTTTCAGCGCGACGACGATGTTGTGCATTTCCCCGGTCATTGATATCCCACTGGCTGAAAGGGGATGATGATTACGGTATATGGCATTTTCCTTGACTGCGGCCGCCCCTCATAGCGTATATAAGCAAAGAGGCCATCGGGACGGCAAGAGGCATTCCGATGGACGCTCAGGAACTCAGAGAGGCATTCGTAGATTTTTTCAAGGCATGCGGGCACACCCATATAAGTTCGGCATCGCTGATACCTGAGAACGACCCGACCGTTCTTTTCACGACGGCCGGCATGCACCCGCTGGTCCCGTATCTCCTGGGAGAGAGGCATCCAGGTGGAAAGAGGCTGGTCGATTTCCAGAAATGCGTGAGGACCGGCGACATCGACGAGGTCGGCGACGCCACGCACCTGACTTTCTTCGAGATGCTCGGCAACTGGTCCTTGGGCGACTACTTCAAAAAGGAGTCGATAGCGTTCAGCATGGAGTTCCTTAACACCGTGCTCAAGATCGATCGCGACCATCTTGCCGTGACTGCGTTCGAGGGCGAGGACGGGATTTCGAGGGACGACGAGACCGCCGACATATGGCGGAGCCTTGGAATGAGGGACGACCAGATATTCTTCTACGGAAGAGGGGACAACTGGTGGGGCCCCGCAGGCCAGACCGGGCCGTGCGGCCCGGACACGGAGATATTTTACGACGACCAGAGGCCGAAGTGCGGCCCTGGTTGCGGCCCCTCTTGCCGCTGCGGCAAGTACACCGAGATCTGGAACAACGTCTTCATGCAGTACAACAAGACCAAGGAAGGCGTCTTCGAGCCCCTGATGCAGAAGAACGTGGACACCGGCATGGGGCTGGAGAGGGCGCTGTGTTTCGTCAACCGCGCGCAGACGGTGTACGACACGTCCCTGTTCTCCGGGATCATGGGCAAGCTGGAGGAGCTCTCCGGCAGGAAGCGTGCGGACGACGTCAGGTCGTTCAGGATAATCGCGGACCACCTGAGGGCGGCGACGTTCATGCTCGGCGACGGGGTGACTCCCGCCAAGATCGGCCAAGGATACATTCTAAGGAGGCTCGTCAGGCGTGCGAGCAGGTACCTTTCCAAGATTGGCGTCGAAGGGGCGGTTATGCAGAACGTCTCGGAAGTCGTCATCTCGGAATACTCCAAGGCGTATCCCGAGCTTGAGCGGAACAAAAATGGCATCCTTGCCGGAATAACCGCCGAAGAAGAGAAGTTCCACAAGACTCTCGGCAAAGGGCTCAGGAGGTTTGAGGAGATGCTGGCGGAGAACGACGGCGCGACTGTTCTGAACGGGGAGCTGGTGTTCAGGCTCTACGACACGTTCGGCTTCCCTGTGGAGCTCACGCAGGAGCTTGCCGCCGAGAAAGGATACAAAATCGACGTGGACGACTTCGACAAGCGTTTCAAGGAGCATCAGGACAAGTCCCGCGCAGGGTCCGACCAGGTGTTCAAGGGCGGGCTCGCCGACGCAAGCGAGCAGACCACCAGGCTCCACACGGCCACCCACATACTCAACGCAGCGCTGAGGAACGTCGTCGACCCCGGCATAAAGCAGAAAGGCAGCAACATAACCGCAGAACGCCTAAGGTTCGACTTCAACCTCGACCGGAAGCTAACGACAGAGGAGCTTGCCGAGATCGAGAAGTTCGTCAACGACGTCATAGACTCTGACGTCCCCGTCGTGTGCGAAGAGCTCGCCTACGACGAGGCCAAGAGCAGGAACGCCGTCGGCGTCTTCCAGGACAAGTACGGGGAGGTCGTGAAGGTCTACTCCGTGGGGGACGTGTCGGTCGAGCTCTGCGGAGGCCCCCATGTGAAAAGCACCGGGGAGATCGGAAGGTTCAGGATCACCAAGGAAGAGAGCTCCGCCGCAGGCGTCAGAAGAATCAAGGCCACCGTGGGGCAGTGAGCCGCGTCTTCCGACCTGCTTGCATGTTAAGGCGACATTGCCCGCCTTCTTCATCGACGATTTAGATCGTATCTACGAACTCTTTCCTAACTTTTCTATTTTTATAGTTTTATAGGAAAAGTTTCCTAAGAGTTATGAGCCTTTCCTCCAACGGGGATTCGAAGGGGATAAAATGCAGGAACATAGTGGATTGGCTTGCGGAGTGAGGGCTTTGCCGTGCGCATGACACGAAGAAGAACAATTAAATCATGCACGTCCATCCCAGAACGGAATTAAAATGGGCTTCTCACACATCCTGCTGATCGTTGCGGCCGGCCTCTGGCTTTTCATACCTGCCATGGTCCCCAATTCCGCCGCTGTGGTCTTCGGAAAGAAAGGGAATACCAAGGTGGACTTCGGCAGGAGCCTGAAGGGAAAAAGGATATTCGGAGACGGCAAGAGCTGGATGGGGCTGTTCGGCGGAGGGTTCTCCGGGGTCCTGATCGGGCTGGTTTTGATTGGAATCTCCCATCCCTTCGACCCGTCGGGCCATTGGGGGTTCGGACCGTTCTGGTCTAACGTGGGGGTGCTGTCCTGCCTGGCGTTCGGCGCAGTCCTCGGAGACCTGACGGGGGCGTTCATAAAAAGGAGGATCGGGCTGGAGCGGGGGCACAAGGCGCCCGTGTTGGACCAGTACGACTTCGTGGCCGGGGCGTTTCTGGTCACGGCTCTATTCTTCCCTGACTGGGTGTACTCGAATTACATCGAAGGGTGGCACCTGCTTGCTCTAGTCCTCGTCCTGGCGGTAATGTTCTTCATACACAGAGCAGTCAACATAATAGGGTTCCGCATGGGGCTCAAGAAAGAACCGTGGTGATACCATCAGCGAAATATCGGAAGCACTTGAGGAATGCGGCGCGTTGCAGTTCGGGGAGTTCACCCTCGCATCGGGCGCCAAGAGCGATTACTATATAGATATCAAGAAGGCAAGCACCAACCCCAAAGTGCTCCTCCTCATCTCGAAGCTTATGGCCGAGCGCATCAAAGACAGGGGAATCGAAGCGGACAGGATCGCAGGCGTCGTGCTGGGGTCGATTCCTCTGGCAACGGCCCTGTCTCTGGCGACCGGGATACCGTATGTCATGGTCAGAAAGGAGAAGAAGGACCATGGGACGTCGAAGCTGATAGAGGGCGACCTCTTTCCAGGAGACAAGGTGCTGGTCGTGGAGGACGTCATAACCACTGCGGGCTCCAGCATACAGGCGATAGCGACTCTTCGGGAGAACGGCGCAGACGTTCGTAATATATTCTCAGTCATCGACCGCGAAGGCGGAGGAAGAGAGAACCTAGCGAGAGCGGGGGTGGCGCTGGATTCGCTTGTCAAAGGCTCGGAGCTTCTGAAGGAAAGAAGATGAAGCAGTCACGCCTGTTCAACTATGTGGAAGAAGAGGCCGATTCTGCCCCGTCAGAGATGATACGCCCAAAGGACTGCTGCAAGCTCTGCGGATTGTGCGTCGGCCGTACCAACCTTGTGCTGCCGAGCGGAGACCTCCGTTCGAAAGTGGTGTTCGTGGGAGAGGCGCCCGGAGAGACTGAGGACAAGCTTGGAAGGCCGTTCGTCGGAAAGTCCGGCAAGCTCTTGGACCGCCTTATGAAAGACGAGGGGCTGGACCGCTCGAAGGTCATGATAACCAACACCGTGAAGTGCCGTCCTCCCAACAACCGCGCCCCCACGGAGGAGGAGATGGCGGCATGCCGCCAGTTCTTGGAGTCGGAGCTTTACGAGAAGGAGGTGATAGTGGGGCTTGGCAAGTCCTCATGCAGAGACCTCTTGGGATACGAGGGGAAGATGGGAGACATAGTCAACAAGGACAGGAGCATAGTCGTCCGCGACCGCGAGATATTGTTCATACCCACCTACCATCCCGCTGCCTGCATATACAACCGCGACTCGACGGACGCCCTCAGGGCGACCATCAGGAGGGTCAGGGATGAGTTCCTCTGAGATCCGAGGGTTCGCCATCGACATGGACGGCACCGTGTACAAAGGCGGATTGCCTATACCCGGCGCAAGAGAGTTCATATCGCTGCTCAAAAAGAAAGGCACGCCGTTCGTGTTCCTGACCAACAACTCCGCGAAGGCGAGAATCCGCTACTACGAGAAGCTCGTTTCGATGGGGTTCGACGTCTCGGAGGACGACATACTGACGTCCGTGACGGCCACAGTAAGATATCTTAACAAAGAGAGGCGAGGGAAGAAGGTGTTTCTGTTGGCCTCGCCCGAGGTCGAGGAAGAGGTCGCACGGTCCGGGATAGCGGTGACAGATCTCAATCCAGATATCGTCCTCCTCACATACGACAGGACGCTTACTTTCGAGAAGCTCAACCGGGCCTTCCATTTCATCCTCGGCGGCGCGGAGCTTGTGGCGACGCATCCAGACGACCTTTGTCCGACGGAGGATTCCTACGACATCGACATCGGGCCTTTCATAAGGCTGTTCGAGTCGCTTGCTAATGTGAAAGCAAACGTCGTCGGGAAGCCGAACAGGAGGATGCTGGAGATGGCCGCGTCCGTCATGGGCCTTCCCGTCGAGAACGTCGCCATGGTGGGGGACCGCCTGTATACAGATATGAAGATGGCCGCCGACGCCGGCACGCCGTCCATATTGGTGCTGAGCGGAGAGGCCCGCAGAGAGGACTTGGCAGGATCTGATGTCAGGCCGACCTACGTCGTCGATTCGGTTGCGGACATACCGTCTGTCATCGACCTGTGAGCAACGGGCTCGACGTCTGCCAGGCATTCCTCTTTGGCGTCTGGTGGACGCCAGAAGGTGGGGTTTGCGCATGCCTGCGAAGCTTGAACGCCTGTTACACGGCTCACAGCACATAGCCTGAGTCGTCAGGGAATATGAACGCCGCCGCGAAGAGCGGATAGTGTTCCACGCCTTTTTCATCGATATGAACGTTTGTACGCTCCAGTTTGATTCCTCTGGGGACTCCGTACTTGTCTGACATGAGGGAGTCCAGAGACTTTGACTTGGCGTTGTTCCCGGACTTCACCTCCACTGCAGTGACCGTCGCGCCTATGCCCATGACGAAGTCCACTTCGAGTCTGCCTTTTCGTTCGAAGTATGTCATCTGCGTCCCCTTCCTGACCAACTCTCCAGCCACTGCGTTCTCTGCCACAACTCCCCCGTTGACCAGGCTGTCCCCCCGCAGGAGAGCAGGCACGGTGTCTTTCTCCATCATAGCCGTCAATATGCCCGGATCGCTCATGAACACCTTGAAGACGTTGTACTTTACGTTGAACGACAGCGGCAGCGTCGGCCCGCTGACGTTGACGCATTTGAAGATTATCCCTGCGTCCGTCAACCAGTTGAGGCTGTCACCGTATGCGGAATATCCCGATCCGTCTATTCCTTCGACATCTTTGTAGCGGAACCTGCCGCCCATCTGCTCCGGGACCGACAGGAGGCAGTCTCGGGCTCTGCTTTTCGATACTCCTTTGGCATATTTCGAGATGTCTGCTTTGTAGGCGTCGAGAATCCTCTTCTGCGTTTGGCGTACGCGTCCAAAGTCGTGGCTGCCGACGAACTCCTCCACGACGGCAGGCATGCCTCCGACGATCATATACCATCGGAAGTACTCGTCGAAACGATCAAGGAGGAATGTATTCAACTGCTCCTTTCTGCTCAACCTGCCCCTCACGTCCGCTATCAGGCCGTCGCTCACGCCGAGGGCCCACAGGAACTCCTCGAAGTCCAGAGAATACATATCCACGGTCGATTCGTCTCCTGCAGGATACGAAGAGACTTCTTTGTGGTTCAAGCCTAAAAGCGACCCTGAAGCCACGATGTCGAACCTGCCGTCGCGGACCATGAACCTTATGGCGGTCCTGGCGCCCGGGCAGCTTTGTATCTCGTCAAGGAAGATCATTGTTCTTTTAGGGGTTATCCTGACGTCCAAGAACTGCGCCGATATATTGTGAATAAGCGTCTGGATGTCGAGGTTGCCTGCGAATATGCTCTTTAGCTCCGGCCGCTCCTCGAAGTTGATGTATATACAACTGTCATAGTTCTTTTTGGCGAACTAGTTCACGATGAACGTTTTCCCGACCTGTCTCGCTCCCGGATCAGAAGCGCTTTTTTCTTTGGGTCCGATTTCCATTTGTCAAGATAATCCGTCATCTTTCTTCGGAGCATACTTCATTTATGCCTGACATAGTATAAAATCTCGCTTATTAACGGCAATATGTGGGTTAAAATTCCGCTATATGCTGGCAAAACAGGGATCAAAAATACGCCAATTGATGGCAAAATAGGGGTTAAAATTCCGCTATATGCGCGATATGCCGACTCATAGCGTGACTGCGCAGTGGATTCGCATGCTCTGAACATCTGCGTACCCTGTACAAACCGCCTGCGATGCCTGGAATCCGTAGTCGAAGCCGCATGTTCCGCGTTGCAGGCCTTTGCACGCCTCCTCTCGTATGCATGCAAGCGGGCGACGCGGCTCGGACCGGGTTCATTCCTTGGATATCAGCTTCTTTATCGCGGCCTCGAGCAGGTCGCTTGCCTGCTTCCCATCCAGTTTTCCTCTGAGCGCGCCCATCACGGGGCCCATCAGCGGCCCGGCCGCGTCCATGCCTTTGCTACGGACGAACTCTTCCCTTTCCTTCACGATCTTGGATATTATTCCTGCCGCTTCGCCTGAATCGACCGATTCGAGTCCAAGCTTCTTTATCGCGGCTTCGACGCCTGTCCCCGATGCCATCTCCCTGAGCAGGGCGGGGACCGCCTCTTTCGAGAACCGCGCCTGTTTCAGCAGAGAGAACAACTCCATTACGGACGCGTCGCTCACGCTCTCTGGGCTCGACCCGTCGCGCTCCAGCTCGGTGTACGTGTTCGTGAGCATGGTGGCCGCTACGGCAGCCATGCCGTATGCGTCGGATATCTCGGAGAACAGCTCGTCATGGCTCTGCCTCACCAGCTGGCTTGCCTGCTGCCTGTTGATCCCGTACTTCTCGGTCAGGCGCGCCTCCGTCTGCTCCGGGAACTCGGGCAGGTTGGAGCGGATCCTTTCCAGCCTCTCCTGCGTTATCTCTTCGGGCGGGACGTCGGTCTCGGGATACATCCTTGCCGCCCCGGGCAAGGGCCTCGAATACCTAGTGGTGCCGTCGGGCTGCGGGTCCCTTGTCTCTTCAGGGACGCCTTTGAGCGCCTCGTTGGCTCTCTCGACGGCCGTCCTGAGCGCCTCGTTGGCTCTTTTCTCCGCCGCCGCGCATATCACGAACGCTTCGTCGGGCGGAAGGCGCAACGCCTCCCTCAGCGCGTCTACGTGTTGTTGCTCTATCCCGTAGTTGGGAAGCTCGTCGGAGTGGAATATCCCTTTGACCCCTTTCGTCCTGGCGTACTGCGCCATCTCCGAACCTAGCCTGAGCGTGCCGTCGTCGCCGTTCATGACGCCTGCGAACCCTCTGAGGCGTACTGCAATCACTTTGCCTTTGTCGTCGAGCGCCCCCTTTATGACTTTTGAGGGGCAGTCTTTGAGCACCGCCGTGACGTCGACCGGCTCGAATAGAGCCTCCTGCGTCCCTCTATCGGCGAGGACGTCCTTAATCCTCAATAGCATCTTCTGCCTGCCTATCTCGTTGCGAACGAAGTCGGGCAACATCCTCAGCTCTTGGACTCCCTTGATTTCTATGCGCGCGCCTCCGGGAATGGATATGTTGACGTCCTCTCTGATGGTCCCTATCCCGCGTTTTACTTTCTTCGTCGCTCTGAGCAGGGTGCCGAGCCTGAGCGCCACTTCCATGACCTCCTCGGGAGTCGTCATGTCTGGCGCGGTGGCCACCTCCACCAGCGGTATGCCCAGACGGTCCAGCCTGTACGTGACCTCGTCCCCTTTCGTCTCGATCTTGCGGGCGGCGTCCTCTTCCAGGCATATCGACAGTATTCCAATCTTCCTTCCGTTGACCTCGACCGACCCGCCGGTGGAAATCAGGGACGTCCTCTGGAATCCGGACGTGTTAGAGCCGTCCACCACGATCTTCCTCATGAACTGTATCTCGTCGATCACGTCGGCGTCGAGCATGCACGCGTATGTCAAGGCAGTCTCCAAGGCGGACTCGTTGACGGGGTGCGGAGGCTCCTCGTCAAGCTCGACGAGGCAGGACGCCTCGTCGCAACGCTGATATCTGAACCCCATGCCTCTTTTGAACTGTACCAGCGCGGCTCTGTCGATCTCGCCGGTCTCGCCTGTGGTGGGCCTGAGCTTCCTGAAATATGCGCCTTTCCCGGTCTCGCACAGGGCGCTGTCGCACGAACAGAACAGTTTTCCTGTTTCCAGCTGCTGGTGAATCTCTATGCCGCATTTCATCTCTTCAGACATCGACGGTCCTCCTGTCCCCGGTATCCGAGCGGATAGGCCGTTTCATCAGATTTTTGGCCTCTTCGACGTCCCGGGTGTTGGCCAGCGCCCACATGAGCTTGACGTATGCGGTCTCGGGAAGCATGTCGCCTACCGATATCGCGCCTGCTGAGAGCATGTCCCTCCCCGTGTTGTACACGTTAAGGTTCGTGGACCCGCTCAGGCACTGCGAGGTTATCACCACTACGGAGCCGTTGTCGCATGCCTTCCTTATGAGCGGCACCATGTTCTCGTTCACGTGCCCGAGGCCTGACCCCGATATGACTATTCCCTTGCTTCTCGTGATTATGTCGTCAAAAAGCCCGGGCGACATACCGGGATAGTACTGAAGAAGGACGGTGTTGCGTTCCATGGCGTTCTTTACGATCACCTTGCCATGTGCAGGCTTCTCGGGAACGTGCGGCTCTATCGTGCCGCTGGAATCGATGTGTGCGACTGGGGGCGCGTTGACGCTGTGGAACGCGTCGCGCCTGGACGTGTGCATCTTCCTGACTCTCGTCCCCGCATGCACTGCGAACGAGTCGTCCCCGAGCGAGTCATGCATTACCACGAACACCCCCGCCCTATGGCCCGCCGTACAGAACCTGGCCGCGGCCAAAAGGTTCGACGACGCGTCTGACGAAGGCCGATCAGAAGACCTTTGCGCGCCGACGAGGACCACAGGCCCCGTGAGGCCCTCCAGCATAAACGATAACGCGGCGGCGGTGTACCCCATGGTGTCGGTGCCGTGAGGTACTATAACCGCGTCCGCGCCGTTGTTCATCTCCTCGGCGACGGCCTCGGCGAGTTTCTGCCAGTGCTCCACGTTCATATTCTCTGAGAATATCGAGAACAGCACCTTCGCCGACACGTTGGCTACGTCTCTGATCTCCGGAACGGCGTTGACCATATCGGACGCGGACAGCGCAGGGTGGACGGCGCCGGTCCGATAGTCGACGTATGACGCTATCGTCCCGCCTGTCCCTATGAGCGATATGCTCGGGAGGCCGTCGGCGACGGGAACGGCATCTTCTTTCTTGTGTGCCTCGTGCGGCCTGTCCAGAACCGTGATTTTGGATTCCGGCCACATCCTCACGCCGACGTTATATCCGCTTCCGATCTTGATTATCAGGACGTCTGGGGAACTGAACTCGTGATGCGGCATCAGCACGCCGCGGTATGTCCTTCCGCCGGACTCCGCCTCGATACGGGCACCTTCGCAGGCCCCGGCGGCATCCAGCGCTTTGGATAGGGAATCTGAATAGCTCATATGCTCGACCGGGAATAACGCCAAGAGACGTATAAGGATAGTGTTTATATTTCGTAAGCCATCCTTGCCGTATGCATATCGTTCAAATGGGAATGGAACACGATGTTCTAAAAGAGAACAGCAGGATCGCCCATTCCAATTATCGTCTTTTAAAAGATCATGGGGTGAGATGCATAGAGCTTATGGGGTCCATAGGGTCCGGAAAGACCGCCCTCATTATAAAGCTGGCCGAACAGCTTCGCGCCAAAGGCGTGAGGTCGTGTGCGATAGCGGGCGACGTCGCCGGTGAGGACGACTACAGGAGAATGCGAGAATCCGGCCTCGACGCCGTGAACTGCAACACGGGGCGCGAATGCCATCTGGATGCCGAAATGGTCCGGAAAGTACTCGAAAACGTCAACCTCGATCTGTATGGCGTGATATTCATAGAGAACGTCGGGAACTTGGTATGTCCTGCGGACTTCCCGTTGGGCGCGGACTATCGCGTAGTGGTGGTTTCCACCACGGAAGGGGACGACATGGTCAGGAAGCACCATGACATTTTTATTCATTCAGACGTTGCCGTGCTGAACAAGATCGACATCGCGGATGCCGTGGACGTCGATCCGGACGTGATTGCCGAGGATTACAGAAAGCTCACCGGTGGACTGAAAGAGATATACAGATGCAGCGTGAAGACAGAACATGGGTTGGGAGAGGTCCTCTCTGCGCTGAATCTCTGAGGTGTTTACATGAAGATATTGACTATAGGTGGAAGCGGAAGAGAACATGCGGCTGTCGAGGCGTTGCACCGTTCCGGCGCGGAGATATATGCCGTTATGAGGAACGCCAACCCCGGCATAATGGCCAGAGCAAAAGCGTACAAGCTCATTGACGACACGGACATAGACGGCGTTTGCGAGTTTGCAATAGAGCATGGTCTTAAATATGCGTTCGTGGGCCCGGAGTCCCCCCTTGAGGCTGGAGTCGTGGATGCCCTGGACAACATCGGCGTCAAGTGTGCCGCCCCCACCAAGGCCGCGGCGAGGATCGAGACGTCCAAAACGTTCATGCGCGAGCTCATGAAGAAGTATGACATTGCCGGTTCTGTCGGGTTCGCGGCGTTCGATAACGTTGCAGACGCCGAAGACTATCTTAACAAACTGACAAGGGAGGTCGTCATCAAGCCTGTGGGGCTTACGGGCGGAAAAGGCGTGAAAGTCCAAGGGGAGCACCTCAACAGCCTGAGCGAGTCCGTTGCGTACGTAAGGGACATCTTCAAGGACAACATCGGCGGAGGGCAGGTCATCTTCGAAGAGAAGCTTGTCGGAGAGGAATTCACCCAGATGGTGTTCGCCGATGGAAAGAGAATCGTCCCGATGCCGCTGGTTCAAGACCACAAAAGAGCATACGAAGGCGACGTCGGCCCGAACACCGGGGGGATGGGGTCCTATTCCGACGCCGACCACCTGTTGCCATTCGTCACCTCGGCGGACAGGGAGTGCGCGCTCTGCATACTCCAGAAGATCGTTGACGCCATGAGTGCGGAGGGTTGCCCCTACGTAGGTCCGATGTACGGGCAGTTCATGCTCACTGCGGACGGCCCCAAAGTTGTCGAGATCAATGCGAGGTTCGGCGACCCGGAGGCGATGAACGTTCTTTCCATATTGGAGACGGACTTTGCGGACATAATCAGGGACATGATCGCCGGCAAGCTGAGGGACGACATCAGATTCAAGAGCCTGGCCACCGTGTGCAAGTATGTGGTGCCGACCGGATATGGGACAAGTCCCGACTCGGGACACGAGATATGCATCGACGAGGCCAAGATTCGCGCTTCCGGCGCAGAGATATACTATGCCAACGTCGATGTGGTGGACGGGAACATCCTCACGGGAACATCCAGGTCTATCGCTGTGGTCGGCATAGCGGCATATCTTGAAGATGCAGAGCTCAACTGCGAAGAAGGGCTCCGCTTCGTCACAGGCACCCACATATGCGTACGTCACGACATCGGCAAGGCCGCTCTGATCCAACGTCGCATAGACAACATCAGACACCTGCGCCCATGATTCGCACGGCGGTCAAGATCGCATATCTGGGAGAAGGGTTCTCAGGGTCCCAGATTCAGCCTGGGGCGCGCACGGTGGAAGGAGAAGTGCTTTCGGCGCTCGGCAAGATATGCCGCGTCTCGAAGGAAGAATCGGATCTTCGACTGGCCAGCAGGACCGACCGCGGAGTGAACGCGCTTGGCAACGTGGCTGTGTTCAACACTCCTCTGGAAGACCAGACAGTCCTGCTGAAGGCTCTGAACGCTGTTTCCGGAGGCGTATTCTACAGAAGCATTGCAACAGTAGGATTGGATTTCAACCCCCGACATGCCGACCGCAGGCTGTACAGATATGTGTTGCAGGACGACGGCATTGACGCCGATGCCGCGAGAACATGTGCCGGGCTTTTCGAAGGAGAGCACGACTTTGCCCGATTTTGCAAAGCGGACGGGAAGCTGACCACGCTTACAATTGATTCTGTGAACGTATGGAAAGACGGAGGACTCATTATAATCGATTTTGCCGCAAGGTACTACCTTTGGAACATGGTGCGTCGCATGACCGCGGCCATCGCGGCCGTCGGGAGAGGCGATGCGTCGCTGTTCGACGTGGAGGGCGCCCTGTCGGGGGAGGATGTGGGTTTTGGTCTTGCCCGCGCCGATGCGCTTACGTTACGGGACGTCGTCTATGACGGTCTGGATTTTATCGAGCATGACGGGCTGTTCGACGACCGTGTACGGGAAGAGCTGTTCCGTGACGGCCTCAGAAGATCGTTCTTCGCATCGCTGTGACCAAATACTTTCGGCGCATTCCCGCATGCATGGACAGCATCGCCGCAACTGCCGAACGGGCTTCGAAGCGCATGGCCGAGATAGAGCTTGCACGCAATGCCGTCGTTGCCGAGTCCCGCGCCGCCATACGGGAGACTAAACGAGTCATACATGCCGTGCACGTCGGCGAAGACAGGGACCTCCGCGCCATAAGAGAGGGCGCCGAGAGGCTCGTGTCCCTGACCGAGAGCGAACCGTCCGTCTCATACAGCGCAGTCGATGCTTTGGCAGAGTGCGCCGAGGCCCTGATATTGTGTTCGATAACGGACGAGGGGTCCGTTCCGTCCTTTGAAAGCCTCAGGATGCCCGCAGGGGCATGGATTCTCGGGTTTGCAGATTGCATTGGAGAGCTGAGGAGGATGCTCCTGAACGATCTTGCAACCGGCAACACCAGCCATGCGGAGGCGCTGTTCAAGACCATGGAGGAGATGTTTCACGCGCTGATGATGCTCGACGTGCCCGACTCCGTGCTCCCAATACGCCGGAAGCAGGACATCGCCCGTGGAATAATGGAAAGGACGCATTCCGATCTCACTTCGGCGCTTGTCCTGCGCAAATCGAGGACATGACGCGTTTGGCCACCGGGCAACGCAGGTACTAGCATCTCAATTCAGACATCCCCTGTCGCAACCTTCAATACGTCTAGGTTTTCCCCATGCGATTGTTCTCTGGCTTGGAACATGACAGCCCTTTTGCCTTCTGCAAATCCCCCTATGGGTGCAGTCTTGCCGACCCTTCGCCTTCCGTAAATCACGGCAAACTCGAACTTTCCGCCGCTGTGCCTGCTATCGATGGTATGCAACTCCGCTGTCCTTCAGATAAACATCGCCATGGATGGCGATTGTCATAATGTTCATTATAATCGTGCATTGACAAAATATGTATTTGACGAATCATGCTTTGATGTTGCGTTGCATTGATTCGTCGAACACCGCGTCAGCAATCTCCGCTATCTCCGCCGGTCGCAGATTCTCTATCCTCTCGTCCGCATACGGTATGTTCCCTTTGGAGATGCCAGCGGCCTTCAGCGACGTTCCGATCTTCTTGCGACGATGGTTGAACGTTGTTTCGGTGACGCGGAAGAACGTCCTCTCATCCTTCACCGTGAACGGGGCGGGGCGGGGCACTATCTCGACGAGCGCCGAGTCCACCTTTGGGGCCGGGTTGAACCTGGACCGCGGGACGTTCTCCAATATCCTGCAGTCTGCCCGGTAGTAGAGGTTCACGGTCAGGCGGGAGTAGTCCGGGCCGCCGACGTCCGCAACCATTCGGTCGGCGAACTCCTTCTGCACCATCACGACCGCCTTCTTGAAGTCGTGTTCCAGCAACTTGAATATTATAGGCGTCGACACGCTGTACGGCAAGTTGCTGACGAACCTGTCGAAAGGGGGGAACGGGACCTTTACTGCGTCTCCCCTTACCAGCGTCAGCCTTCCGCCGTACTTCTCCTCGATGAAGTCCGCCAAAATATCGTCCAACTCTATGCACGTCAGGCTGCTGGTGCGCTCCAGAATCCGCCCCGTTAGTATCCCTAGGCCGGGGCCCACTTCTAAAACCCTGTCGCCCTCGGAGACGCCCGCGAAATTCACATGCCGGTCGGCAACCCTCCCATCGGTCAAAAAGTTCTGACCCTTGCTCTTTTTCGGGACAATTCCGGTCGCGGCGATAAGCCTGCCGGTCTCGCTTCGGCTCATTTAGACACGAACAGATAACGCTTCTGCGTGTTGTCTGTGATCTCGAGGACTACGCGGGCGGCAATCAGCTTCTCAGGGTTCTTCACTGAAGCCCTGGTGCTCAGGTCCGTGAAATCCTTGAAGTGCTCGGTCGTGCGTGCCTTTAGAATGGACTCCATCGTCTTCTTCCCGAGCCCCGGCAACTCTTCCAAGAGGTGCTTGCGCATGGATATCGGCCCGGCGTCGTTGAAAAACCTTATGAAACGCGACTGGTTGGCCAACACTATCTCCGCCGTGCAGTACTCCAGCTCGGCCACCGCGCCGTGCGTGAGGTCTGACGGGCCTATGCGCCTCTTGACGTGGTCTATGACGGTCCTCTTGACCGCGTCTTTGCCTATATACACCCTTTCGCCGATGTTGACGATCGAGCCTTGCTTGGGAACCAGCTCGAACAGTTTGAACTCTTCGTCGCCGAGAGCGTAGCATACAGGCTCCTTCTTCGCAAAATTACCGGCACCTGTAGTACCCTGCGCCAAGTAGTCCAATATGTACGCGTACTCTTCCAAAAGGCTCACTCTCCCAGAGTGTATAAATTCACAAGTATTTACTGACTACCTCAATAATCTTGTTTATTATTTCGGCGTCGAGGGTGACCCTCTCTTTCGAGAATATGGCGCGTACGTCATCGGAGTATTGTGGCACGAGGTCTGCGATCTTGACTGCGGCGTACTCTGTGACGCCGTGGATCCCCATGACTTCTGCCATGAGCGCCCTTGCGTTCTCCGCCGAGATCGCCGCTGTCTTCTGAGCATGCTCCATTGCCGCCTTCTGGGACGGGAGGAGTTCCCTGTCCAGGTTCTCAGCCGTAAGAAGGTCCCTGACCTCGGCCAATGTCACATACTGCTCAGTCATGCGATGCACCTTCAATCGGAGTTCCTTACGAGGTGTTCCGGGCGGGCGACTACCGTCTTGGTCTTGTCCCCGTCCTTGACGCTCACTTCATACGCCGCGCCTCTGGCTCCGATGACGACTCCCGTGAGTCCGTGGAATCTGGAGAACGGTATGCCCTTGTGAACGCTCGGATCGATTATTATGTTGACCTTTTCGCCTTCGCTGAAGATTTGGAACGCTTTGGTAATCGGAGAGAGGCCGCGCGCCCTAGGTTTCTTCTGTAACAGCTTACGGGTCTTCGTCCTTGTTCCTTTGGATGCTTGCACCATTTTAATCCCTCGTTGGTTCTTGATAGTCGATCGATAGCACATCGAGCGTCTCTACGACGCATCGGACCCCTAAGGCATCCGAGAAGTTGGGGCTTGTGCGGCCTTCGTCGCCGGACACGAACTCCTTCACATACGTGCCGGACTCCGTGCTCAGGGTCAAATCGAAGACATCGTCGCCTACAACTTCCGCTTTCACCCAGCGAATCCCCCTCTTTCTCACAAGGTCGGCACGCCGGTGCTCAACCCTCTGCGGAGTCCTCTGGTCGATTTGGACGTTCTTGAACGATAATGCTACCTCATTTACTCTTTCTTTATTAACTTTACCCTGCGCCCTGACGCGTGCCTTATAGGTTTTATCGGGGTCGGAACCCTTGTAGATCTGCACTGCCTCCCTGCTCACGAAGTGAAGGGCGCTGTATGCCGCCAAGTCTGACGCATTGGCCCTCTTCTCCAATTCGTCCAGGTCTATGCCCCTCTTCCGGGGTTTGCTTATCTCCAACACGAACGGCCTGCCGTCGCCGAGCATGCAGGCATCGATGTCCTCTCTGCCCATGCCATGGAAGAAATGTTCCTCCCCATGGCTCATCTCCAGCGCGACGTCGCCTATGACCTCTTGGACGGAGGTGCTGTACATCTTGCCCTGGCCGCCACATCTGGCACATCCCTTCCCATGGCATTCTCTGCAGGGCCATATGGTCTGAGGTATCTCACGGCTGAACTTGTTGTATCTTCCTGCGATGAATATCGGCGCGATGTCCAGCGACACGTCCGCAAAGCGCGTATCGACGCATGCCACCACCTGAGGGTTCTTGAATTCCACCGGGCGGTTTATCTTATGGATCGCCACCTTCCCAATTTCCCTGTTGAGCTCGGCTTTTATGCTTTCAGAACTCGTCGGGCCGTGTCTCTCGACGAGGTCTTTCTCCTTGGCGGCTATCTCCGGCTCCACCCTGGTGCCTATGAGGAAGTTGTCCGACTCGACGTCGTTCACCTTCTCCGCCGCCGCGTCTGCGAACCTGTCCAGAAGGTCGAAGACGTTTTCGCAGAGCGGACACGGGTCTGCAGGGGGGGCGTCGATGCCCCGCTCGGACAGTATTTCTCTTATCTCGATCCCGCGCAAATTGTTGGTCGTCCCCGTTCCAACCTTTCCGAACATGCGGCCGAGACATCTGTCGCACAGCCCCTCGCGCGCCAAACCTGCGGCCGCGTCAATATTGTCGATGATGTTGGATCTGAACTCGTCCATTGAATCGCCTCAGAGGTCGAACCCCATCTCCGCTATCCTCAGCCTCGGGCGCTGGTTCTCAAGGTAGTGGTACACTGTGGCATGCTCGCTTCCGTTCAGTATGAGCTCCACCGCATGCTTGGCCACAGGGAGGCTCACCGAGTTCCCGATGAGCGCGACGGTGTTTCCATAGACGCTCATGTAGCAGCCTGTGAGGTCCTCGATGATGGCTCTCGTCTTGCCTCCAGTGCCTATGAGCCTGCTCCTTATCCTTCCCAGCTGGTTCTTGTGGTCTCCGACTACCTCCTTGAGGTCAATAGCCTCGAAGTATTCGTCGTCCTCGAACAGCCTCACTGCGCGATCAGGGTTGAACCCCCTGCCGACCGCTTTGATGACGTCCATTATCTTAAGGGCCATAAGGGGGTCTGCGCCCTCGGCCTCCTCGTTGAACGTGACCACTCCCTCAGAGTCCACCCGGATGCGTATCCCTGACATCCGCTCTATGATCTTCTTCGTCTCTCCGTCCTTCCCGATCAGCGTTCCCACGCGGTCGGCCGGTATCCTGACAGACCTCATTCCTCGTCCTCCTCTTCGTCATCCGCGCCATTTACGGCCTCTTCCTTAATCGTTTCCATGTCTATTATATCGGCGCCGCGGTTCTTGAAGAACCGGTTCACGTTCTTTATGTCTCGCTCCAACAGGTCTTTCGCATTGAAGAAGTCGTTGGTCATGGCTTGGCCGCAGTCGATCAGCACGGGCTCCCCCTTCACCATCAGGACGTTGTATTCGCTTAGGTCGCCGTGTACCAGACGTGCGTCCCTCCAGCCGTCTATGATGAAGGAGACGACATCGTCGTATGTTCCTGTGGGGTCGTCGAGAGGCACGTCCTTAAGCTGGGGGGCTGGGCCGTTCTCGTCCCCAAGATATTCCATTAGAAGGCAGTTCTTGTCGAACGTTATCGGCTCCGGGACCGGTATCCCCGCTTCCGAATAACGCTGGAGGTTCCTGAACTCCTTGTTGACCCAAGCATATATCATCCTCCAGCGGTTGCCGGAGACGCCTTTGAACCTGGGGTCCCCTTCGATATACTTGGTGACCCTCTTGAACGTGGACGTGGACGTGCGGAATATCTTCAGAGCGTACGGGTTCTCCTCCTCGTCCTCCGTGTAGAACACGTTGCCTTCCTTTCCAGTCGATATGGGGTATTTGACGGAGTCGATGAACCCGGAGGTCATCATGTCGTAGATCGTCATCAGGGTCTTCTTGTCGAAGACTTCTCCGTCAGTCTGCCTCTCGTCGCCTGTGCGGTTGGTCTTCAGGGCGTCTACGCGCCTTTCCAGAAATGAGTATTTCTCATCGTAAGACGGCATGCGCGTACCTTTCAGAATATGTCGAGGTTCTTAGGCACTCTGTTCTTCTTGCTGAGATTTACCGCTTGGGTCCTGGTATACCTGAACCTCACGTCGCATTTATCCGGCTGGAAATCCCATAGGGCGATTATGAGAAGGTCGCCCTCTCTTATCCACATCCTTTTCTTGATTTTGCCGGGGATGCGGCCGACGCGGGACACTCCGTCCTCGCACATCACCTTTATCTTCGAGGCGCCGAGAAGCTGATCGGCGATTCCGAACATCTCTCCCTCTTTTATGTTGGGGAGACGCACACGTGATACGTCTTCATCCGGACTCTCGAATCCCGCTTCTCCTGCCATGTTATCCTTGAGGCCATTGTGCTTGTTATATTTTAAGGGTTATATCGGCGCCGGGCGAAACGAGCCGGACGGCTAGCAGAGTTTCCGATGCCGGCGCCGCCTTCCAGATACCATTAAATCCATGCCTTCTCTCTCTGAGCCGTATGAACAATCGTTTCTGCACGAGGTGCGGTACTTTGGCCCTTCCCAGCCAGGGCAGATGCGGCAAGTGCAGGAAACCTTTGGACGAGGGGTCTGAGAGCAGCCAGCATTCGCTTATGGGCTTTTCCGGCGTGCCGGCGCCGCCTAAGGTTTTGACCGTTGAGAACAAAGACGCGCCATACATGCCTTACCTGCCCCGCGCGTGCCAGATGGAGATAATCTCGGACATCAGGGGGGCGCTTGACCAAGGGCGCCACATCGTCATAGAGTCCGGAACAGGCACGGGGAAGACCATCGTGTCTCTGGCCGGGAGCTTGGAGCACGCGAAGCGCGTAGGCAAGAAGGTCGTGTATCTGACCCGCACGATATCGCAAAGCGACCAGGTGATGAAGGAGCTGAAGGCGATATCTCTCGTCAGGGACGTGTCGGGGGTGACCATCACCGGCAGGAACAAGTCCTGCCCGCTGTTCAGAGGCAGCGAGGAGTTCGACTCTCTGCCGCCGAGCGTCCTGTCGACGATGTGCGAGGACCGCAAGCAGAAGAGCACCCGCGGACAGGCGGGAGGCTGCCGTTTCTTCGACAAGGTGAAGGCGGAGATCGACAGCATCGAGGGACATTGCAGGAACGCCTTCCCGAGATCGGAGGAGCTCGACAAGTACTGCGAAGGGCTGGGCGTCTGCCCTTACGAGGCGAAGAAGGCCCTTATGAAAAGCATGGACGTCGTCGTCGCGCCCTATGTGCACATACTGTCAGAGGACATAAGGTCCAACTTCATCATGAACCTCGGAGGCGAGGGCCTCGACATCGTAGTGATCGTCGACGAGGCGCACAACCTTGTGGACGCGGCTAGGGAGCAGGAGAGCTTCACGGTGACGCTGCGGACGATAGACTCCGCGCTGGACGAGTGCGCCGCCGTGCGGCAGAAGAGCCTGTCCGAGAGCATCGACGTCGAGAGTTTCATCAAACATCTGAAATCCACGGTGAGGCAGCTCGCCGTGGCCAACATACCGTTCGGAAAGACGGAAAGCAGACTTCCAAAGGATGCGGTCGAAGCCCCGATGATGAGCCGGTTCGGCATTTGCAGAGAAGACCTGGAATCGGCCATAGTCCGCATGATGGCGGTCGGAGAAGGCCGGATGGACGCGCTCGCAGAAAGAGGAGAATACGGCGCTTCCGAGATATACGCCCTCGGAGCCGCGCTCAAGTCATGGATAGCAAGCGACAGCGACAGCTATGTAAGGAGCGTGAAGACAGGACAGGACGGGGAATACCTCTCCGCCTCGTGCATAGACCCCTCTGACATCGTCGAGTTCATGCGCAGCCTGGACGGGGCCGTGCACATGTCTGGGACCTTGCAGCCTTTGGAGCAGTACTACAAGGTTATGGGCCTTCCCAAGAACACGCTCGCAAGGACGTATCCGTCTCCGTTCCCAAAGGAGAACAAGATGGTAGTCTACGTCGATGACGTTACGACCAAGTTCGACGAGATGAGCCGCGACCCGTCGATGGCCACCCGGATCGAAAGGAAGATTGCCCAGCTATGCAACGCCGTGGACAAGAACACGCTGGTGTTCTTCCCTTCTTACAGGGTGATGAAGAACATGCGCCAGTTCTTGGAGAGGGACATCGGCAAAAAGCTGTATTGGGAGGAGTCGGGACAGCAAAAGGCCACGATGCGGGCCCTAGATGCGTTCAGGATGAACAGGAACGGTGTGTTCTTCAGCGTAATGGGGGGGTCCGTGGCAGAAGGCATGGACTTTCCGGGCGACGAGCTGTGCTTTGCGATAATCGTAGGAATACCTTTCCCGCCGCCCACTTTGGAGTCGAAAGCGATGTCCGACATGTTCGACGCAAGATACGGGCCTGGGTTTGGATGGAAATACACGAGCGAGGTCCCTGCGATGCGCAAGATAAGACAGGCCGTCGGACGCCTCATAAGAACAGACACCGACAGAGGCATGGCCGTCATCCTGGATTCCAGGGCCGCGAAATACCAGAGGCAGCTCGACGCCGCCCTGTCGCGGGATCCTGTGGCTGACGCCGTGAGGTTCTT
>JAITOF010000001.1 GCA_031290095.1 Candidatus Methanoplasma porotermitis
AGCGTGAAGTCCGCGCCGTCCGCCTCCTCGCCGGCAGGCTCCGGCAACAGCGACGGCAGCGGCTCCGGCTCTGGAAGCGGGAGCGACGGCGCGAACGACGGCGCAGGCGACTCTCGCGCCGGGGACGGCGACGACGACGGCGTGTCCGTCGCCGTCATCCTGGCCGTGGTCGTCATAGCCATAGCAGCGGGGTCCGCCGTCCTGTGGGTCGTGCTCGGGCGCAGGCACGGCTGAGGCGGCCTGCGGAAACGGGAGGCGCCTTCCGAGACTCTTCCCAAAACCTCTTCCCAAAACCTCTTCGAAGCATGGATCAAACATTGCCGGCCGCAAGTCGCGGCGCCTTGCCCCCACAAGCGGGCGCTCGCCCGTCGCGTGCCGGCAGTGACCTGCTTTACGACGGCTCGTCGTCATGCAAGCTTTGTTGTTCTACGTGCGACTGTCAGGGCCGTCGCCCGCCCCCTCGGCTTTCTTCAGGGGCGCAGCCATCAGCCCTTTCAAAACCGCCTGCGTGTCCAGACAACTTGCAAAAAACAGTCATTCAGACCAAAAACCACGAGTCCCCAAAGCCGCAACCGCTAAACCATCATATATCAGTGGGCGGATTAAGCGGGAGATGTTGGACGCACCTGTGATGTGGGCGATATTCCTGCTCGTCCTCGGAGCCATGTTTGTTGTGGACATGGGGGCCCTCAACCGAGGCTCCCGCGAAGTAAGCCTCAAAAGGGCCTCGGCCATGACTGTCGCGTGGGTCTGCGCCGCCGTCGCATTCGCCATATTCGTCAATTTCCAATACGGCTCGGAGAAGACGACCGAGTTCGTCACCGCTTACGTCATAGAGGAGATGATGAGCATAGACAACCTGTTCGTGTTCCTCATGATCTTTTCGTTCTTCGCGGTCCCCGAGGCATACCAGCACAAGGCCCTGTTCTACGGGATAATTGGGGCCATGGCGTTCCGCGCGGTGTTCATCGTCCTAGGCGCGGCAGTTCTCGAAAGATACGACTTCGTGATGTACGTCTTCGGCGCGATATTGATGTTCACCGCCGTCAGGACCGTCCTGAAGAAGGAGAACAAAGAGGAGAAGAACACGCTGGCCGTCAGGATGAGCCGCTGGTTCAGGTCCACGCCAGACTACGACGGAGACAAGCTGTTCACCAAAGTGACAGGAATACGCGTCGCGACTCCCCTGTTCCTGTGCATAGTCGTTATCGAGCTCACCGACATAATGTTCGCCTTCGACTCCATACCGGCGGTGCTTGCGATAAGCACGGACACGTTCATCGTGTACACGTCGAACATCTTCGCGATACTCGGGCTGAGGTCTCTGTACTTCGTCCTCAAGGGGACCATGAGCTCCTTGGCGTACATGAAGTTCGGCTTGGGGGCGATCCTCGCGTTCGTGGGGTTGAAGATGATCCTTTCAGACGTGTACCACATCGACGTCGTCACTTCGTTGCTGTTCATATGCGCGGTCTTGGCGGCGACGGTGGCAGTGTCGCTCGCTTTTGGCAAAAAGAAGAAGGCGAAGGGAGCCATGCAGTAATCGCGCATAACCTCATAGCAAGGCAAAAGCAACGTAGGCGAGAACCGCAAGCCGGGGCCATGAACCCAGTCAGGCACAGAATATAGTAGCCGCCTCTTGACAAGGCGTGCCGGTCGAAAGAATCGAAGCGTCCGTGGCGGATGGTCCTCGTCCCGCAGACTGATATGCTGCAGGACAGGCAAAACCTACTTTGACGTGGTTTTTTCGTGCGAATGGCATGCTCCTCCATGCGAGCTCTGTCGGGCCAGGCACGGGGAGCGCGACGACGGTCGGGCGCTTGCCGTCGGCAACGCGCACTTCGTCAAGGAACGCGCGCACGTCGGCTGTCCTCGACCGTTCCGGGAACGACATGGCCGCCGTCCCGTCGACCGGGAAGAGCCCCGTCGAGCCCGCATCGGTCTCGGACGTGCTCTTCACGGAAGCCAGGCCATCCTGGAGCCTTTTTTTAAAACCGCCTCGGCGCCGTCCGGGCGGCGGCAGCCCTCAGGGCAGGGCTTGGCATGCCGCAGGCCCGTCCTGCTCAATATCACGTACACCTGCTTCGTGCTGTACTCTATCCCGTGCCGCTCGTCTCCATGGGGCTGGCGCTCAGGAGGTCCGGCGGCTCCCCCTTCTGCGCGTCGGACGTCCGCGGCTTGCGGCCTCCGCCGAACCTCGGCCGCAGGGTCTGGACCCTGCCCTCGTTCCACAGCCCCTGAACGTTGTACCCCGTCTGGGCGGCCATCCCCGCGGCGGCGGCCGCCCTGCGGCACAGTGTAGCCGAGGTAGCGCATGCGAGCTTTTCTATAGGCATACGATCGTGGTCAGGCATCTCGGGCTTCCCAACATCGTCTCTCCCTGTTTCCCTATTTTAAATATTGGGCCCTCCTCCCCGTGCAACTCATGCGTTGTCTCGGAGCAGGCGCGCGTTCAAGCCCCGGTCACGACATCATTGCTGATGCATATGATATAGTTCATATTGTAGCTCTGGAAATCTACATACGTCTTTCCAATCGGTATAGGCGGCAATAGGCCGATGTATTGCGTCACTTCTTTGCAAAACTGTATGCTGTGGACGTCGCAATGCAGATATGATGCGTTCTTCTGCACTTTCACAGTCGTGCTCGGTTGAGTGCTGTACCCGCTACCGACAGCCTTAGACTCGTTCACGTCGTGCCAGAAATTAACGACGTTGGTCGACAGCTGCGACTGATTGCTCAGGACCACGTCGCTCACCGAGTATGACCACGACAGGGACGCGCTGCCACTGGGCCCGTTCACCGACACGCCCAGCCCCAATGATACTCCTGCTGAGGAGGAGCCGCTGGTGCTCGTCGGCGAATGGCCGATCAATGTTATCGTTGACGAATATGTGCCAGTCAGATACATGTCTGCGATGCGGTACCCGTTGCTCGCCACAGGCTCGCCATATTGGTAGTAGTGGAACGAGTAGTAGTCGTACTGGGGGTCGTTGAAATCCTGCAGCTTGTACACTTCGGTGGTCTGTGCGATCGCCCCATACGATCCACATGTGGTGACCGAGCTCTTAAAAGCGAGGAATCCCCAGTATGCCGTTCCCGGCGTAGAGCCGAGCGGCGAAAGGCGAGTCTCTTCGACATCGGGCGCCACATCATTCGAATCCGCCTCAGATCTCATCCACGAGAACGTCCTAACGTCGTCGTACGGGTCGTCGCTCGACGACAGCACGTCGGCCCAGGAGTACGCTATGGCGACGGCCGAGGACACGTCTTCGCTTTCCACGCTCAAAGAGAACTCGACTCCGTCTGCATTTTTGTACAGGCAATACACGACCTCGTCGTCAGAATATCCCGCTGACTGGAACGGTATGCCGGACTCTTTGAACAGGTACGAGCTCTCGCCAACGAAGACAAGAGGTGCATGTTTTTGAATCGTCTCTACAATCCCTGCGTTAACCTGCTGTTTGTTGCTCTGGTAGATCCAAGATTCGTCGATAACGACGATGTCTCCAGTCTCCACGGACGAGAACCCCGATGTCGCATCCACCTTCGACGTGTGGTCGACCAGGCTGTCCTTCAGGTCCGAGAGGAAGGCGTCGTCAGAGAAGACGACCGTGTTCCGGTCGGAGAACGCCCGTTCCTCGATAGGAACGGCCGAGCTGTTTTCAGAATCGAAAATGTTTATCGACACGACGGCAGACAGTGCAATAAGCATCGTAGCAACCGCCATGGCTAATACCTTGTTTTTTTCCATTTTGTTACACGCTTTCACGCCAGTACTCCCAGCGCAACGTTTGGTACCATGCCACCACAGTATATTAACCAACGTCTACGGTGTGACAGTGTTTTGTAAGTTCAGAGTTATTCCAAAACTTTGAACTTACAAAATATCGTGACATGCGGTGCGAATGAAATGGTTTATATCCTGACTTTCCGATGACAGCATATGCCTGTGATTCTTGGTTACGACGGTAAATCCCACACGGAGAAGGCGCTCAATTATGCTATCAGGCACGCGCTTGCCTACGGCGACCCGCTCTATATCGTGTCGTCCGTAATCACCAAGGACTCCGTGGACAAGGAGAACGAGGTTCGTTACATCAAGGGCTATGTGGAAGCGGCAAGGCAGAGGGCGGAGGACGCAGGCGTCGACGCGCGTTCGATGCTGGAGGCAGGCCCGCCCGCCGAGGCGATCCTGGCCGTAGCACGCAGAGTGGACGCGGACACGATCATAGTCGGGCGCCTCGACAAGACCGCGCTTGACAGGATGGTGATCGGCAGCGTCTCCGAGAAGGTGGTCCGGAACGCACACTGCACGGTTATCGTCGTCCAGTGAGTCCGAACGCTTCCAAAAGCGCTCTTATTACTGCGTCGGGCGGCGGAGGACACCCTGGGATGTACAGGTTGACATCGACTGTTTTGTCAATTCCGCCGTGCGTCTTCCCGTCTTTGAAGAGCCCGCCGGATATGGCGCAGGCGCCCATCGCGACGACGACCTTCGGATTAGGAGTGGCGGCGACGACTCTGTCTAGCGCCTCTGTCATGTTCTCGGTCAGAGGGCCGGTCACCAACAGCACGTCCGCGTGCCTCGGAGACGCGACGACCTTCATGCCGAACCGCTCCATGTCGTAGAAGCGGTTAGACATGGAGTTGACCTCCACTTCGCATGCGTTGCAGGAGCCCGTGTCCACCTCTCTGATGTTCACCGACCTTCCGATCGCCTTCCGTTTCTTTTCGTCTACGGCTCCGCATGGGCGCTCGACGGGTTCTCCGTAACGGAATATCAGGTCTTCCCTCCTCAGCACGTAGTCGGGAGCATCGACGAGCCTCAGGGAACGGTTTATGCACGCTTCTGCGCATCTATGGCAGAACAGGCACATTCCAACGTCGACGGTCCATTTGTCTGAGACTGCTATTGCGCCCATGCGGCATTCCTTCGCGCATTCTCCGCATTTCACGCATGTGTCGTCTGGAAACGGCATCTGCATCCTTCTAGAGTACAGGACGGGGATGCTTTCTGCGGGACGCTTCATGGAAAGGAGGTTCTTAACCGATATTTTCAACAGGCCGTCTTCCATTTCATCGCCTCACAGGTCGTTCCCGCTGTACGACAGGTCGAAACTCTTGTTCACTACAGGGAAGTCAGGCACTATGTTCCCCATGATCGCGCACTCGAGCGCCGGCCAGTTGGGGAACGACGGATCCCTGATTTTGTATCGGGTTATCCGCCCGTTCTCGATATGCGCGCAGTGGATGGCCTCTCCGCGGGGGGATTCCACGACCCCTATATGGAAACCGTCGCCTGTCACCACCTTGGTGTGAACGGGGCCTTCTTTAATGCGGGTTATGCATTGCGTGATGATGCTTATTGATTCTATAATCTCGTTCTTCCTCACGGTCAGCCTGGCATAGACGTCTCCGCTGGGGCATTTGGAGACTTTCAGATCAATTCTTCCGTATGCTTCATAGGGGATCGCCTTCCTCACGTCGTTGTCGATGCCGCTCGCCCTCGCGACGGGACCCACGACGCCGAGGCGCAACGCGTCCTCATAGGACAGTTTGCCCGTGGTCTCGGCGCGATCCATGAAAGACGGGGACCTGGTCATCATGTCGACGAGTCCGTTCACATCGAATTTCAGCTTCATGGCTTCTCTTTCTATCGTGGCGAGCGCAACGTCGGACAGGTCCCTGGCGACCCCTCCGGGCCTCAGGGCGCCCCACAACATCCTATGGCCGCATATGTTCTCGTTCAGGCGCAGCATCTTCTCTCTGAGCATGTTGCCGTAAGCGGCCGGAACGGCAAGCGCGGTGTCCAAGGCTATGCCGGCAATCGTTCCAAAGTGGTTGTATATGCGTTCCAGCTCGGCATATATCGTCCTGATGTACTCTGCACGCTCCGGTATCTTCGTGTCCTGTTCGATCGTCTGAAGGTAGGCGAGCGTGTGTGCTACCGCGTTATCGCCGGATATGCGCTCGGCCAGTTGGGTGTTGTCCTTCGAGGCGGCCCCCTCCATCATGCTCTCGATGCCTCTGCGCGAATACCCAAGGTATGCCTTCATCATGAGAATGGGCTCCCCGGCGACGCTGAACCTAAAATGCCCTGGCCCTATGACTCCTGCGTGTATCGGCCCCACGGGAATCTCGAACGTCCCGTTGCCCACGATGCCGTTATGGGGGATCGCCGCGCCTCCAGACTCCGGCCCCCAGACCGTCCTGGACCTGAGCGGGCGCATGTCAGGGTGTCCGACGGGACAGAGGCCGTAGGTCTCGTAGATCTCCCTCTCGTAGAGGGACGCGCCCGACACTTCGGGGGTCAGGGACCCGAACGAGTCCCCGTCGACTGCGGCGGTGACGCGTTCTATCCTCTTTCCGACCATTATCGCTTCAAGGACGCGATCCTCTCCCGCATCCCTCACATAGAGGCAGGCAAGCCTGAAGCCGCCCTCGATGTGTTTTCTGACAACCCTGGAGAGATCTTCGACGTCGATGTCCATCATACCGCCCCGCTGAACCAATCGGCGATCGACCACAGGGCGTTGCTCACGCCTTCAGGCATGAACAGCCCAAGCAGGAGGGTGATGACGAGCAGAAGCGCCATCGGCAACGACCTCGACAGCCCTCTCGGAACCTTCGCACCCGTCGCAACGTCTCCCGGCATCATCTTGAAAATGTTCCTTGTGAACCCGGCGAACACAAGAACGATGAATACGACCGTGAGCGCCGCGACATGGTACATCCCCGCGCTGACCGCGCCGCTCAAGATGGTTATCTCGCCGACGAACACCGAGAACGGAGGAAGGCCCACGATGGCCAACGTCCCTGCTCCCAGCATGAACGCGGTGAACGGCATGGTCTTTCTGAGCCCGCGGACCTCGTCCATGTCCCTGGTGCCGTATCCCTGTATGACGTTCCCGGCGGAGAAGAACACGAGCGGCTTCGTCATGGAGTGGGCTATGATATGGAAGAGCGCGCCGAACACGGCCAGAGGGGTCCCGATCCCGAAGCCGATGGCAATAATCCCCATATGCTCTATGCTGGAATATGCCAACATGCGCTTTATGTCTTTAGATATCAGTATGAACGCCGCCGCTGCTGCCAGAGAGAGCATCCCGAATCCTATCATCAGCATCGACGCGAACCCCGGCACCGCGACGTCGGCGATCATCTGGAACCTCAGTATGGCGTACAGGGCGCAGTTCAGCAAGGCGGCGGAGAGCATCGCGCTCACAGGGGTCGGCGACTGGCTATGAGCGTCCGGCAGCCACGTATGCATGGGAACCAGCCCCATCTTGGTCCCGAACCCGATTATGACGAACACGAACGCCATCTTGATCAGGGTGGGGTCCAACCCTGCCGCAGCTTCGTAAAGCACCGGCCAGTTCAGCGCGCCGGGGTCATCGCCAAGGACATGGCTGGACGAAGCGTACATCAGGGTGATCCCCACAAGTCCCAGAGTGATTCCAACAGAACAGATCATGAGATACTTCCAGGTGGCCTCAAGCGCGCTGTTCCTGCGATAGAACCCCACTAGGAAGGCCGAGACGAGGGTTGTTATCTCGATGGTTATCCATAGTATGCCCATGGAGCTAACGATGCACACCGATAGCATCGCGGCCACGAACAGGTTGAACATCATATGGTACTGGCGCTCGTCCTTCGAGCTGATCTCCTTCTCCTCGACGTCCCTCGACAGATATCCGTAGGAGTACATGGCTGACATGAGCCCGACGACGCCGATGACGAGGATGAACACTGCAGACAGCCTGTCGACGTACCATAGGCCGTACTCCGTCGCCTCCCCTCCGAGCGCCTTTATGCATATCGGCAACGAGACGAGGATGACGGCCGCCGAGCAGGCGACGGACACGACGGCGGCGGTCTTTCCGCTGGGCATCGCCAGCGACAGCAGCGCGGCCGCCACGGGGATTATGATCAGCAGCTCCACGCCCAACGTCATTCCTTGAGCCTCCTGAGCACGGACGTGTCTATCGTGTCGAACGCCCTGCTTATGCGCAGGGCGAAAATCCCTATGATGACTGCGACCATCAGGACGTCGAAGAATATGCCGATCTCGACCACTAGCGGCATCCCGTAGGATATGGACATGATTCCGAGGAACAGCCCGTTCTCCATCATGAGGAGGCCGACCGCCTCGGTCATCGCCTTGCGGCGGGTGACCATCATGAACAGCCCGATAAGTATGACCGACATCGACATAGCCAGGCAGTTGCGGGTTATAGTGTCCACCGTGGCCATGAGAGGCTCGGTCACGAGATACGCCACGATAATCAGCGCCGCTGATATCAGCAGGGAGCCGGGGATGCCCATGGTGGAGTCCACCTCCCTCCCTGCGTGCAGGCGGACGGCTGTGTTCTTCATGGCCCACGGTATGCCAGCGACCTTCACGGCGAGGGTGATCGCACCCAGGACGTAAAGCTCGGAGCGCCCCGTGGAGTCGGCGACGACGAATGCAAGGAACGCGAGGAACAGCGACTGCACGGCAAAGGCGTTCAGAAGCTGGGCGATCCTCGTCGTGGTCATCGCAAGCATCGAGAGGAGCAGCATGGCCACGACGCACAGGTCGATCAGGTTTCCGGAGATCACGACGTCCATCTTGTCACCTCACAATATGTACAACGAGATCATCGCCAGCAACGACAGGGCGAACGAGGCGGTCAGAAGGTTAGGCAGACGGAACAGGCGGTATTTTGCAAGATATGATTCTATGGCGGCTATGGCCAGCATGATCATCAGGACCTTCAGCAACATCGACGCGACGCCGACCGCAAGGTCTGCGGGCGACGACGTAAGGGCAATCCCCCATGGGAAGAAAAGCGCACCGATCATGGACGCGAATATCATGATCCGCATCATGGACGAGAGCTCCATGAGCCCCAGCCCGCGCCCGGAATACTCGATGAGCATGCCTTCATGCACCATCGTCAGCTCCAGATGCGTCGAGGGGTTGTCGAACGGCACCCGGGCGTTCTCCGCCAGGAGGGTGATGAAGAAGGAGGACGCGGCGAGCACCAGCGCCGGGGCGAGGACGATCACGCCCATGCCTATCAGCGCCGGGGGTATGTCGCTCATCACGGTACTCCCGCCGGTCAGGCCCGAGAGGGCCATCAGGGAGAGCAGGAGCGAAGGCTCGATGAGGACGGACATCATCATCTCCCGGCTGCTGCCCATCCCTCCGAACACGGACCCGCCTTCCAAGCCCCCGAGGACCATCATGAACCTGTATAGCGTGAATATGTATACCATGGATATGAGGTCGCCGTAGGGCGCGGCCACGTCGGCAAGGACGAAAGGCGTCATCAGCGAGAGCAGGACCATCGAGCCGAAGCACACGTAAGGTATGAAGCGGAAGAGCCAAGAGGCATCCTTCGACACCGTCTCGCTCTTCCTGAAAAGCTTGGCCACGTCCCGATACGGCTGGAACACGCTGCTCCCGACCCGGTGCTGCATCCTCGCTTTCGTCTTCCGCAGGATGCCTGCGAACAGCGGAGACAGGGCGATCATGAGCGCCGCCTGCGACAGGGATAGGATCACGCAAGTCATATGAACCTCACCGCCACCAGCAGCGTGACCAGCACTATCAGTATGTATCCGAAGTATGACTGTATGTTGCCGTTCTGCGTTCTCCCGACGTACTTGGCCCCCTTCATGACCAGGTTGCTCAGAGGAACATAAAGGCGCTCTGCGAACGGCTCGGCGAACCTTATGCTGTATCTCTTGCAGTCTTTCGACGATTCGTCGTCCGACAACTCCATCACGTCGCCGTAAAGCGGATGGAACACCCTCACCAGCGGCTGCGAGAACCCAACCGAGGAATACTGCATCTCCTCTGTCAGCGGCGTGCCGCAATCCCACGTGGGGGACCTCGTCGATTTTTTTCTGAAGACCCTGCTGAGGCCGGAGACCGCAAACACGGACACAAGCAAGATCCCGGCGAGCATGGGGACGTTCAAAGTCCCTGCGAGATGCGCCATGTATGAGTCGTCGGAGGGGATCGTCGTGGATGCGCCGATTCCTCCCGCCAGCCTGCCCATGATGTCCGTCGCGAATATCCCCATGGCAAAGCACAGGAGAGCCAGCAGGACCATCGGGGCGAGGGAGGACGCGCCGATCATCTTGGACACGCGCCTCTCGGACCTGGGCCTCCCCAAGAACATGAACCCGTACAGTCGAGCGTACGACACCGCGGCCATCATGCCGCTGATGCCGACCACTGCGACGCCCAGCGGAAGGATGATCTCAGTCATGTGGATCCCCTCGCCGCCCATCAGGGACTGCACCATGAGCCATTCGCTGGCAAAGCCGTTGAAGGGCGGGACGGCCGCCATCGAGAGGACGGCGACGAGCGAGACTATCGAAAACGCCGGCATGAGCTTTGCAAGGCCCCCCATCCTTTCCATCGCCGTCTCGCCCGTGCAATCCTCCGCGCTTCCCACGGTGAGCATCATGAGCGACTTGAAGACCGAGTGGTTCAGAGCGTGGAACAGCCCGGCCACCAGCACCATGGTGATCAGCCCGGGCGATCCTCCGTCGGAGAACAGCATCCCCAAAGAGAAGCAAAGAAGGACCAGCGCCATGTTCTCCATGCTCGAATATGCCAAAATCCTCTTCGGCTCCGTTTGGACGAGCGACTCCAACGCGCCCCATATCGCCGTGAAGGAGGATGCGGCCATTAGGATCACCGCGAGAACGTACATCTCGTCCGACACTCCGACGTATCCGAACACGCTTTTGAACAGGACGAGCACGGCAACGTTAGAAGACACTGTAGACATGAGGGCAGAGGTGTGCGTGGGCGCCGAGGAATACAGGTCGGGCATCCATACATGAAACGGGATCAGACCGAGTTTGGTTCCGAAACCCACGAACAGCAGGACGATCACGCCGCACGACGCCGGGACGCCCATGACCGTGCTCAGATCCGACCACGACGAGAGCGTCTGGCCGTCCGCATAGGACGCCATGGCCAGGAACGAACAGATGACCATCAGGCCGCCGACGTGGGCTATGACGAAGAACTTCCACGCGGCTGTGCCGTTCTTTCCCCTGAGAGACATAAGGAACGTCGCAAGGGTGACCGTCTCCCAAGCCATCAGAAGGAGCATGACCGTGTCGGCGCACATGGCCAAGACGCAGGCTATGAACAGCGTGCATGCAAGCGACGCGTACTTGCCGTTGCGCGGGGCGGACGCAGAGCGCATCATGTGCGACAGCACGGCGAGGAACACCACGGACGATATGGAGACGATCATCGACGAAAGATCGTCCATGAGGACGGAGTAGGGCCCCCAGGCCGACGGGACGGGGAACGTGTACGACACGGTCCCGCCGTAAAGGAACAACGGATATGCCAACGCCCCCATGAGGGCGGACCACCCGCATAACGACGCAGACGCGGCCTTGGCATGCTTGGACGGGACCGCGCCGACAACCACGCCGAAAACCGCAGGAACGAGCATCAGAGATAGATACAGTCCGTCATACACCGGAAACACCGTGCGCCTTTTGAAGATCCGACATGTTTGTAACAGATGCTCCGTCGTTTTGCTGACAGCCCATTATCGGACGCCGTTAAAATGCTTTTGTCTCGAATAGAGGGAATAAATGTGGAAAAGAGGTGGAAAAGGAAACGTTCATTGCACACATCTTGACATAGACAGTTGCTGGGCAAGAGGATTGATTTCGAGGGCCAGCAGCGTCATGGAGGCACCCATGGCTAACAGGCACAGCGATGCCGAGACAAGCGCGACGCGATTGAGACCGGTTCATCTGAACGTCCGACTGCGTCTCGATATATGCCTACATCGCGGCTTCAACCTGTTCTGCCCAGAAGAATATCAACGTAACACTACAAATTCCCTGGAAAAATATTAACTCAACACTACATATTCCATGGAATAATATCAATGTAACACTATAAACTCACTGGAAAAAGTTAGGAGGGGAATCAAACTCGAGAACAGCAACATCTTCGTCGATGAGGAGGGCGTGGAGTACTGCCCGCAATTCGCCGCGGCCTTCCTCTTCCCCGATCATCCCGCCGTGTCCAGGGAGAAACGCATCGTGCCCGAGGTGGACGCCCGTCTGGGCCTGGACGATGGCCTGTGACCCCCGCTCCAAGTTCAGGGCGCGGCGTTTTAGAGGTCAGCCGCCGAAGTAGGCCGCGAAGTACGTCAGGGCGAGGGCCAGCAGCGTCATGGAGGCGCCCGTGCCCACCTTCATCCACAGCTTCCCCCTCGGCTCTAGGAAGAATCCCGTGGCAAACAGGCACAGAGACGCCGCGACAGACGCAGACATGAGCGCGACGCGGAGGTCGTCCACAAGGAGCAGGCAGAGCACGAGGGGCACGGTGGTCAGCATCGTTATCACGAAGCATGCGACCGCGCTCTTTAGCATGTTCTTCCTGCCCGTGATCATCTCCTCCTTGGACTCCACCTTGCTTTCAAGGATCATGTCCACGAGCTTCACCTTGGCGTCCTCGGCAACGGCGTCGAGTATGGTCCCGTCCAA
>JAITOF010000041.1 GCA_031290095.1 Candidatus Methanoplasma porotermitis
GTCGAGCGCTTTCACAACGGTCAGGGCCGGCCCATGAGAATATCGATTTTATGGACATGCTTTATCCCGCCTTCAAAATCCGCCTTCATCTCGTCCGTGGATATCACCGTCTTCGGGTAGCTGTCCCTTATCGACCTCAGAGGTTTGAGCTCCCTCTCTTTCACGCGGTCGTCCTTCATCGAGTACGTCACTTGGTAATATTCGAACCCGCCGGAGGTCTTCACGGCAAAATCGACCTCGCTGTCGCCATGCCTTCCTACGTACACCTTGCAGCCTCTTCTTATCAGCTCTAGGTACACTATGTTCTCCAGAATCCTGACGTAGTCCTCGTCCGTGTATTTCAGGGGCGCGTTCCTCAGCCCCGTGTCCACGGAGTAGTATTTCGGGCTCGGAGACAGGGCCGTGCTCCTGATGTCGTATCTGTCCGCACGGTACATTATGCAACTCTCTTCAAGCAGCCTCAGGTATCCTTCCACCGTGTTCCTGTGAACGCCACCGAGCGTGTTTGCTATCTTGTTGGAAGACAGGGGGTTGCCGATGTTGAACATCATGAACCTTATGACGCGCTCCAGCTCGGACGCGTCCCTCACCATGCCTCTTGACATTACGTCCTTGTACACTATCGACGAATAGAGGTCGTTAAGCCTGACCTGTATCTTCCTTTCCGACTCAAAGGGGTCGACTCCGGGGAACGCGCCGTATTTGAGATACCTCTCGAAGAGCTCGTATTTATCCTCGGCGCGGCCCTTGTGCAGCTCCGCATACTCTATGAATGAGAGGGGGAGCATGTTGATCGAGACGTATCTGCCTGTGAGGTATGTCGTCAACTCCGTCGACAGCAGATGCGCGTTGGATCCCGTTATATACACGTCGGCGTCGAAGTCGATCGTGAGCGCGTTCACGACGGTCTCCCATCCGTTCACTTTTTGTATCTCGTCGAGAAGGATGTACGTACGTCCGGGGCCCATGCGTCCCCTGAGATGTACTTTTAGATCCGTTCCGTCCTTTAAGTCGTCGAACTCCATCGACTCCAAGTTCATGTAGACGATGTCGCCTTCGCTCACCCCGGAACGAATCAGGAGATCGACGTACTGGAGCATGAGCGTGGACTTGCCGCATCTTCTGACGCCGCATATGACCTTGATCACTTCTGTGTCGTCTTTGAACTCTTCCAAGAATTCGAGATATTGCCTCCTCAGAACCTCTGTCACGACGCCTCGTATGTATTATTTGTATAAAATATGATAGTATAATATTGTATTTTATTGTTTTTATGTAAATATGGCATCATAGTATCATTTTAATGTATAAAAAACTAACTAAAGACTGCCCCACTCCGCACATCATTTAAACCTAAACGCCAAAAACTGCACCCAAACTTAAAAAGCGGCCCGTCCAATTCAAGGACCATCAGAACATGGGGGGACGGACAGGCCCTATCCTGGTTCCACACAAAGTGCGATAGAACCATTGGAAGCAGTTTACCTTGTGCGTACTGTTTTATTCTTGAAAAACAGTACCGAGCGTGAGGAAACCATGAGTACCATGTCTGACTTCGCCAACGAGCAGTTGCGTCTTATCGGCGAATACGCCGACGAGAAATCCCTCCCAATCAGCGAGGCCATCGACGCGATGGTGGAATGGATAGAGGACAGGATGGACATCATCGAGTGCGAAAAAGAGCTTAAGGCTTACGAGGCCGACCATGTGTCCATAAGGTGGGAAGACGTCAAAAAAGAGCTGGGCCTTCCTTGACGTTTTCGGTCGCGCTCCTCCCTTCAGCAAAGAAGCAGCTCGATAAGCTCGATAAAAAACCGAAGGAGGCGATATCCAAATGGATTGATGAGAACTTGGCCTCTTGCGACAACCCAAGAAGGAGGGGTAAGCCGCTGTCAGGAAATTTGAAAGGCCTGTGGAGCTACAGGGAAGGGTCTTTTAGGGTCATCGTGGACATAAAGGACGAGGAGTTGCTTGTCCTCGTGATTAAGGTGTGTCACAGAAGCAGGTCATACGATTGACAGGCCGCGACTGTAAAACCTCGATTCTTCTGACAAAATATGGCAGCATAGTGCAATATTTTATTTATCATTGGTAAACACGGCACCACAGTGCCATTTTCATAACAACCTCCCTGACGCATTGGCTGGCGCGTTGTTGCCAAGGCCGTTATTATAGACAACAATGCAATTACGGTGGCTGTGTCAAAAGACGTCGCACTGGAACCCAGTTTCGGGGAGATGTGCGCAACAGTCTCGGCTATAGCGATAAAGCACGGCATGAAGCGCATGTGTCTTTTCGGGTCCAGGGCAAGAGGAGACAACACTCCTGACAGCGACTACGATTTCTGCGTCCTTCCTGACAAGGCCTGTGATTTATTCCGTCTCGGCAGCTTCCTTGTCGATCTCAGAGAAGCTTTGGGTCGTGATGTTGACATCGTGTGCGAAGACTCCCTGCGTGACGACTTCAGAAAAGAAATCTTTGCCGAGATGAAATTGATATATGCGGCCTGAAGCAGAACCCTTGGACAGGGGATGCAATTCGTCACAGCCCGAGGACCTTCCCAGCGGCCTTTGCGACTGCCTCGGTCCTGTTCCCAGGCGATGCCACGAGCAACGTCCATCCGTATGCGTCTCTTGACTGGAGGGCCTTGGCGAGGGACGACGACCTTGTGAGCGGCCTCACCTTCCCGTCGTCGAGTATGGACACGTCGGTCTTGCCGATGCTGACGGCCGACAGCAGGCTGCTCTTCGGGGGAAGGTCCACGACCACCTCCGAGACGTCTATGCCGGCCTTGTCTGCGATCTCCTTCTCCAGCGCCTTCCTCCTCTGATATCCGGCGTGGCAGGACAGCGTCTCCGCCAGCTCCTCGGAGGTCTCTTCGCTCGTCAGCGACACCGCCTTCTTGTACAGGACGCGGTTGCGGACGGACCGGGCCAGCAACGACGGGACTCCTCCATCTCTCACCAGCATCTCCATAAGGTCCGCGTCCGTCCACAGATAAGCGTCTGAAATATCGATAGATGATGCTTCCACCGCTTTGGCCAGCATCATCCGGATTATACGTACAGTTCTGTGGTAATATACAGAAGTGTACATCAATGAGCGGGAGACCATGAGCCCTTCCGCCGCCACCGCCCCGCCTTTCTCGATGACGATGCGGTCGTTGAACACCTTCATCGTGCTCAGTATCCTTTCAACGTCTATCGACCCATGTACCACGCCGGTGTACAGGGAGTCCCTCATCAAGTAGTCCATCTGGTCTGCGTCCACGGGGCCGTGGATTATCTGGTGCATGTAGTCTCTCGACCTGAAGTGAGACGTGCGCTCGGCCTCGTCGAAAGCCTCTATTCCTTCGTTCCTCGAGTCCGGACACGCGATGAGGTCGCATACCTTGTCTGCGGATATGCCTGCGTCCTCCAGAACCTCGGATATCGGACGGGCCGAGGAGAACATGTCCTCGTCCGACGCCAGGTGCGTCGGAATCGTCCCCTTTATAAGTTTTTCGGCAAGCTCCATGTGGCCGAAGCCGGTGCGCTCCTCCACGAGCTCTTCCATCGCATGCGAGAATGGAGCATGGCATATGTCGTGCAGAAGGCCCGCCGCCTTTACCTCCGACACGTCCTCCTCCGGGAGGCCGAGGGCGCTGGCCATCCTTCCCGAAAGATGGTACACGCCCAGCGAGTGCTCGAACCTCGTGTGGTTCGCGCCAGGGAACACCATGTTTCCGAGCCCCAGCTGCCTCACGCCGCGGAGCCTCTGCATCTCGTGGCGGTCCAAGATTTCTCTGAACGGGCCGTCCACGGCCACGCTTCCATGGACAGGGTCGTGTATCGTCTTGCGCATCTCACTTCTCCTTCCGGGCGATGCGGCACCGGTCGATGCCCCATCCGCCCGGGCTTATGACCATCAGCTTGTCAGAGGTCGCGGCAAAGCCGCCGCCCATGTCGCGCGCCAGATCCGAGAGGTATGTCGCCATCTTCCTCTTCGCGTCGTCCCCGTCGGCGAAGCCCGTCAGGTCCAAAACGACGACGTTGCCTCCGCTGGCCATGTCCACAATCGGTTTCAGGTCGCGGTACGACGTGGTCTCGACCACTCTCACTCTGAAGCCGGACGGCGCCGCGGAAGCCACAGGGAAGCCGTCCAAGTCCACGAATATGTTCTGTGTCCCTTGCTTCTCCTGCCTCTTCCGCCTGCCGAACATGTCATTCACCTGACTTCCATAGCTTGTCGCCTACGTTGTGTATCGTTTTTATCGCTTTTCCGGCCTTTTTGTCCAGGAGCTCCTGGCCGGAACGGCCTGACACGCCTATCGCCAACGGCACCTTGTTGTTGGCGTCTCTTATCCACACCATGTCGCCCACCGCTATGTCGGGGTCCGCGTCGACGATGCCGGGGCCCATGCAGTCCGCCCCGTTGGTTATGAAGGGGACCGCCCCCATGTCAACGGTCACGAACCTCTTCTCCGGCCGGTACTTCAAAATGCCGCGGACGGTCAGGAACGGCCTTTCTTCTATCAACAGGCCCAGTATCTCATTGCCTACGAACAACAGGTCGAAATCTGTGCTCTCGGCACGGTCGACTGCGTCGTCTTCGCTGAACACCGGCACTCCGAGCATGCCTTCCAGCTCTTGGGAGAAGGGCTTGACCTCTTTGGACCTCATCCTCTTCCTTTTGCGGATCCTTATGTCTGCCATGCGTCCTCCTCATTGCCGTTGCCGTTATCATAGTTTCGCCGTGTTTCCCGTTCTCGGCCGTCGGTCGGAGCGACAGGTTAAAGAATGCGACCATGTTTCCAAAGAGACGGCGGTTCGCCCGTTCAGGAGATTCAAATGGGGATCAGCATTGGAATTTGTGAGATAGACGCCAAAAGCGCGCTCTGCAGAGAGCTAAAGACCGACATTCTGAAGGTTCGGTCGGAGGACCCGTCGCGCTTCGGCGACTTTGCCGAGCACGACGACGTCGTGGGCCTTGACGCCGCGAAGTCTGCCGTAGGCGACTGGGAGGCGTTCATAAAACGCAACCGCGTCAACGCGGAGACCGACGCGGTATATCTCGACAAAGTGAAAGACGAGAACGACTTGGCAACGCTTAAGAAGCTGGCCAAGAGGGTCCCCACGGGGTGGGTGGACGTCACGAAGGCGGACGCCGGCACCAAAGAAAAGGCAATCTCTTCATCGAAGAAGGAGGACCGCCTGACGGCATGGGACCTGGTCTCGTTCGACGAGATGAACGAAATGTGCGCAAAATGCCCGGTGTCATGGGACAAAGGGAGAGGATGCATCGGCTCGTTCGGCCCGGACAACAGCCTTCTGCCAGAGATCGCTGGAAGACGCGGTTGCCCCATAACGGCATCGGCACCGGAAGGCGCCAAGAGCCACAGGATATACACCCCGACGGAGGCGGCGCAACTCCTGAAGGAAGTGGCGATCTTGACGGCGGCCCTCCCTGATGAGGGCAAGGTCATGGTCAGGAGGTACGGCGGACCTCTGGAAAGGCTGGAAGCGGTGGCCAGTATATCCATGTCGGAAGGATGCGGGTTCTACTTCTTCTGATCAGGCCAGGCCGTTCATTAGAAGCACCGCCCATGCGACGTCCTTGGCCTGGGAGACGACTCCTTTCATGCCTTCCTTGTCTTCGAGGTAGCGGGGCGAGTTCAGCGCCCTCAAGACTGGCAGAGGGTTAGAGCCCACAACGAGGATCCCCATCCTCAGAAGCCATCCTGCCAGCTCGTTGTATGTCGCGTCCCCTCCGTCGTGAGCTACGACGGAGACTGCCGCGCCTGCCTTCCTCCTGAGCCCCCTGTCCCCTTTGTCGAGAGACAGGCCCGCCCGCTCTAGGAATATCTTCATCTGGGAGGAGCAGCCTCCGAAGTATGCCGGGGAAGCCAGTATTATGCCGTCCGCCTCCCTCAGCTTGTCCACGACCTCGTTCAGGCCGTCCTCGATGATGCATCTGCCGTCCCCCCTCATCTCGCAGGACCTGCAGTCGTTGCATTGGCCGAAGTCGAAGTCATACAGCTGTATCTGCTCCGTCTCTATGCCGTCCTTCCCAATCTCGTCCAACATGTCGTTCAGAACGTTGCTCGTGTTCCCGAGGAGCCTAGGGCTGCCGTTGAGGGCTACGACCTTCATAGCACGTCATGCCATGCGACAGATAAAACCTCTTTCACGGCACGGGCCGCGTTCGCCACGGGCGAGCATCGTGCAACCTCGCAATAATCATTTTTCTGTCGGCGTGTGCGACGTCCGTGGACTTGGATGAAAAGACCTAAGGCAGGCCGGCATGCGAAGGCCCCACGTAAGGGATACCGGTCGAGCCAGTATGCGTTAGCGCGAGGCCGCCTGTCTCTTGATCCGGAGGCACTCGTCGTACTCCCTCGGCGTCGTGGCGTTGATTTTGACCACATCCTCGTAACGCTCCTGCGTCATGAGGCCGCGCTCGACGCGCTGGTCCAGCGGAACGCACTCCATTTTTACGAAGTCGTATATCCCACATGATTTTGCATATGCCGAATCGTCGTTCATGGCACACCTCGAACGCATGTCCGCCATCCATGCTGTTTGTTTTTTGACGAGTACGATTTTGATGACAGGTTTAGGTCATGTCCAATCCCCATCAGGAGTGAATCCGAGGTCTATGTTCCTCTTCATGTCTGCCTCGGCCTCTTCTTTAGTAAGGAGTCCACGCTCGACGCATTTGCTGAGGGGGACGATTTCTCCAGTTTTGAAGTCGTACATTCCAATGGCCCTTCCATGTCCCGGGTCGTCGTTCATGGCAACACCTCAAACATGTATATGTTATTTATATCGTCTGGTTTTTTGACGATCGAAAGCTTGCTGCCCCTCTTCAACAGGAACTCGAACTCGTCCTCCCAGTCCGTGTTGCCCGTCATGAACACGCCGCCCCCTCTCCCCCCTGGGAACAGTATCTCTATGACCTCCCTGTTCTTCACCTCGGCTTTGAAGTCTGTCGCCGCCTTTTCAGATATGGTGGTGGACTCATAGGCATCCAACGTGAAGACCTTGCCAAGTTCTGCTTTCTCAATCCCATTGAACTCCTCGGACACTTCGCACTTCCTGTACAGTTTTATTGGCGGACTGTCCGACTGGGCTATGGCCATGTCTATCTTCCTGACGTCGTCCAACCTTTCCTGCACGTCTATGGGCTTGCCACGGGAGTTGACGTACCCTCCAGTGTATTGGTCGTATCGAAGGTAGTCCGTACCCTTGCGCAGGATGCCGTTGATGCGTGATATTCCTTGCCGCTGTACCTCTTCATGGCTTCCTTCTGTGATTCGTCCGGAGGCATCCCCTTCGAGCCTTCAAGGGCCGCCATCGCCCGCCTGTATCCTACAGGGTCCTTCAGGCCAGCGGGCGTCTTTCCTTCATATTCTTGGGCCTTCCTGTCGGTTTCGTAGAACTTGCTTCCGTCGACAGGACCTATTTTGTTCAAATCCGACCGAGGGGCGTTCCTCTGCACAGAGCTGATGTTGTTGTAGTCTATCCCTTCGACGAACCCGGCGGCGACCGCCCCGTCCGGCACGGGACACTTCTCTTCGTGTTCCCCGTGCTTCATACATGCTGGAGCCTCGAGAAGGGCGTTTAAAACCTTGACAGTACAGTTAGGTGGCAACGCAGACAGGATTCTAATCGGAATGAAATGGAAATTTTAGTGGTTGTTTCCGATTGTAACCGGAATGAAATGGAAACGAGCCGCGCCGGGCCTGCGGCCGGCGCCGGCTGTCAGAGGACATCATGACACGTCGGCGGACGGGGCTCCGCTTTCGTCTCGATCGCATGCAAAATATTCCCGTCGGGGTCCAAAAACGACGTGGAGACGCCCATCGAGCCTCGCATGGGGTCTCTGACGAACGCCACGCCCTCGTCGATAAGGCGGCGGTGCAGGGCGTAAGGGTCGTCCACGCCAAGGAACACGCCCGTGTCGCCGAACGCGCCGCCCTTCCTTATCCGTATGACGGCGCGCTCCCGCCTCACGACCGCTTCTGCGCCGTCTTTGAAGACGACGTCCATGCCCAGCAGCCCGTTGTAAAACGCTATGCTGCGATCGATGTCAGCGGATTGCACTTCAACCATGAACACGCATCGGGGAAGCCCTTCCTCCGTGTATTCGAAGTCACCTCCTCCCGGGTCTCCCAACGGCATAGCGGCTCCCACGGAATGCGACGCTATATCTGTTTCGACCGTCGCGGGCGATAACGCTATAACGTGAACGGCCGTTCCGGATTCGGTGAGATCATGCCTAAACCTATGATGAGCGGCGAGGACATTGAAGACGAGACCAGGTTGCGCGACACCCTTGCCGGGATAAGGCATGTGGTCATCGTCATGAGCGGGAAGGGCGGAGTCGGGAAGAGCACGGTGTCTGCCAACCTTGCGCAGTCGCTGTCCATGAAGGGGCTCTCGGTGGGCCTCATGGACATAGACATAACCGGCCCCAACATCCCCAAGATGTTCCGCATAGAAGACGAGAAGCTGGACGTCAGGGACGGGAAGCTCGTCCCCATAGGCGTCCCGCCGTCGCTGAAGGTCATGAGCATGGCGTTCCTGCTTCCTGAGAAGGACTCCGCCATAATGTGGCGCGGCCCCGTGAAGATGAGCGCGGTGAAGCAGTTCATAGAGGACGTGGATTGGGGCGACTTGGACTACCTGGTGGTAGACATGCCGCCAGGGACCGGCGACGAGGCCCTGTCGATAGTGCAGCTGATCCCCAAGGCCGACGGCGTGGTCATCGTCACGACGCCGCAGGACGTGGCGCTTCTCGACAGCAGGAAGTCCGTGACGTTCGCGACGCAGAC
>JAITOF010000092.1 GCA_031290095.1 Candidatus Methanoplasma porotermitis
CTGCTTATCGGCTCCAGCGCAGGCGCCACGGCGGCGGCCCCCATTAGTATGATGGTCGATGCCATCAGCAAGGCGGCCAGGGTTATTTTTCCCGGTACGAACTCCTTTTTTATCCCCATGCGTTGGGGAAAACGGGGATATATTTGTAATTAACCCGACATTTAGAAGTCTTAACACAGACACTCCATTATATACTGCATAGACAACCATCCGCCCACCGCCCCATCCTCGAACAAGTTTACCGAAGGATATTGAAAATGAGAACAACGTAGGAATGACGAACATCGCCTCCGACAGATCGAACTGCATAAGGCAGCGCGACCGTCGTCTATGAATGGATATCACTCTCTGCGCAGGCGTATCTTCTGGTTTGGGCTGTTCACCCTGTCCGGGTACAGGTATTCCGCCTTCCCGCCGTCGATCATTCTGCCGACCGCGCCAATCAGGCCTTTTGTAGTTGCCGAATATCCCATCTTCTGCGATATCTCCCTCATAGAAAGACTGCCTTCTTTTTTCAGCAGGTCTGACAAAAGCCTGTCCACCTCTTCTGCCGTCCGGCGCACCCTCTTCTTGTTTTCGAGGGGGCCGTCCGCGTCGTGGTTTTTAATGAACCCGGCATGGACGGGGAGTATTGCAGTGAAGTATGTCCTATCCTCGTCAGTATCGAAAACTGGAAGTTCGGACCCGTTCGCCTGCATGGCCCTGACCATCAGAGGAACGCCGGTGTTCCTCCCTTCGACCAGTTTAAGCTCCTTCAAGAAATCGCCTATGCGCCTGTTCCGGTTGAACTTGGACACCATGCGCCTTTTCTTGATGTCGTCTGCCGATATCGATCTGTCCGGGCCGGGGATGCTTGTGATCTCCATCATTTCCGGAGTTATCGTGACCGTGATCGGTTCTGGAATCTGATAGCTTTTGTGATATACTGCGTTCGAAAGGGCCTCTTCTACCGCGGAGTAGGGGTAATTGAAGAACCTTGCGGCTTCAGGTCGACCTTGGATCTTGACGACTTTTTCCGTGATGATATAATTTTTAATATAATTGAGAGAATCCTTCAGCTGCCTGTCCAACGGCCCTGCGAACACCTTTTCCGTCATCCCCGTTCCCGTGGGGTCCGGCTTGTCGACTACTTCTATGCGAGCATATCTGAAGAAATTGTCTGGCCTGTCGTTGAAGAACATAAGTCCTGCGTTCACCGGCCTGACGCACTCCGGCGGCCCTCTGGCCAGGCGCAGGTTGTATGCGAGGTCCGTCAGCGAGACATCGACCGACGTCTCGAACAGCTCACTTTCAATCCCATAGAGGTAATCTGAGATCAAGTTAGGCTTAAGGTCCTGAAGAACTGCGTTGTTGTTCGCCCTGTCGTCGAAAGGAAGCGTCTCCGACAGCTGGAAAAGCTCCTTCTCTTCGGATGGATTGGCACGCATCGTGGCCGACGCCTTTCTGATGTAGTGCGCCTTTTCCGATTTTGTCCTGTCCGCAACGAGTTTCGCAGGACACTTGTAAGGGCGTGCGTCACCGCCCGGGACCCATATGACGAGGATGTCCGCGTCTCTGTAAACCGCATGTTCGACGACGGGGATGTATCTTGGTTCGATCAGATTGCATATCCGTACCAGCTCCTTGCAGGTCCGGTCGATCGAATCGACGTTCAGTCCCGACACTGGTATCTTGGGCCTGCCGTTCTCTTCATCAATTCCAAGCACCACGTATCCTCCGCCCCAGTTATCGATGTCGTTCGCAAAGGCGCAAATCGTGTGCAACACGCGTTCTGGATTCCAATCCTTCTTGTACTCTATGCGGGCGCCTTCTACAACGCGTCGCTCCAACAAATCCATGATATTGATTGGCAATGCCATTTTAGTCCCTGTTGACTTATGGTTAAACTTATGGTTAAACTTATGGTTAAACTTATGGTTAAACTTATGGTTAAACTTATGGTTAAACTTATGGTTAAACTTATGGTCAAACTTATGGTCAAACTTATGGTCAAACTTAGGTCTGTTCGGCCACGATCGTCAGACCTTTGCCTCGTCTCGACACGTGTTCAGACGTTCGGATCGCGACATAAACGTGCTTTTTCGATCATGTCGGGGCCGATATGGCAGTACCCGGACGGGTTCTTGTCCAGATACTTCTGGTGATATTCTTCGGCCTCGTAATATCCTGACAGCGGAAGGCATTCGATGACGATTTTTTCATGGAGTCCTTCCTGGAGCTTGGCAAGAGCCTCTTTTATCGCCGCCGAGTCCTTTTCGTCCGTGTAATAAATCCCGCTACGGTACTGCGTCCCCCTGTCGTTGCCCTGCCTGTTCAGAGTCGTCGGGTCCACGGCTTCGAAGAATGTCTTCAAAAGGAAATCGAGGCTGACCTCTGTATCGTCGTAATCCGCTTTAACGGTCTCGGCATGGCCCGTCCCCATGAAGCACACTTCCTTGTAAGTGGGGTTCTCTGTCTTTCCGTTAGCGTAGCCCACGGAGGTGGACTTCACCCCCGGTATGGAGGAGACGTACTTCTCCAGCCCCCAGAAGCAACCGCCTGCAAGATATATCGTCTTCATTTTCCTCGTCTTCGGACAGAGTTGCGGATATTTAACCCAGCGTAAAAATAAAGGTGCGACGGGCGTGCGACGCCCGTCTGTTTCACTTCTTCTTTTGTTTCTCAAGCTCGTCGATGCCGTCGTAGAGCCGGCTTATCTCTTCGCAGAGCTTCTTCACGTCCTCGCCGATATCGAAGGAGCCGTCAGAAGAGGCCAGCCTGTAAACGATCTCGCCTATCTCCCTCTGCTTCTTCTCGACGTCTCTTTTCTTGTCGTTGATCTTCGAGTTCACGCCTACGTTCGACACTGCATCGGACGTGGAGTCTGCCACGCCGTTGATGCCGTCCTTTATGCTGTTCAATATTCCCATTGTATCACTCCACCAGTTTGTGGTAACCGTATGCCGGCTCCCCCTCGTTGAAACAGTATTTGATGCCCGTGAAGTTCTTTTTGAAGGCCTTCACGTCCTCTTTGACCTTCTTCGGGTCCTCCTTCCTCACCACTCTTGCGATGAAAGAGGCCACGTCTTTCATGTCGTCCTCCTTCATGCCGATGCGGGTCATCTCCTGCGCGCCGAACCTCAGCCCGGACGGGCGGACGGCGCTCGTGTCGCTCGGAAGCATGTTCTTGTTACATATTATATTGGCATCCTCGAGCAACTGTGCGCATTCCTTCCCGCCGCCGAACTGCGAGACATCGACTGCGATCGCATGGGAGCGGGTGAAGCCGAGGTCAGGGCACAGCACGGGCACTCCGAGCTCGTGGAGGGACTGCCCCAAGGCGCGTGCGTTCTTGCACGCCTGCGAGGCGTAGTCCTTCGCAAAGACGTCCATTTCTGCGAGGGATATGGCAAGCGCGGCCATCGCATGGAGGTGATGGCTCGAGGTGACTCCGGGGAACACAGCCTTCTGAATCTTCTTCTCCTGCTCCTCTGTTATGTTTGAGGCAAGGATGATTCCGTGGTTGGGCCCGGGGAACGTCTTATGCGTGGACGCGGACACTATCTGGATGCCGTCGTCGAAGGGTTTTTGGAACTGCCCCCCGGCGATAAGGCCGAGGACATGCGCGCAGTCTTCCCAGACGAGGCACCCTATCTCGTCGAACGTAGGTTTCAACTCCTTCACCGGCGGCGGGAACAGGAACACCGACAGGCCGAACTGTGCGATCTTCGGCTTTTCTTTTTTAAGAAGCTTAATCGTTCCGTCGACGTCCAAGTTCATGTCCTCGACGCTGAACGGATAGTTGACAGAGCGTACTGCCCTCTGGCCGAAGGCGCCGAATTCGCAGGTGGATATGTGCGCGCCCTGTGCTAGCGCACAGGTGGTTATCGTGTCGCCCGGTTCGGCGAACGCGAACAGGACGGCCATGTTGGCGACGGTGCCGGATATCGGCCTTAGGTCGGCAAAGTCGGATTTGAACAGCTTCTTGGCCATCTCGGTCGCTTTCTCTTCAACCCTGTCGACGAATATGTTCCCCTGGTAGTACCTCTTGCCCGGCAGACCCTCCGCATACCTGTCTGCGAAGTCAGATATGAGCATCTCCTTGGCCAGCGGGCTCATCAGGTTCTCGGATGCGATCATCGGGATGCACTCCTCGAACCATTTGTTGTGAGCCATGACCTCCTGTCTGATGTAACGTGCGTCATCCAACGTCATATGATTCAATGCGTGTAATGCGGAACGGTTAAAAAAGCGTTCGTACAATCCTGCGGAAGTTATGACGTTCCTGTGGACGCAAAAGCGCTCATGGCCTTAAACCGGTCCGCCGACCGGAATATCTTGTCCGTTTTCATCCCGACGCTTTCGCAACGTACAGGTGCGTCAACCTGGCGGACACGAGATCCCCCATCATTATGCATTTGACGTTCTTCTCCAGGCATCCTGACCCGTTCGCGTCATAGGTTGCTATCTCAAATCCCTTCTCTTTCAGAATGTCCATCGACGTGCAGGTCATGTTTTTAATCCACAGCGACGCACCCTCGTCATAAAGCACCACGGGGACGAACAGTCCGTGATTGGAGTCTCCCGTCCATCCTACGATCTCGTTGTGGTTGAACTCCGGCAGAAATCCGCAGAAGGATGGAAATCCTGTGTTCTCGCCGATCTGCATCCTCCATCTGACGGCGGACGACCTCATGCTCCCGATGCTGTATATTACGGGTATCTTGTCCACCAGCATCGATGCCATGCGCTCCACGCGACTCTCGCAGACTAGGCTGTCGCGATACCTTTTCAATTCGGGGATCAGCGCCTTAAGGTCGGTCGCGGCTTTGCAGACACCCATAGACTCGACGACGACGGCCAAACTCCCCAGGATGTATCCGAGCGCGTCTTTTGACACGAGCCCCTGCGGCAGCCTGACGACGCAATCGCCGTTGGACAAGCCCCTCTCTAGAAGTTCTCCGCCGGATGTGACGCACACGGCAACACAACCCCGGGCGCGTAACCTGTCATAAGCGGCGAGGGCCTCGGCCGTGTCTCCGGAATAGCTCACCACTATGGCGGTCGTGTTCTTGTCGACCCATCCAGGAAGCTCGGCGCCGCGGACGACGCATATCTGCGACCTAGACTGGCAGTCCATGTAGTCGGATAGGATCTCGCCCGCAAGCGCCGACGTCCCGACGCCGAAGACGCACACGTCCCCTTCAGGCCGCGAGCGCACGGCAGATTGAGACTTAAGCGATTCTTCTATTTGCTCAGGCAACATTGCCGCCCACTGGAATTTGTCCGATTCAGCCGTCATTTCGGAATCGTTATATTATGCGGGATATAAAAGCAGACTGCAATATGCATCAGATAGCTACCTATTGTTTTGTAGATAATAAATAATCATTTATATCATAGTCATATCTACGAACAAGGAGAACGAGAGGGGGGTGGTGGTCTCTATGTCCTTCAAAAAGGTCCTCAACGATATAAAAAACGGAAAAATAATTCTTGTGTATGATTTCGACGATCGCGAACGCGAGGCAGACATGACGATCGCGTCGCAGTTCGTCACGGTAGACGCTCTTAGGAGAATGAGGCATGACGCAGGCGGGCTGGTCTGCACTACGACGCCTAACAGGCTTGCCGCGGACCTCGGCCTCCCGTTCCTTTCAGACGTGTTTTGGGACGCGAGGGAAAAGTATCCCCTGCTCGAGGCGATGGCCCCCAACGACATACCCTATGACAATACGAAATCATCCTTTGGAGTGACTCTTAACCACAGGAAGACCTACACAGGCATCACCGACGCAGACCGCGCCCTTACAATAACCGAATATGTGAAAACGATATTCGGAGACGCGCCCGTCGACCAGAAGATTCGCGACCTAGGCAATAACTTCAGGGCGCCCGGCCATGTTCATCTGCTGAACACGACAAAGAAGATCCTCAAGACGCGCCGTGGACATACAGAGCTGTGCACTGCGCTGATGTACATGGCTGGCGTCCACCCCTCTGCCACCCTTTGCGAGATGATGGGCGACAACGGCGGCGCCACGGGAAAGGACCGCGTCATGGAATATGCGGAGAAGAACGACATGAGCTTCATCACAGGCGACGAGATAATCTCGGCTTGGGACGATTATCTGGAGAGGACCGGGGCAGACCTGTGATACGATGGTGAGGGTCATGGCTTCCGGCGTTTTCGACATCCTGCACACAGGCCACGTATCATATTTGGAACAGGCCAAATCCATGGGCGACGAGCTCGTCGTCGTCGTCGCCTGCGACGACACAGTCAGGAAGAGGAAGCATGAGCCTATCACGCCTGAAGGCATGAGGGTCAGGATCGTCGGCAGCCTGAAGTCCGTCGATCGCGCCGTTGTCGGAAAGGGGGGCGACATGTTCGACACCGTGCGGGAGGTGGCTCCGGACATAATAGTGCTGGGGTTCGACCAGACGTTCGACGTAGGCGAGCTGGAAGGCGAGCTGGCAAGAAAAGGCATGGGCGGCGTCAAGGTGGCGAGGGCCGACGAATGCGCCGAAGACCTGAGCGCCACCCGCAGGATAATAAAAAGAATAAGAAGCCTGGAGGACGACTGATGAAGACCATAGGCGTGGCCGACACGACTTTCGCAAGGTTTGACATGGGGCATGCCGCGATAGACGAGCTGGAGAGGTCCGGCACAGGGTTCAGGATAGAGCGGTACACCGTTCCGGGGGTCAAGGACCTCCCCGTCGCATGCAAGAAGCTCATCGAGGAGAGAGGGTGCGACATCGTCATCGCGCTGGGCATGCCCGGGCCCATGGAGAAGGACAGGATGTGCGCCCACGAGGCATCCACAGGCCTCATACGCGCACAGCTGATGACCAACAGGCACATAATCGAAGTGTTCGTCCATGCGGACGAGGCCGAAGGCGATAAGGAGCTGGCGTTCCTGGCCGACAGGAGGGCCAGAGAGCACGCGGTAAACGTTTACGACCTTCTTTTCAGGCCCGAGAGCCTTACCCGCCGGGCGGGAACAGGGCTCAGGCAGGGCTTTGACGACGAAGGCCCGGTAATAAGGTGAGAGGTGTAATAAATGAAAGCATACAAGCTAGGGCTGGTGGCGGCGGAGTTCAACTTCGACGTCACATCGATGATGATTGAGAGGGCGAAGGCCGAGGCCGACTTCCTCGACGTGAAGATAACCAAGACCATAATGGTTCCCGGCGTGATGGAGATACCCCTTGCGGTCCAGACTCTCCTCGAGAAGGGCGACGTGGATGCCGTCATCACTCTTGGAGCGGTGATCAAAGGCGAGACGAAGCATGACGAGGTGGTCATAGCACAGGCGTCCAGGCTCATCTCTGACCTTCAGCTGAAACACGGCAAGCCCGTGGCGTTCGGCGTGACCGGCCCCGACATGACTCAGCTCCAGGCGATGGACCGCATCGAGAAGGGAAGGGATGTCGTCGACACTGCGGTGAAGATGCTGAAAAGGCTTGAGAAGATATGAGGCATCAGGGGCGCGACGCGCCCCTGAAGTCATTTTAAATCAGGATTGAAAGACGGGGGCGCTCCGCCCGCCTTGTATGCGTAGCAGTCAGATCTCTATCGGCTCGCATCCCTCTTCCTTCATCATCGACGCGGTTTCGTGGTCGCATGTGAAGAGGATTATCTGCATGTCCTCCGAGAGCTTCCGCAACGCTTTGCATGCGCCCCTCTTCCTTTTGCTGTCGAACGTCAGCAGCACGTCGTCCAATATGATCGGCAGCCTCTCGTCGGAAAGCTCTCTTGCGACGGCGAGTTTGATCGACAGCTTGACCTGGTCTCCAAGCCCGGAGCTCCATTGGTTTTCTTTCTTGCTGTCGGCGCCCGACACGACTGAGATGTCGGAATTGCGAGGATCCAAGTCCAAACGGTATCTTCCATCGGTCATCAGGGCCAGAAGCCCGTCTGCGGTGGATACGACTGCGGGCTGCACCCCGGAGTAGATGTCGGAGCAGGCCTCGTCTATCATGCCGAGGGCAAGGGACAGCACGCCCCACCTGCGTGCATGCAACGCAAGGCTCGACTCGTCTGCGGCCAGCTCGTCCCTCAACCTGTCGGTCTCGCCGTCATCGACAAGCGCGCCCATCTGTGCCGATATCTCGCCGAAGCGGATGTTCATGTCTGTTATGTCGGCAGACCTGTCGGGCGGTGATTCTTTGTCAGGTATAAGGTAATACCCCGATTCCACTATGCTATTCCCCAGGGCCTCGATCCGCAGTTCAAGGTTCGATCTGCGCACATGGTCGATGTGCAGCTTAAGAAACATCTCCTCTCCGCCAAAAACAGACAGGAACTCCCGGAGTTCGGACGATGCCGTTTTGGAAGCCAGCTCGGCATCTTTGGTCCGCTGAAGCTCCCTCTTGCAGTCGCCCGCTTTTTCAAGAAGGTTCGACATCGTGCGGACGTCGGCGCTCAAAGACGTGCGCCTGAGGCCGACGGCCGCCGCGACGGCCGCAACCTCGCGTTCGTATTTTTCTACGTCGGAATCCAACGTAGCGGAGTCAGCACGCGGACGCGCCTCTACATCGACGGGCGTGCGACCCCTCTTCGCAAGCGTCATCGGCAGGCCGCAGACAGCCACGACGAGGCCGACGGCCACCAGGGGCAGGACGCCCAGGGCGGCGCCTGCGAAGAGGAGGCCCATGCCGATGACGAACAATGCTCTCGAAACGTTTACCGATAGGTTGCTGTTCTCCTTGCGGGGGACGGGCCCCTTATTCCCGTAAGTCGGCGATTCGCGTTCCGATTTAAGGCGCATGATTATCTGCAGCCTCTCGGAAAGGCTTCGTATGCTGTCGCCGTTCGCAAGTATCTTCTCATGGTCGTACCCTTCCGGAAGTATCTCAGAAGACGTCTTAGACGCCATCTTGAAAGATTCTTCCTTCGCATTCGCGTCGGCTCTCAGAGAATCGTACTTTTCCTTATGCTCGTCTTTTACGACGTCCGATGCGGAAAGTGCGGCAGACTGCTCCTTCATTCCGTTAAGAGCGTCTACATTGGCTTTTTGAGACGCACGGACGCTCGCGGCGGCTTCTGCCGCTGCACGGGCGGCGGCTTCTGCCGTAGCGGCCTTCAGATTCTCCTCGATGGAGCGGCGCTCGCGATACAACGCGTCGTAGTTGTCCCCATCCTTCGCCTCGCCAAGCCTTTTCTTCTTTTCATCGATGTCTGTGATAAGCCGGCCTATCGTCGTGCTGGCCGTCCTGCGGTCGGTGGTCATGAGCGCAGACATCTCCTTGTTCAGGCCGGCCATCACGTCGGGCAGGCCTTTGCCTCCAGGGACTGTGAGGAAGCGGTTTCTGATATCGCCGGACGATATAGTTTTGTAATCCCTGAGGTCGTCCGACGTCATGGCGAATATGCTGCGATATGTGGACGCGTCCGTCTGGATGCCGCATCCTCCGTCGCTCCAGTCGATTTCTTTTAAAATGCCGCCCATGTCGACGGTGACGGAGCCTGCGTCCGTTTTTGAACGCAAGGGGTAGTTGTTCCTTTGCTTTCCAGGGAACAGCGTGCTCCTGACGAACTCCATGATCGTCGTCTTCCCCGACTCGTTAGGACCGTAGACAATGTTCATCTTGTCGGAAAACTCGATATCGCGCCCCTTAAGGCCGCCAAAACGGTCTATTTTCAAACTGCGGACGTGCATCAGGACGCCCCCAGCGTCTCTGCGATCAGCATCTCGGCGTCGCGGACCATTGCTTTAACCTCCTCGTCGCTCATGTTGTCGAACACCCTGCGGATGTCTGCCGATAGGCGTGTGGAGCAGATCTTCGAAATGATTTTGTCCTTCTCCGCTGAGGACGTCCTTCTTGCCGATTCAGAAACCATGCGGACGATGCTGTTCTCCGGAAAGGACGACACGTCGACGGAAGGGGACGTGTTCAGCTCCAGCGACGACAATATGCATCCTGCGTGATCAGATATGGTCTTTGACATGCCGGGGTCCAGCCGAAGCACGGCATCCAAGTCCCCTCTTCCAGTGACGCGCAGAGATGCGACGGAGCCGGGCGGCATCTTGCTCCGCACCTCGCTTAGGAACGAGCGCATGTCCTTGCCCGATATGCTCGCCTCGGCTTCCACCCAAAGCAGCTCCTGAGTCGGAACGAACCTGAGCTCGGATACCTCGTTGTTCGAGACGCTGACGACATACGCGCCCTTCTCTCCCGTCTCCGTCCTGTCCCTGCCCTGGATGTTTCCGGGATAGACGGCGTGGGGCCTCTCGCGAACGACGGTCCGCTTATGTATATGCCCCAGCGCCCAGTAGTCGACGTCTCTGTTCAAAAGGTCCGAGGGGCTGCACGGAGCGTAGCGGCGGTCGTCCGAGAACGTGTCAAGGTTGCAATGCAGAACGGCCACGGTGAACATGTGCTTGTTGCCTCTCAGCGAGGCGACGAAGTTCTCTTCGGTGTGACGGGACGGAAAACTCCTGCCTATTATCTCCACGGTGACTTTCCCAGCACGCACGGTCATCCTGTCCGGCTCGGGAGAGAACACGCGCACGTTGTCGGGGAACGGGATGCTTGACTCCCAAGACCGCCTGAAGTCGTGGTTCCCTAGCGCTATGATGCAGGGGACGTCCAGCCGTTTCAGCTCCTCTGAGAGCCTGTAACGGACGCGAGGGCTTTCGTTCTCCTCGTCGAAAACATCGCCTGAGACGACCACGAAGTCAGCTTGTTCTGACAGTGCGAGGTCGACTATCTTTCGGAACGACGAGAACATTGCTTCGAACAGCTTCTTTCCCAGTTCTGGATCGGACTCTGAGACCCCTTTGAACCTACTCCCGAGATGCAGGTCTGCGCAGTGGATGAATTTAAAATCTACAGGCATGAACCCGTCATCCGTGACGCAGTTAATAAATCAGCATGGGGAGGTCTCCGAAAGTGAGGCGCGGGACGGGTGTGGGCTAATCCGTCTGCTGACGTCGCAAATCGGCGGATCTTCCTGCCGCACGCCCATCCAACTCATGTAAAGTTCATATCCGCCCGTGCCAATGACCCGATGCCAGTGGCCTCCATGGACAACATAACGAAAAAAGTCAAGGAAGAGATCGACAGAGGTTGGATCGGGCCCGATATCGAATGCCCTTACCATCCGTGCCACTTCATAGGACAGGACTGCACGTTCTGCTTCTGCCCGTTCTATCCCTGCAACGACCTCGGTCTAGGAGACAACATAGCCGGAAGACTCGGGAAGCCTATATGGCAGTGCACATACTGCCTTCTGATACACCGTCCGGAGGTTGGCAGGCACGTCATGTCCGAGATCAAGAGGCTCGGCATCCAAGACCCCAAAGACCCTCGCATGAGGGACCTTTTCAACGACGTCAAAGAACGTTTCTATCGCAAGGGAAGGGCGCTGATGGTACTTGGGGCCACGTCCGACGCGGGCAAGTCCGTAACAGTGGCGGCGATATGCCGCATACTCCACAAAAGAGGGTACCTCGTCGCCCCATTCAAGTCTCAGAACATGAGCCTCAACTCGAAAGTGACCCCGATCGGGTCCGAGATAGCGATGATACAGACCATCCAGGCCAAGGCGGCGGGCCTGAAGAACCCCGACCATCACATGAACCCAATACTTCTCAAGCCGAAAGGAGACACGCGGTCACAGGTCATGGTCGAAGGCAAGCCGTTCGGCGACTATGACGTTCCGGAGTATTACGACAATTTCGTTCCCGGGCCGGGGATCGAAGCCGTCAAAAGGAACATCGAATTCCTGAAACAACGTTACGACTTCGTCGTCATGGAAGGCGCAGGCTCCCCTGCCGAGATCAACATCTACGACAGAGACATAGCGAACATGGGCGCAGCAGTCGTAGCGGACGCAGACTGCATACTGGTGGTCAACGTCGAATGGGGAGGCTCCTTCGCCTATGCGGTGGGCACTGTGAAGCTCATTCCGGAGAGAGACAGAGGCAGGATCAAGGGCATAATCCTGAACAACGTCCTCGGGAACCCCTCCAACATGGAGCCGGGGGCCGAGGAGCTCGAGAGGATTCTGGGGATACCGGTCATAGGCATAGTCCCCCATGCCGACGTGGACCTCCCTTCCGAGGATTCGGAGGCTTTCAGGGGAATGAGCTCCAGAGGAAGCGGCGGGGTCAGGATATCGGTCGTGAAGGTACCGCGTATAGCTAACTTCACGGACTTGGACCCCCTGTACATGGAGGACGCCACCGTCTCTTTCGTCACGCGCCCGGAGGAGCTGGAGGGGTCGGATGCGATAATCATCCCTGGCACGAAAAACACGATCGACGATCTTCTTTGGATGCGGGAAAACGGCCTTGACAAAGCGATATGCTCGTTCAAAGGAAAAATCCCGATACTCGGAATATGCGGCGGATATCAGATCATGGGGAGGTTGCTCAAGGACCCTCAGGGCATCGAGGGGAAGGCCCCTCAGACGATCGAGGGGCTAGGGATGTTCGATATGGTCACCGAATGGGACGAGTACAAGAAGAAGGTGATCCAAGACCAAGGATGCCTTCTGGAGACGGGCGAGCCGGTCACGGGGTATGAGATACACATGGGCCTCAGCGAGGTCAACGAGGCCCCCCTCTTCAGGATAGACCGCTTCAAGGACAGCGAGACCGAGGGCGCGTTCAGGAAGGACGACATGCTCTTCGGCACATATCTCCACGGGGTGTTCGACAAGCCCGCATTCAGAAAGTTCTTCCTTTCTTTCGTCAAAAAAGGCGGGAAGCCTGTGAAGATGGCAGAGCCGAAGGATTATGACGATCACATAGAGGAAAACATAGAAAAACTTGCATTGGTCTTCGAGAAAGCATTGGACATCGACATGCTTATGAGCATAGCGGAGGGGAGGTCGTGAGCATACTTTTCATCGGCACCGCCTCCGGAGCGGGGAAGACCACCGTCACGGCCATGTACTGCAGGCACCTTCGCAGAAAGGGGGTCAGGGTCGCGCCCTACAAGGCCGTGAACCTGTCCCTCAACTCCTACGTGACGCAAGAAGGCAAGGAGATTGGCATGGGGCAGGCGTTCCAGGCATGGGCGTCGGGCCTGAAGCCGTCCGGAGACATGAACCCTGTCCTGTTGAAGCCTTCCGGGAACGGAAGGATTCAGACAGTGCTATGCGGCACGCCCGCAGGCGACGTCACCGAGAAGAAGAGCATGGATGCGCCCCTCGCGTCCGCAGTCGCGTACGAAGCGTACGACAGGCTTCGTTCCAAGTACGATGTCGTCGTCTGCGAGGGCTCCGGGTCGCCTGTGGAGCTCAACCTCATGGACAGGGACATTGCCAACATAGGCCTTATGCGCAATCGTCGCGTACCGGCGATTCTTGTGGGGGACATCGAGAGAGGAGGCGTCTTCGCCGCGCTTTACGGGACATGGCTCCTCCTTCCGGACGACGTCAGGCCGCTGGTCAAAGGATTCCTGATCAACAGGTTCAGGGGGGACGCCTCGTTGCTGGACGGCGGCGTCAGGACGATCGAGGACATCACAGGGATGAAGCATCTGGGAACGATACCGTACCGGAGCCTTAAATTCCCGGAGGAGGACTCGCTTTCAGACTCTGACGGGCGCCTCTCTGGGGACAACGCCGAAGAGGCGTTCATGAGCAACATAGACGCCCTGCTGGACGCCGCTTTGGAGGCAGGCGTCGACTTCCAGGCGATAGAAAGGCTGCATTAACCGCCGGACGCCACTTTGACGGCTTTGATCTCCATGCCGTCCTCTACGGGCATGTCCATGGGAACAGGCACCCCTTTGACAAGGAATATGTACGTATCGGGCAGACCGCCTATGGTTCCGAAAGCCAGTCCTATGGAGCCGTCGGCAGGAACGGAATGCCTGTCCTTTCCGATGAAAATCGTAGCGCTCATGCGTCTGTGACGCATTTCTTGATATTTGATGATTATGAGGGCCTTCGTCGCATCCGTCACTTCTGAATATAAATATCGCTACATATATTTCGCTCTGTGAGGCTGAGTCGCATCTCATGTGCAGGGTTGTTGGCGTTAGTCATGGCGGCATCTGCTGCAGCCCCTTTTTCCTCTGCTGAATCATACAGGGCGTTCTTCGACGACACGGAGGAGATCTGGGTCACGCAGGGCACGTCGGACGAGAATATAGTCGAGTTCATCGTACATTCCGGCGTCTATGACCTAAGCGATCTGGACCCGTGGTTTTATCGTGCCGATGCAGAAGGGAACTCCGACACCGCTGAATATAACAGGCTTCAATTCCCCCGCGTCAGCACCCTGCCTTTCGGCGACGCGGTGAAATTCATAGTGTTGGATGTGAATTTCGACTTCAAAGTGGTGTTCGCCAATCTAAAAAATGTAGACGGCGAACATGATGCTAGCGACCCCGCTTTGCAACCTGAAGTCGAATCGGAAGGGGCCGCCCCCAACACCGCCGCGGTCGTCATGGCCATCGCAGTCATCATTTCCGTGTCTGCTCTTCTGCTATGCCTCATGACGCGCCGCAATGTGTCTGGCACGACATGGCCCGAGGAGAGATTGCGTTGAACCTGGATGATTTCTCCGACGAGATATTCGTTCTTGACACGGAAACCACGGGTCTCGACGGAGGCCCCTGCGATGTCGTTGTGGACGTGGGAGTATGTGCCGTGGACCTTTTCGCGGAAACAGCGAGGGACGTGTACTCGTCCATCGTGGGCTACGACGTCTCCAAGTGGGACGACCGCAGGAAAAACGCATGGATCTTCAAGAACACCGATCTGACGGTCGATATGGTCGCGGCCGCGACTCCCCAGCCGGACGTCCGTGCGGACTTGGCAAGGATACTGAGAGGAAAGAGGGTCACGGCGTACAACGTGCCGTTCGACATGGACAAGTTCCTTTACAGGGAGCCATGGGGCCTGCGCGGCCTGTTCAGGGAATGCACGGACATAATGGCGGCGGCCACCGAAGTCTGCAAGCTCCCCAGCCAGCTGTACGGTTGCAAATACAGGTTCCCCAAGCTCGACCACGCATACTCGGCGATAACCGAAGGAGACCCTGCTGGCATAGAGGGCAAGCAAGACCATCGCGCCCTGTCGGACGCCAGGATGGCCTCTCAGCTAATGATCAGGATGTTTCGCGACCTGAATTACTCTCCCTGATCTTTTTTCATCTCCTTCTCGAGGTTCCGGGAGTACGCTTTCTCGGTCATCTCCGCGATGAACTTCATTCTCCCGTTGCGCAACAAAACCGTTGCGCACATGAACCATATGACGGTGAACAGCACGATGAGCACGCAGAACTGCGGCGGGAACATCACAAGGGACACTACGTTCACGGCGACCTGCGGAACGTTGTAAAGCAACGCCACTAGGCCGAACAGCAACAATGCGAGAATCGTCGGCTTGACGTCCTTGGACACGTTGCCGTCCACGGACAGGAACCTGAACAACGGGCATATCAGGAATATTTGAGATATGCCGGCGAGCACGAGGAACAACAGCATGGCGTTCCTCGACACTATCTCGCTGTAGTCGCCGGAGTACGGCCCCATGGCGTGCATGAACGCGTCGAACGACGCGCCGTCGCCATACGCTTCGTGCATAGATCTGAACAAAGTCTCGCCGAGCTCAGAGGACCAGAACCCGTCTGTTCCGAACTCGAAGAGGGCATATATCCCCAGTGCGAACACCGATATCAGCACCGCTGACGGCACGGCGAATTTCAGCACCACGGGGAGGACGCGGTCCTTGTTTTCAGAAGGGCGGGCCCAAATGGCCATGAGGAACGCCGCTATAGACACCGAGACCAGGGCATAGTACGCGTTCTGCACAGGAAGCAACGGAAGCCTGTTGAATATCCCCAGGATCGCCAACACCAGCACGGCGAGTACGAAGTTCCTTACGAGGTACAGCTTCAATATGTCCCTCATTCCCGACACCGTCCTCTTGCCTTCGACTATCGTCTTCGGAAGCGCGGCGAAATTGTCGTTTACGAGCACCATGTCCGCGACCCCCCTTGCCGCTCCGCTGCCGCTCTGCAACGCCACGCCCACGTTGGCGGCTTTTATGGGCCGGACGTCGTTGACGCCGTCCCCCACCATGAGAACATACCTTCCAGATGCTTTCAGAGTCTCTACGACCTTCTCTTTCTGCTCCGGTTTCATGCGACCGAATATGTTCGTCTTCAGAACGGCCTCGCGGTACTCTTCGTCAGAAAGCTCTTCAAGTCTGTCTCCGGAGATGACCTCCCTGTAGCCAGGGATCTCTGCAAGCGCGAACAATGCGTTCACAGTCTCGGGGTCGTCGCCCGATATGACCTTGAGGTCCATCCCGTTGTCGAGGAATTCGCTTATGATCTTCCGGCAGTCCTTCCTCACCTCGTCGCGTATAGAGATCAGCGCGACAGGCTCAAGGTCAGGGATGACGGGTTCGTCGTCATTGTACAGCGGCGAGTCTCCTCCGCGGCATACGAGCACCGTCCTCAGGCCTTTGGCTGACATCGCAGATATGCGCTCCTTTATGTCGTTGTGACTTTTGACATGCGGGCCGAGGGAGGACCACGCGCCCATGAACACTGTTCCTTTCCATGCGCCATAGACCCTTACCGCGCTATATTTGCGGTCGGACGAGAACTGTATCTCCTCTGCTAGCGTGACGTCCGAGCGCCCGTATACCTTCTCGATGGCGCTCACAGTGCGGTTCCTGCTGCCCGTGGCCGTCACCAAGGCCCTTATCGCGGCTTCGGCTTCCTCATCCCTGACAAGGTATTCTGCGCCCTCGAAAACGAGGTCGTTGGTGGTGATCGTGCCGGTCTTGTCCATGCAGACTGTGTCCACGTGACTCATGGACTCGACGGAATTCGAGTTCTGCAGCAGGACGCCTCCATTGGCCATGCGCACCGCGGCGATCATATATGTTATCGTAATCAGGAGGAACAACGCTATGGGCACGATGTCTAGGACCACGACGGACCTCATTGCGAACTCTCCGCCCCCCATAGAGCCTTTGGCGATCAACCCCCGTATCACCATGATCAGAAGGAACACGAACGCAATCCCCATGAGCATGCCCGTGACGGTGGCGGTCTCTGTCTGAAGCGGGGTCTTCTTCCTCTTGTACTTCTTGGCGCTCAGAAGCATCTTGGAGGCGAAGGTGTCTGCCCCCAACGCCGTCACCTTGTAGCATCCTTCCCCTGTGACGCACACCGTCCCGGAGTACACGGTGTCGCCGACGCGCTTCCTGCGAGTGCTGGACTCGCCTGTGATCGGCGACTCGTCCATCTCTATGGAAGCGGCATCGACCAGTTCGCCGTCCACCTGCGCCTGGTCCCCAGACGACAGGCGTACAAGGTCGTCCATCACTATGTCTGAAGGATCCACGTCCCTCTCGGCGCCGTTGCGTATGACCGTGGCCTTCGGACGAAGCAGGAGGGCGATCTTGTCAAGCCTCCTCTTGGCCCTCATCTCCTGGACGGTCGCGATGAGGATGTTCAGCGCGATCACCCCGGTGGCGGATATCGCGCTCAGCTCCTCTCCGAAATACACGAGCGCGACGCCCAATATGAACAATATCAGGTTGAACACGGTGCATACGTTCTTCTTGACGATGTCGAAGTAACTTCTGCTGACAGGGGACTTGAAAGAGTTGACCCTTCCGTCCGACCTCCTCTCCATGACCTCTGCGTCGGTTAGCCCCTGATGCATGACGCCCCATCACGGATTGCCTATTTTACTTTTGACGCGATCTTCGATGACGCTCAGGTCGATAGGATCGAAGTCCACGGCCTCGTTTCTGGAAACGAAATCGATGACGCACCTCGCCGGCTTTTTGAAGTGCCCTGACGCGGCGTGGGCGTATATGCTCAGCTGCATCTTGTATTCGCCGAGGAACGAAGTCTCTGCATCCGTCTTGTAGTCATGGACCACTATGTGGTCTGGGTACACCGCCAAAAGGTCGATTGCGCCCTTGAGCGTGACCCCCAGGTCGTTGAACGGCAGGAAGCACTCGATTTCAGGGAATATGTCCGCCCCCTCCAGCGAATCGAGTATCTTCTTGACTTCCAACAGCTCCGGCAGCTCCTCTTTCACTGCGATGCCCATCGCCATGGCGTAAGCGTGTTCGTGGACCTTCGTGCCGTATTCCATGCCCTTGCCGCAGAACTCGTCCTTCTTCCCGACGGCGGAGCTTTCCGTATCAAGGTTCATCACTTCGTGCACGGGCTTGATTTTTCTGCGCGTTTCGTACGGCGGGACTTCGGGACGTTCTGTCAGCTCTCTGTAGGACCCCCCGGCAGAACGGAGCGGTTTGCCTGAGCCTGGGGCGACGTCGACGCATCGGGGCATGTCGGTGAAGAACGCGGACGGCCGATGCCCCGACACCAGCATGACGTATTGTTTCGCACGGGACACGGCGACGAACATGAGCCTCCTTTCCTCCCCGTAGTCGGCGGCGGAGGACCTCTTGGCAAGATACGACTGCCAAGTTCTGGCCACGTTCGAGAAGTCTCCGAGCGGCATCACGGCGTTCCTGCATCTCATCCCAGCAGCCTCGGAGAACGTGTACACGGAGGCGTCGCCGCGCGTGTACGGCATCACGCCGCGGTCGAGGCCCGCTATTATCACTATCGGGTACTCCAGGCCCTTGGACTTATGCATGGTCTGGATGATGACGGCCTTCTGCTCCAGCATGCTGTCTATGGGGTACTTCGTGCGGTCCTCCATGTCCTTTTCCATCATCCCGATGACGTCGGATATGGTCATGAGCGACCCGCGGTGGGACGACGATATCACGGATATTATCGTCTGCGTGACATCGTCGTTCAGCCCGTAGAACCGGAATATCGCCGTCAGGAGGTCTGTAACCCTGCGTTTTTTTCTTGTCAGGTCCCTTCTTTCTTTACGAACCTCTTCCGGCTCGCCGTCGATAAGCATGTTCTTGATGTCTGTCAGCGAGTACCCAAGGTCTGCGAGGATGACGCCTATGCCCCAGGCGTCCTTGCTGTTGTTGACGTATCTGAGCCACGCCAAGGCGAGCTTTCCCGCTCTGGTGCCCATGATCTCGACATCCCCTTGTAAAAACGCAGGCACGTTGCATTCGACGGCCGCTTCATATATTTTCTGGCACATTCCTCCAGACCTGCACAGGACGGCGATGTCTCCGAAGCTTGGCCTTCTCTTGGCGTCGCCCTCGCATATGACGTACTTCGGGTCTTCTACGTAAGAGACTATCCTGCGTACGACCTCATATGCCTCGTCGTCGTTCGTCTTCGACGACACGCGCTCCAGAAGCGTGTGCTCGCTGATATCGTCCCTTCCGGCGAAGATCCTGTTTATGCTGTCCTCCTGAACGCCCCTGTCGATCTTCTCCGCGGCAGTCGCCGGTATGAACAGAGACTCGAACGAGGCGTCGATGACCTTTTGAGAGCTGCGATAGTTCGTGTCAAGCGGAAGCACGGACACGTCAGGTATCGAGAACGGTATCCTCACGGCGTCGTCGTTGAGCATCCTCCTGAGGGACCTGACCCGAGATTCGAAATCCAATATGTTGTCGATGTCTGCATATCTGAAACCGTATATGCCTTGTTTCCAGTCGCCGACTACGCACAGGTTAGGCTCCTTGAGAAGCATCAAAGCGATCATCAGCTGGCTCTCGTTGGTGTCCTGGAACTCGTCTATCATCAGGTAGCGGAACGACATCCTTTCCCTGAGGCCTTTGTCGCTGTAAAGCGCGGCGAACGCAAACATCGCAACCAGGCCGAACGTCAGACGGTCGTCGGCCACGGACGTGCGGACGTATTCGTAGTAGACGTCGTGCATCATGGCAAGCATCCGCGACCGGTCTTCGAAAGCGGCTCCCCTGAGCATTTCTTCCGGCAGCGGAGAACCGCGTTCTGCGTCAGGGAATGAGTATGCGACGTTAGCAAGGCCCTTGAACAGATCGTCAGAAAGCTTGCAGTCCGTGTTCTTGGCCATGAGGGCGCCCAACACTGCGTCAGGGTCCCCGACGAGAGCCTTCCCGTCGCTCCCTCCGAACCATCCGTTCCTTAAGGGGAGAATTCCTCTGGACATCAGGCGGCATATGACGTTGTACACTTCTCTGGGATGCTGGTTCGCGATCACTGCGTCGTTGCCGTAGTCCTCCCCGCGCTCGTCCATGAACCGGTCGAGCATGTCGGCGAAATGGACGCGGTTGAGCGTCTCGTTCTCTATCATAGACGCGCCGCGTGACAGTTTCTCGTCCATCCTGAAGAACTTGCTTATGCTGTCCGAGGACTCCATCACTATGGACAGGCAGAACGAGTCGAACGTGCCGGTCCGGATGAACTTCGACTGAGAGGCCAGCCCGGTCCCGGACATCTTGCCTCTGATCCTTTCCTCCATCTCGGCGGCGGCGTTCCTCGTGAACGTCAGCAACAATATGTCGCCGGGCCCCACGCCGTCCTTCCCAAGCATGTTGACGAAACGGTCGACGATGGTGTGCGTCTTGCCTGTGCCGGGGCCGGCGTCTACGACCACCATGCCGTCGATGGTCTCCGCTATCGCCCTTTGAGAGGCGTTGAGCTCACTCACTGCCCTCGCCCTCCTCTGTCTCGGCCTCTTTGGTGCATGCTTTGTAGAAGTAGCATCTGCGGCACTCCCCCTTTGAATCGGCGGGGAACTTGGTCAGCATCTCCGACGACGCTTTCAGATGATCGGCGCCCACCTGTTTCACGAATGTGTCCATAGTGTCCGACGGGACGTATATCGTGTCTCCGGATACGAACATGCCCGGCTCCAGGGCCTTTGCAAGTTTTTTTAGGGCTGCGGCCGCAAGATTCCAGTTTGTTTGATGTTTCATCCCGTTGGGCTTCGTGCCGCTGACCCCGACCGCCCCTAGGACCGCCCCCTGCAGGGCCTCGTCCTCATGCCATGCAGACATTCTTTCAAGGCCGGCAGAAAGCGCCACGCCCACGAAGGCCGCCCATTTGCATGTTATATTATCGTATGCCTTTCCAAATTCGCTTTTTACAACGTCGGACAGCATGACGAACTCTGCCAGCGTCTCTTCCAAGAGGAGCACGTCTTTGACGTTGCATGCTACTGAGAACGTCTCGTCCGTCACGGAACCCACGATGTTGTCCTCCGCATAAAAAAGGCTGAACCTCCACGGGGGCTTCACGCCGTTGCTCTTCAGAAGATATAAGTATATCATAGGCTGAAACTCCGGCATGTCGTTCCCCGGACGGAGGAGCATGCGTTTCAGTATCGTTTCGGTCGAGTGGGACACGTCCAGGCCCGACGGGGGCCCTGTCTTGTAATCTACGACCCGCCCGTCCGAGATCAGGTCGAATTTGCCGTGCAGGGGGCAATGCGAGGCCGCATAGGCGGTCTCGGTCATGCTGCTATAGCGTTCGCACCCGTGTATCTCCATGAAGACGTTCTTGTATTTGCGCCGGCCGCATTCGGCGTCCAAAGGCACGTTCGATATCTTCAGCGAATCTATGAACCTCACTATGTTGTCCATGCAGATGCGTATCCTGCAGCTGTCCAGATCTTTCCTGATCTCCGAGGACAGCCCGGAGAACCTGTCTTCAATCAGCCGGTTGTAGTGGCCGAGCCCGTTCTCCTTCACTATGTCGGGATAGCATAGATAGAACTCTGCAAAATCGTGCACGATGCTTCCAAGGACGGTCGGCATCGAGTCGGGAGACCTCAGGAACTCTCCGAACATGAAGGCGCGGGGGCACTTGAAATAACTGTTGTATGTGGACTTGGAGAACTTCCAGTCTAACATGGGGTCGTCGGGAGCGTATTCTCCCATCTCCGGCCGTTTGACCTCCTTCTCGTCATACCACTGGCCCATGACCGGATCGGACGAGCACATGTCGGCGAAGGATGCGACCTTTCTTCCGTCCCCGAGGAACTCGTATATCTGCTCGAACACAGGCGACGGACGCGCTTCGCGGCCGCCCCTCATGGTGTTCACGGCAAATATTGCGGAGGACCCCTGCTGGACGAGCGTTGCGAACCGGACGGCGTTGACCTCCGCCTCCCGCTCTCTGTCGATGTACCCTTTTCCTATGCTGACGAGGTCCCATTCGGGCCCCATGCCGAGGAATATGACGAACGGCCGGTCGACATAGACGGAACAGCGGCAGTCGGCTAGGAGCACCCCCTCTTTCTCGTCGTCGGGTATCTGCTCGTTGTGGCTGAGGTCTTCCACGTTGTTCACCGCGTAGACGATCTCGTTCACGCGTTTGGACGTCACACGCTCCTCCTCGGAGCCCGTCTCCTTCAACAGTATCTTGATCTGCGGCCGGTGCTTGGGGTCGACGACCGAGTCGCAGACTTCGGAGAACGTGTGCTCCCGTATGTCGCGCATCGTCTCGGCGACCTCGCGGGCCTTGCCCTCGTGGAATGCAGACATGCGCTTGGACAGCAGATAGCCGTCGTCCTCCGACCGTATGAAAGCGCCGTATGACGCGAAAAGCTCCCTGACATGCTTTATCCTGATGGTGGAGAACGACAGCGCCAGAGAAAGGAATTGAAGGAAGTCGCGCACTTGCGAAAGGTCCCTTACGGCCATGGTGTTCTTGAATTGGATTTTTCTGCGGTACATGGCGGATCTCACGGCGTCAGCGATGGGGCCGGAGCTGTCCATCACGATGGCGATGGCAGACGGGTCGAGACCAGCTATGAGGTCCATGGCGTTCTCGGCCAGCTGGCGGTCGTTCCCCACAAGGCGTATCTCTGGAATCTCGAAATCCCCTTCCGTGAACATGTCGATCTCCGTGAACTTTCCCGGGCCTGGGATGAAGTGCTTGTCAAGGTCGTCGAACATGCACAGGTCGTCGTCGGCGATGACGGCGATGCGCTTCCCGGCGAAGAACTCGCTCTTGTCGGCATCGAACCGGTCCATGGCCTTCTCCTGAGTCGGCATCGCAGAGAAAGAACGATATATCTCGTGGGCGGCGACAGAATGCAGGTGTTTTGCGACGTCTTTGGTGTAGCGACGGATATTGCGGATATTCTCCACCTCGCTGTGTACCGTTTTCAAGTCGTATCCAGCTTCCTTGGAGATTTCATAGATTATTCGAAGGTCGCTCCACACCCCCTCTCCGAGGACGGTGACGGCCTCTCTTGCGGCGATGAGCCTTGGAGTGTATGCGAAACCCCCTATCCTGCACACGTCTATCCTGGCGTTGAGGGCGGTGGCGAGAGCGGCATCGCTAGTTATCACGATGTCGAAGCCCCTGACTTCGCCATACAGCTCGTCGATGCTCTTTGCTCGCCTCATGCCGAATGCTAACCTCTTTTCGTATTTATAGCTGGGAGGGGAGGCGCCCGAAAGTGGCCATGCCATGAAAATTACGTAACATGTCGGGCGGTCAAAACAAACACGTGCCATTCGAACGCATGCGTCACGCCGCCCGCGTCCCAACGACCGAGCCGCGGTCGGACCCGGAGTAAAATAGAACTACTTCCCCTGCCATCGGAGCGCGATGTCAGAGAAGGTGTTCGTCATTCAAGCCATCGCCAGCGGGCCGGAGGGATACCCCTACGACGAGATCGTAGACATCGCAGTGTGCTCTGTCGACCTCGACTGCGGAGATTTCGACACCGTCTATCACAACGTGGTGTTCTACGACCCGAAGGCTCTTGGAAAACAAAAGCTGGACTACCTGTCCAAGACTGCAGGGCTGTTCGCGGAGGAGATATACGCCGGAGACCCTGAGGACAAGGTGGCTTCCGAGGTCATGAGCATAATAGCCGGCGGGAACGTCGCGTGCTTCGACGCGAAGCAGGAGTTCGGAAGGTACATGGTGTGCTTTCCGTGGGACATGACGCGCAAGGCCTCCGTAATGCCTTCGGTGTCCGCCAAGCTCCCCATAAGCCTCAAAGCGAGGACGCCGTCGGAGGAGCCGGGAGCAATAGTCAAAGCATACCGCAGGCTTCTTCCCAACGACCCCGCCTGCGTCGGAAGGGGCAGAAGGGCCATGCATTTGGCTCAGATGACCTCGCAGCTCATGATAGAGCTCAGGTCCGCAGGCAAATACTGAGTCAGAACTTCAACGCTTTGAACACCGAGCCGAACATGGCGTCCAACAGGGCGGCGAGAGCCGCCGACAGGTATATCACGAACAGCACCGCGTCGGCCAGGAACAGGAATATGGCCGACAGGAGGCCGGAATTGAGCATTATGACGAACAGCGCCGCGAAAGGGACGAACACGGCCAACCCCGCGACGAGGAAACAATACCCTCTCTTGCCGCGTGGATTGCGAAAAATCTGTCCGAGCCCAAGGACCCCGAAGAAAGCAGGTATTATCGCAAGGAGCACTACGACACCCGCGAACTTCCTTTTTGGCCGCCCCTCGCCTCTTTTCGGCCTCTGTACAGACGGCTCTCTCGGCACTTCGGCATAGCATTTCGGACAGGTCAGGCTGTCGCTGCCGAGGCGCTCCCCGCACTCGGGGCATCTTCTCCCTGCCATCATTTCATCCTCATTTTGAAACCAATGCATTGGGCGGAGGCAATTAGTTTTCCCCCAGAGCGCACCTTGACGTCCACCGTTATCACAGACTTGGACTCGTTGATTACCTGTGACTCAGACTCCATGACGCCTCCCCGGCATGGACGGTGGTACATGATGGCGCAGTTCATGCCGACCGTCGGCTCCGTGATGTTGCATGCAATTGCGAACGTGTGGTCTAGAAGCCCATAGGTGGCCGCCCCGTGCACGACGCCGTTGCTGTTCATGTGCTCGGGCCTCACGGCCATCCTCATCCTGACCGTGCTTATGTCCGCGCTCACAAGCTCCAGGCCGTTCGCCGTCGCATAAGGGGCGTTGCACATCTCCAATATGTTGTTGAGGTAATTGTGCAGGTCTGGGCTGACCACGCTTTTCAGGGCTTCTATGTCCATACCGCCGTATTGCATACGAAATATAACAAAGATGCTGATTTTGTCGTACCCTGTTCGAAGCCGAGAAGAAGCGCTTGTTGAAGTCAAAGCCTGTTTGACTAGTTGATTTTTGTCGTGAAAGCGCGTGGCCGCCCGCATATTATAAATCGGTCGAGCAAGATTGGGATGGCATGTTTAAACAGGTCGATGAAGGATTCTGGAAGAAGAACCGCGAGTCCAAGACCGACGAGGTCGCGGACGCAGTGCAAGACATAATCGACCTGGTCAGGTTCGAAGGAGACAAAGCCCTCAAAGACCTCACGCTGAAGTTCGACAAGATAGTCTTGGATTCCGTGGAGGTGTCGAGAGACGAGATCGAGGCGGCATACGAACAAGTGGACCCTGGGCTCGTGGACGAGCTAGAGGCCGCAGCATACAACATTCAGAGGTTCCACGAGATGCAGGCTCCGCCCGACCTCTGGTTGAAGGAGACGGAGCCGGGGGTGACTCTCGGCGTGAAGAGCACGCCGCTTGAAAGGATAGGTTGCTACATCCCAGGAGGACGCGCGTCATATCCCTCCACGGCCCTCATGTGCGTCATACCGGCGCGCGTGGCAGGCGTGAGCGAGATAGTCGCGTGCACCCCCGCCCCTGTGAACCCGCTAACCCTCGTGGCTCTGGACATAGCGGGCGCAGACGAGATATACAAGGTAGGCGGCGCCCAGGCGGTGGCGGCGATGGCCCTCGGAACGGAGAGCATCGAGCCGGTGCAAAAGATAGTGGGCCCCGGCAACGTCTACGTCACAGCCGCAAAGACCCTGCTCGCCGGGAAGGTGGAGATAGACTTCCCGGCGGGGCCGAGCGAGATTGGGGTCATAGCGGACGGTTCCGCAGATCCGGAGTTCATAGCGGCGGACCTCATAGCCCAGGCAGAGCACGACCCGTCGTCGGCGTGCCTGCTCGTGACCGACGATCCGGACCTTCCAGGCGAGGTCGGAAGGATCATGGACGACATGATCAAGGACGCTCCGCGAAAAGACGTGATTCGCAAGGCGCTGGAGAACTCGGGGTACATTCTCGCCGACAGCATAGACCTCGCGATCGAAATAATGAACTGCATAGCGCCGGAACACCTTTCGATACAGACGAGGGACGCTCTCGACGTGCTCTCCAAGGTGGCCAACGCAGGCTCGATATTCATCGGGCCGTACACCCCGATAGCCGCTGGAGACTACGCATCCGGAACCAACCATGTGCTTCCCACGGCCGGCCACGCGTCGTCAAGATCCGGGCTCAACGTCGCGCATTTCATGAAGACCTCGACGGTCCAGATAATAACAAGGGACGGGCTTCGCGCCTTGGCGCCTACTATAACCGCGATAGCCGACGCCGAGGGGTTGCACGCCCACGCCGAATCAGTCAGGGTCAGAGAGAACAGAGGCTGAGGGGACATAACATGGAAGAGATGGACCTCTACGATCACAGCCTGTATATCAACAGGGAGCTTTCATGGCTCGAATTCAACAGGCGGTGCCTTTCAGAGGCCGATAATTCGAAGACGCCGCTCCTCGAGAGGGTGAAATTCCTAGCGATCGCATACGGCAACATGGACGAGTTCTTCATGATTCGCGTGCCGGGCCTGATAACCAGCATATCCAACAACACTCTCGACGCGCTTGGTCCCGACGCCTACCTCGACCCCGGCCTCTTGTTGTCGGAGATCAACGCCTCCGTCGACGGCCTGATGAGCGGGTATGAGGAATGCTGGGCCCGCCTCAGAAAAGACTTGTCGTCAAACGGCATAAGGATCAACGACATCGCCTCCCTCTCGGAGAACCAGAAGGAATGGGTCTCCAACTACTACAAAGAGAGGGTGCATCCGCTTCTCACGCCTCTTGCGCTTGACATCTCGCACCCGTTCCCGTTCATATCTAGCAACTCGCTCAACGTGGCCGTGAAGATGAGGCGCGACGGCAACAGAGGCCACCTGTATGCAAGGATGAAGGTGCCTGTGGGCATACTTCCAAGATTCGTCGGAGTCCCGGCCGAATCGCCTGGATCGGACTATGTCAAGCTGGAAGACGTAATAAAAGCGAACGCGGGCGAGATGTTTCCCGACCTCATCGTGATCGGCGCATACACTTTCAGGGTCACCCGCAACGCGGACGTGAAGGTGACGATAGACGAGGCATGCGACCTGATGGCGGCAGTGGAGACGTCTCTCGATTCAAGGGGCTCAGGGTTCCCTGTGATGATGATGGTGGAGGACAACATGCCGTCAGAGATGGTCGCCCTGTTCGGAAAGAATCTGAAGCTTCACGACTACCAGATACACAGGACGTCCCATGAGGGGATGATGCTCAACGACCTGTGGCAGATAGCCGGCCTGAACATGCCGTCTCTGAAAGAGGACCCGTTCACGCCTTACACCCCTCCAGAACTGGGCGAGGAGGCGGACATATTCGCAGCCATAAGAAAGAAGGATTGGATATTGTTCCACCCGTACGAGACGTTCGACGTCATAGTGCGACTCATCGACGGAGCCGCAGAGGACGACAACGTCCAGAGCATCAAGATATGCCTTTATAGGATAGGCAAGGACCTTTCAATCATCAAATCGCTGATTAAAGCCAGGGAAAAGGGGAAGACGGTCTCCGTCCTCATGGAGCTCCGTGCCAAGTTCGACGAGACCAACAACATCAGCCTTGCCAAAGAGTTGGAGAAGATAGGGGTCCATGTCGTCTACGGGCCTGTCGACCTCAAGGTGCATTCCAAACTGATGCAGATCGTCAGGCTGGAGAAGGACCGCCTTGTAAGATATACTCATATGGGCTCCGGCAACTACAACGTGAGCACCGCCAGGCAATACGGGGACATCTCGTTCCTGACCGCGGACGCAGACCTCGGGGAGGACGTAGGCGAGCTGTTCAACGCGCTGACAGGGTTCTTCGGGCCGAGGGAATACAAGCACCTGCTCGTAGCGCCTCTCACGCTGAAGTGCTCCCTGGTAGAAAAGATACGGCGCGAGGCAGGGATTCAAGCAACGGGGGGGAAGGCGTACATAGCGATGAAGTGCAACGGCCTCGTAGATTCCGACGTCATCTCCGAGCTGTACAAGGCTTCCATCGCGGGCGTGAAGGTAGACCTCAACGTCAGGGGGCTTTGCTGCCTTCGGCCGGGCGTGCAGGGAATTTCCGAAAACATAACGGTGACCAGCATCGTGGACCGCTTCCTTGAACATTCGAGGATATACTATTTCGAGAACGACGGGCATCCGGAGATGTACATGGGGTCGTCGGACATAATGCCCCGCAACCTGATTGCAAGGGTGGAGGTCTTGTTCCCGATATTGGACAAGAAGATGCTGGAATCGGTCAGAGAGAACATCCTGAACGTCCATCTTGCCGACAACGTCAAAGCGAAGCGCCTCATGCCCGACGGGTCGTACGTTCCTGTAAAGAGCGGAGGGAAGAGGCTGCGCTCTCAAAAATGGTTCATGGACAACAGGGGAAGCTGGCATGGATGACTGCCCGAAAACAGCGTCGTTCATAGACATAGGCACTAACTCCATACACATACTCGTCGTGCGTTTCTTCGAGGACTGCATGGGCACCCCTGTGTTCCAGGACAAGGAGACCGTCAGGCTGGGGCAGAGCCTCTACCAGACCGGCGTCATAGATCAAGAGACGATAGACAAGGCAAAACTCGTCGTGTCCAGGTTCGTCCGCATATCCCGCGACATGGGCGCCGACGACATACTCGTTTGCGCCACGTGCGCCGCGAGAGAAGCGGGCAACGCCCGCGAGCTCATAGACGCCCTCGAGTCGGAAGGAGTGGAGGTGAAGGTAATCTCCGGGCTCGAAGAGGCTCGCCTCATAAGGCTGGGGGTGTTCGGCCCCGGCGGCCTCGACAAGAGGTCCCTGAACATCGACATCGGGGGAGGAAGCACAGAGATAGCTTTGTGCGAGGGAGCGGAAGACATATATCTCGACAGCCTGAGCATCGGATCTGTGAGGCTGGCATACGGGGTCGGCATAGACCAGGGCCATGCGATGACGTTCCAAGAATACGACTATCTGAGAAGGCAGGTGGACCTGCTCTCCTACCGCACATGCCGAAAGATAAGGGAGGAAGGGTTCGAGCACGCTTACGGCTCGTCGGGGACCATGATCGCCCTGGCAGAGATGTGCGCCGTCAAAAGAGGGGACGGGGATGCCTCCTACATGATGTATTACGAGGTGGCACAGCTAATGAAAAGCCTGTACTCCAAAGACGTCGAAGAAAGGACGTCGGTTCCTGGAATGAACCCGTCTCGGGCTGACATCATCGTTGCCGGGGGGGCTGTCGCAGAGGAGCTGATGCACCTCCTCGGCATCGACAGGATCGAGATAAGCCCCAACGGGCTGAAGCAGGGGATGGAGATCGACTATCTGATGAGGATGGGGCATACGGCGTTCGACGTCAGGGACTCGTCGGTCATGTCTTTGGCCAACCGGTGCCGTTACGACAGGGCGCACGCCGAGAACGTGCAGAAGAACGCGATGTTTCTTTTCGACAGCATGAAAAGGGAGGGCCTCCACGCCATGGGGGACGGGATCAGGACGCTCCTGTCCTACGCCGCGACGTTGCACGACATAGGCGAGTTCATAAGCTACGCAAAGCACAACGTGCACTCTTACATGATAATCCTGAACTCGTTCCTGCCAGGGTTCGACAACAAGGAGCTGAAGGCCATGGCCCTGATGGCGCGATTCCACCACAAGAAGTTCCCTGACAGGGGCTCGAAGTACCTGGAAGACCTGAACCCCAGAGATAAGGACGAGATACTCATGTGCGCCATGATCCTGAAGACGGCTGACATACTCGACCGCCATCGAAACTCGTCGGTGACAGACATGGACTTCGAGATAATAGACGGAGAGGCGGTTCTGACCATAGGCTCTGCCGAAGACGTAAGCATGGAGGTTTGGAAGCTGAACACCACGAAAGAAGAGTTCTTCGACGTGTTCAGGAGACCCCTCAAGATATCGAAGGTCATGCTTTGAGGTGCCTTCCGTTGCAGAACGGCATGTTCCCCGAGCGTCCGCAACGGCACAGGGCGACGCGGTTCCGCACTTCGTACGCCTTGCCGTCCTCCGACTCTATCGGGATGCCACCCGTCACCCTTATGGGCCCCTCTTTCCGAGGAGTCGCGGTGACGAGGATCTCTTTCGGCAGGTCCTCTTCCACTAGCTTTCCGTCGATGCGCAAGGTGAGGCTCCCTCCGGCGCAGTCGGCGCACTGTTGCTTCGCTATGTGAACGGTCTTTTCTTTTTGGACGGTCTTAGAAATGCTGTGCTGCGCATGGCAGAACCCGGAGCCGGTGCAGAGAGCGGGGTCTTGAAGGAGGTCCATGCCTCCTGTGCCTTTTTCGATGTTGGCTCGGCCTTCGTATCCGTCGCGAGGCGCCGTCTCCGCGCCGTCGAACCCGTTCACATGGCTGCCGTCGCAGAACGGCTTGTTTTTGGACTTGCCGCAACGGCACAGCGCGTATATCTCATCCGGATAGAGTCTTTCGCCCTTCTTCCACTCCAGCGACCTCCCCAGCCCGTCGATTCTTACGGCCCCGAGGAACAGCGGGGGAGACCCGTAAACCATGTACGGCCCGTCTTTTGTAACCACTATCCTCATATCGTCAGACATAAGACCACGTCCCGAAATGAGATTTAGAGTATTTATAGAATGTAGAACAAGCGGAACACGGATGCCGTCAAGGCCACTTGTATACTGAATCGAACAACGCGCTCCAAAAGTCCTTCGGAGGCTCGTTCTTCACGGGAGGAGGCGCGACGTTGCTCTGATTGTTGGCGGCGGCCTGCATCTGAGCCTGCAACGGGCCTGCGGAAGGCGGCCTCTGAACCGATTTCGGCCTCGCGGCAACGGCGGCGGGCCGTCTCGCCCTGGCGTTGCGCACGTTCCTGGCGGCCTTGGACCTCAACGTCATGAACGCCATCATGGTCTCGTCTTCGCTGTCGAGGCTAAAGACGATCGTGCCGCGGCTATGCCTGACGACCACCTTCTGATCCAACTTGATTCCGATGGGCGCATATTGCGCGGACACAGGGATGCCCACGCCTGCCGGGACGCCCGCCCTGTACGAGGCGGAAGCCGTCCCCCTCGGAAGGTCGTTCCTCATATCCACGGCGAGAACGTCGCTGTATGGTATCGTATATCTTCCGCCGGGTACCTGAAGGGTGAACTTGTCCGCGTCGAACTCTATCTTGCGCTCGCCGTGCATGACGAGGACGCCGATGGAAATCAGCATTATAATCCCCAACAGGGCGCAGAGCGCCAGTATCGTCTCCTCATTGTCTTCGGTTAACACTGATAACAGGGCCGCGATTCCCAGGAACGAGAAAACAATGACATAAGCGGCGCCTTTCACGGCAGAGGATGCCACTCCAAGGATTAATATCTTTGTCAGAAGACGTCCGAAACGGATATGCCTGCGGCGGACGCAAGACGTTTAACGTTTGCGACCGCCGTCTCGGAACCGCCGATGCCCATCCTCGCAAGGCGTTCAGACAGCAACGGGCGGCCGTTCAGCGAGTCGATTACCATCCTCTTTACTCCCGTGGACGCGATGGCGTCCACAAGGTCCTTCTCCGAGCCTTCCAGATGGCTGAGCACCGGCCCCACGAGTGCATATACGTCGATGTCGGAATCCACGAGGCCGCGGATCGTACCGAGCCTCTTGTCTGGAAGCGGGGCCCCCGGCTCCGTCATCTTGGAGACCTTGTCGTCGACGGACGTCACAGTGACTCCGACTTCCCCTCGCATGCGGGATATGAGCTCGGCGTCACGCATGACCAGGTCGGACTTGGTATGTATGTGCACCCTCATGTCCCTCTTCATGAGGATGTCGAGGCAGTCGCGGGTGAGGCAGAAGCGCTTTTCAGCATACTGGTACGGGTCGGTGACCGTCCCGATTCCAATGGTCCCGTGCAGGCCGAAGAGCTCCTTGGACAGCCTCGAGGCGATGTTCGATTTGACTTTGACGACCCTCCATTCCTTCCAGTCGGAGTGCGTAACCTCCGGAGCGTAGCAGTAGACGCAACCGTGCGTGCATCCGCCGTAGGGGTTGAGGGCGTGGTCTATCCCCGGAAGCCCGGACGGCGACAGCGCGCGCTTGCATACAGCGACCGTGTACTGTCCGTCCCATTCGCCCCTCTGGGGATATTCGATCAGGTCAGTAGTATTCATCCAGCCTCCTTTGGGTCAGCCAGTCCTTCAGGATGCCGGAATGCTGGATCCATGTCCTCTGCTTTATGTCCATGACGCGGTCTATGTGCGCCAGCGCCCCGTCGAGAGAGTCGTACTTGTGCGGGGGGGTGGTCAGGGCGACCCTCACGTTCTCCCTCACGTTCCAAACTCCGACCGGCATGACGTATCCGGGGTGGGCTTCGCGGCATATCACCACGCCGGCGGTCTTGCCTTCTTTGATCAGCAGCTCGTTGACGGCCATCCTTGCGGCGTAGTAGCATCCGCCAATGTGCGCATACTCCGACCGTCCGTCGAAGAACTCGCAGTCGGATATTATCTCCACGGACCTTCCTGCAGGGTTCCAAGTGGTGTTCGGATACCAGGCCTCGATAAGCTCGTACCTCCAAGTGCACGGCATCATGATTATGCACCACCTGTTGTCGAGCTGCTCCCACTGGTATACGCGGTACTCGTCTATGGTCTCGTTGTGCTTGGTGGTCTTCAGGAGATCCTTCCCTATGATGTCGTCGACGGCTGTGATGCTCCATCTGGTGGGTACGAACCTCCTGTTCTTGTCGATGCCCATGGTGCCTACGGCGAAAGCCTTCTGTATCTCAGAGACAAGGGTTCCGCTGTTGTACGCGTTCACGACCGCCCCCTTCGCGCTAAGGTCGATGTCGTAGAAGCTCCTCTCGAGGTTTCTTTCGAACCTTCCATTGCTCTTTCTCATGCCGTCCATCCTAGCGGACGGGCCAAAAGGCTGCACCTCGTCGTCCAGCACGATACGGCCGCTGGGCTTCTGACGGAACGTCGCCTCGACTTCGAGCGGACGCTCGGTGAGCGCCAGCTCTTGGACGTCGTCCACGATCTTCCCGCCGACCTTGAAGTTGGTGGCGTCGATCCTGAACTTGCCTCTTACGAGCCGGAACCTCATGTCCGCAATCTCGTCTATAGACTTCCCGACCCACCTCTCCGGCGTGTCGAGTATCGACGTGTCCCCGAACTCAGGCGGGATAAGGGGGCCGATATCGACCTTCGGATAGCCGTAACGGCCGACGAACACCGCTGGCGGGCTGCAACCGGCCAAGTCCTTCGCGTCGATGAGCGGCATCGTCCTCTGCCTGGAGTAGAACTTGATCATCAGGGGGCAACGGTCTTTGCCGCAGAGTCTTCTGGAGCCTTTGCACACGGCGCATAGGCCCGACCCCGTGACGTTTGCATCTTTGTCAAACAATATAGAGTCCGCCATTCGCACCTTGCCTCCCAATGTGTTCACATACTATAACGGCGCCGATTCTCGCCCGTCCGCTTGAAAGCGGCCTCCTCTTGTTTTATGTTATTAGAGCGGTTTACGGGATTCTAGGAGGGTCTGTCGAAGGCGCTCGCAGGAATGATAAATACTTCTTGCGGATATCGCCGCCTGGCAAGAAACATGACCGGAGGCATACCTCACATCGTTCAGTATCAGGGATCTAAACGCATCCTGGCCCCGCGGATTTTGGAGCGCATGCCGACGTGCTTCGATCGGCTGATCGAGCCGTTCGCGGGAACGGCGGCGATTACGATGGCCGCTGCCAGCGGCCGCCGAGCCGCCGAGTATCATGTGAACGACATAAACGGCCCATTGGCGGACATGTTGAGAAGCGCCGTCGAATCTCCCGATCGGCTGATCGAGGGCTACAGGAAGGTGTGGTCGGAACAGTTCGAATACTCAAGCCACATAGATCATTACTACAAGGTGAGAGAAGAATTCAACAGAGGCGTCAAGACGCCCGAGAACATGTTGTATCTCATTGCACGCTGCGTGAAAGGGTCTGTCAGATACGGGAAGGACGGCGGCTTCAACCAATCTCCGGACAAGCGACGGCATGGAACAAGGCCGGACAACGTTGAAAGAGACGTGTCCGCGATATCGAAGCTGCTGAAAGGAAGAACAACCTTCAGCTCGGTCGATTACCGCGAGATATTGGACACGGCCTGTCGCGGCGATGTCGTGTACATGGACCCGCCCTACCAGGGCGTGACCGGCCAGAGGGACAGCAGGTATTTTTCCAGAGTCCTCTTTGATGAGTTCGTTGAATCGCTGGAGACGCTTAACGAGAGAAGGATCGGCTACATTGTAAGCTACGACGGGGCATGCGGAGACAAAAAATACGGCACGGACCTTCCGCCGCATCTGAACTGTGAAAAGATGTTGCTCGACGCCGGCACGTCCGGCCAGTCCGTGCTTTTAGGAAGGATGGAGAAGACCGTCGAGGCCCTTTATGTGAGCCCCGCGCTTCAACCGCCATCGGGGCGGCGATCGGCGCAACAGCCCGGCTCCTGCCCCGAATCCCCTTAGGGCGCGGCGTTCTCTCACCCGGAAAGAAGCCAGTCGATGACGTTTATGTGAGCTATGCCGTCAGGCGGCTGTCTCTTCACTTTGTCCAGCGTGAGGATCGTCTTGGGATGGCTGTCCCTTATCGAGCTGAGCGACCGGACCTCTCTGTCGTACGTGTCGTCCTGCATGACGGTCATAGACACTTGGAAATAGTCCCTACGGTCGTCCTTCTCTGCAGTAAAGTCTATTTCTGTGTCCATGTAACTTCCGACGGACACGGAATAGCCCCTCCTCCGGAGCTCTAGGTACACCACGTTCTCAAGCAGCCTGCCAAGGTCGTCGCCCTTCGACGTTCCGAGATAGGCGTTTCTGACGCCGGTGTCGACCGCGTAGTATTTCTCCCTCGTGTTCAGATGTTTTTTGCCTACGATGTCGAACCTGTTGATGCGGTAAAACAGGTACGCCTCTTCGATAGATTTGAGATACTTGTCGACCGTGGCATGGTTTATGGACAGCTCTTTTGCTATGGACCTTCCGCTGGTGATGTTGCCGATGTTGGAAAAAAGGAACTTCATAATCCGGTATGCCGTGGAAACGTCGATCATGCTGTTCCTCGCGGTGACGTCCTTCGTGAGGACGGTGTTGCATATCCCTGTTAGGTGGTCCCTTCTGAACCTTTCGTCTGAATCAGGGTCTATCATCGGCATGGATCCCTTTTTCAGGTAGTCTTCGAACCTCGCGTCCATGTCGTGGCGTTCGTCCACGCCGTGCGCTTCGATGTATTCTTTGAAGGACAGCGGGAGGATGTCTATCTCCACGTATCTTCCGGATATGAACGTGGACAGCTCGGACGACAGCAGGAACGCGTTGGACCCCGTGACGTACACGTCCGCATCATAGCCAACCATAAGCGCGTTCAGGGTTCGTTCCCATGCCTCCACCCTCTGGATCTCGTCAAGAAGCACGTATATGCGCTCGTCATGCGGAACGGACGCCCTGATCAGGCGGTTGAGGTCCTTGTAATCCTTTATATCTTCTGCCTTCTCGTCCTCCATGTTGAGATAGAATATGTGGCCGTCGTCTGCTCCCAGCTCTTTGAGGCGCCTTATGAACTGGAGCATGAGCGTGGATTTTCCGCACCTGCGCACGCCCGTGATTATCTTGGCCACGTCAGTCCTGTCCTTTCCGGACTCCAGTCTTTTTAGGTCGTCGATTCTAATAACCTCCTTCATGCGTCTGTAATCGTTTTCCATGTATATAACGGATAATATAATATCCAAAACAACAATTTAATCTTATTGTGGATAATATAATATCCAATATTATAACCCCTTCTATACATCAAATGTTGCGCTCGACGTCTGTTCGATATCAATTCCCAGTTGGTCAGGCCACCATAAGGCGGCGCAGGGGCCATTCAGACGTCTTTTCACCGATCATCAGAAGCGAGCGCATCTGACCGAAGGGTGTAGTCCCCGACTATGTCTTTTATCATCCACACGGCCCACAGCGGAACCCCTGCAACGCCGTTCCCGTTGCCGGCATTGTTCATGCTTATGACGACGGCGTTCTTCGGATCGTATTCTTTGACGTACTGCGCAAGGGACTTGGATTTTCTGTTCAACTCCAACTTGACCTCTATCGGCACGACGAGCGAGCCGAACACGTCCACGAAATCCACCTCCGCATCGCCTTTGGACCTCCAGTAATACGGATCCTTTCCTAGTATCTTCAGCTCGTTGAGCGCGTAGTTCTCTGTGACCGCTCCTTTGAAGTGCGAATATTCGCCGCCTGCGTCGAAGATGAACGCGGGAGGCACGCCGGCCAGCACTCTCAGGAGGCCTACGTCGACGAAGTAGACTTTGAATATCGTCTCGTCCGAATACGCAGATAGGGGAATCGTGGGCCGGGAGATTTTTCTGACCTTGTGAACCAACCCCGCCGAGACAAGCCATTCCAAGGCATGCTCGAGGTCCCTTGCCCTTTTTCCAGTCTTCACATGGCTGAAGATGAACCTTTTGTTCTCTCTCGAGAGCTGCACAGGGATGGACCTCCATATGAGGGTCAGCTCGTTCAAGTCTTCGGCCGCGTGCCTGCCGAAGTCCTCTGCATAGGACCTCAATATCTTTTTCTGAACGTCTTCGACGGCAACAACGTCTTTTGACGACACCCACTCGGACACGGCCTCCGGCATCCCCCCGACCACATAATAATGCCTCAGGCACGTCTCGAGCTTGGCCGTCAGCGGCGTTGACAGCCTCCCTTTGTATGACTCTCTCAGATGGTTGCACAGCATCTCCTCTCCGTTCGCCATGAGGAACTCTAGGAACCCCATGGGGAGCAAATCGATGAAATCCACTTTGCCCACGGGGAACGAGCCGGACCGAGACAGGCGCACGCCCAACAGGGAGCCGGCGCATGCCACATGATATTCAGGAGCGTTTTCGCAAAAATATTTGAGCGAAGTTATGGCGCGGCCGCAGAACTGCACCTCGTCGAATATTATGAGCGTCTTTTCTGGATGCACGGGCTTGTTTGTGAAGAGGCTTATCTCGCCCACTATGCGACGGGGGTCCAGGTCCATATCGAAGACAGACGCGAATCCCGGCGTGTCTTCGAAGTTTATGTATGCCGTGTTCTCATAGTTCTTCTTGCCGAACTCTTTGAGGAGGTACGTCTTCCCGCATTGGCGGACGCCGCTCAATATCAGAGGTTTGCGGCGAGGGCCGTCCTTCCATCTGACCAAGTCGTCATAGGCTAGCCTGCGCATGGGTGCATCAGGCATTACGACTATATGAATCATCTGGCACACGAAAATAGGACGAATAATTCTCTATTTTTGGTTCAAAACTGGGGGAATGTTTGGAGATTATTGGTTCAAAACAGGACGAATAATCTGTGTCGCCAAAACATCTGCAGGACCAAACTCAAACAAAACCATGACATAGGCGCAAATGCAACACGCACGCCAACGATGCTGAATGACAAGGTGAGCAAGAGGCAACTGGTCGAAACCGTTGCAAGGGGTCGCCTCCTGCTATGACTGCGCATCATTATGAATGTATTTTAAACATTGTTCGGTTCGAGGTCAGGCCCGGAAGAGCGCGATCGCTTTTTCAAGCACTTTCTCGGCATGTCCGGCCACTTTCACGCTTTTCCATGCGGCCTCCACCGTTCCGTCCCTTCCCACGATGAACGTGGACCTGACCGTCCCTTCCGTCTCTTTCCCGTACAGGACCTTCTTCCCCCAGGCTCCTGCCTTCTCAGTCAGCTCGTGAGACGGGTCGCTTAGGAGCTTGATCCGCAGGGCGTTGTCGGCGCGAAACTTCGCATGCGCCTTCTCGGAGTCTCGGCTCACGCCTATCACGGGCATGTTGCGGAGCATGAACTTCGGGAACAGCGCAGAGAACTCGCTCGCCTCCTTCGTGCATCCCGGCGTCCCGTCTTTCGAATAGAAGTAAATAACATACCTGAGGCCCCCTAGAGAACCGCTGTCGAACGACTCCCCGTTCTCGTCACACAGGTCGAACTCGGGAAACTTGTCGCCGACTTCCATCAGAACAGCCTCCCTGCTTTGCCGACGGCCGTCGAAAGATCGAACTCTAACATCAGCACGGGGTGGGTCATTTCGAAGTCTGTGACGACCTTCGGCGAAAGTTCTCCGAACATCCCTATCTCGCTCCCTCCGGAACGGACGGAAGCTCCTCTCCCTTCGACGAACGTAGGGATGAGGGACGCTTCCAAAGCGTACTCCGCCCCCATCTCCTTCAGTATGCCTTCGGAGACGGACTTGATCTCGGTGAACGTGGTCTTCGACGCGGTATGCAGAGCGCAAAGCCGGAGCGAGGTCTTATGGCCTCTGACCACGTAGCCGATTTCAAAAATCCTTTGCGGAAGGTCTCTGTGCTTGTTGTGCTTCAGAATCCTCATGAGGCTAGGCATGAGGTAAGGCCTTAGGCATGCATGGTCCTCGGTTATAGGGTTGAGGACCTTGGTCACAGGCGTCACGGGAAGCCCGGAAAGGCCGAACTCGTCCTTCGGGTTGCTGAGCGTGAGCGTGGTGACCTCTGTGAACCCGAGCCCGATCATGACGTCCCTCAGGCTTTCTGACAACGACGTGTCTGGCAGGAGGCCGCCGACGGTCTGCACCACCTCGTGGGTCCCTCCGAACCTCTCGAACCCGTACCCCACGGCGACATCCTCGAAGACATCGACCGTGTGCATTATGTCCAGCCGAGTCGCAGGTATGCGGACGTTCACCGTGTCGCCGTCGGCCGAAGCTTCCATGCCCATCCTTCTGAGCGCCTCTGCCACGCCTTCTGGCCCTATGGATATCCCTAGGAACTTCTCGCATTCCGATGCGGAGACGGAACGTTCTACGGGGGCGAGGTCCGGGGAACAGCGTTCTTTCCCGTCGTCGAGGATGACCGCCTCGATCCTGCCTCCTCTTTCCGCTAAAGACGTTACGACTATGTCCAAGGCGCCTTTGACGGCTTTGGCGTCCGTTCCGGTGACGTCTATGAACAAGTTGCGGGTGCCGACCGTGACAGTCGTCAGAGCGCCGTTTATGATGGGCGGGAACGACAGCACGTCGCCATTGCTGTCGGTGATTATAGGGAACTTCGAATGTCCGTTCAACAGATGGGCGTATTCCTTTCCTTTGTCGTTCTCGGAGAGTATCCGTTCCAGCCCCATGGCCTCCGTCTTCGCTAACGGGACGAAGCTTATCTCTCCAGACGGGACGGCATGGTATCTGAACGGCGGAACGACCTTGTCAAGGTCATGGACGCCTATTGCGAACTTGCTCCTTTTCCTGCCTATGGTCATGTGGAGCTTCTCCTGGAGCTCCATCACCGACCTCAGAAGCGCGTCGTCGATGGATATGTCCCTGACTACTGCGCAGGAGAAGTACGGCCTGACGTCCTTCGCGCTCCTGTCGACGATCGCCCTGAGCGAGGGTTTGCAGACAGGGTACTCCTTCATCCCCGTCTCTATGGACAGGAACGCCCTGAGTGACCTGGCCAGCCCCTCCACGGAGAACAGGTCCGGACGGTCAGGGAAGAATTCCACGGACATGTCGTCGCTTCCCGCCTCGGTGTCATGCATGTCTGCGCCTATCAGGGGTATCCTCTCGACGAGCGTCTCCTGCGGGACGTTCTCGCCGAGGAGCGAGCAAAGGTCTCTGTAGCTGAAATTTATAACGGGGATAGCATCACCTCCCAAGTTCTTTGTGTGCTTTGCCGAGATGCCCGGCGGTCTGCGCCGCTATGGTCGACAGCTCTCCGGCAAGGACGGTGACGGCGATTATCTCGGAGAACTTCCTCGCTCCGCCGTCTCCAAGGCATCCGATCATCTTCAGGGCCTCGGACTGGCAGGGAAGCCTAGTGCCTCCTCCCACCGTGCCCACCTCGACGGAGGGCATGCGCACGGCGATGTACAGGTCGCCGTCCACGTCCTCTATGGTTGTGACCGTCATGCTGCCGCCCACTACTTGGGCGGGGTCCTGCCCCGTCGCGATATAAACTGCCGCCACCATGTTAGCCGCATGGGCGTTGGCGCCGATGGTCACTGCCATGACGCTCCCGACCATGTTCTTACGGTACCCCGTCTCCACTATGGACGCTGTGTCCGCGCCCAGCCGTCTAAGGACGGTATCTGCGGATATCAGGGCCTCGGCGACCACGGTCTTCCCGCGTCCTTTGATCATGTTTATGGCGGCGGCCTTCTTGTCGCTGCACATGTTGCCGGAAACAGACACCAATACTGCGCCGGTCTTCTCCTCTATGACCTTGCATGCCGCTTCCGTGGCTATGGTAGCCATGTTCATCCCCATCGCGTCGCCTGTGTCGTAAAGGAATCTGAGGAACAGGTTCCTGCCCGCAGGGTACGGCTCGACGGAAACGAGCTTTCCGTGGCTCGTGGTGGAGGCGACGCTATCAGAAAGCAAGTTGAAATTCCCGTCGATCCAGTCCATGACGTCTTTGGCATGGCCTATGTCCCTCACGCGGAACACGGGGGCGCGGGTCATGTTGTCCCAAAACACTTTAGCTTTGGCTCCGCCGCACTCGTTGATGACGCTCATCCCCCTGGACACCGAAGCGACGAGCGCCCCCTCGGTGGTGGCCATCGGCACGATGAAGCTTCCGTTGGCATAGTCTCCAGAGACTGACACGGGCCCTGCAAACCCAAGAGGTATCTGGACTGCCCCTATCATGTTCTCTATGTTCTTGGAGGCGGCCTCCGAACTGAAGCAGTACTTGGATATGCTTTCCAGGCTGGCTCCGGTGAACTCCTCTACCGCACGGCGTCTCTCGTCGACGTCGGCGTGGGCGTATCCGCGGTTCTTCAGGCCCTTCTGTTCCGACATGCCCCTCCATCGCCGTGCCGATAATATAATTATCGAGCCCTTGGACCGGGAATCGTCGGGTCCTGCCTCGTCTCCGCATCCGTCCCAAAGGCGCGAATCCCGGGCCTCGGAACCGTCTGGACAGACAATGCTTATTAAAGCGCATGTAATTGAGGTTGCATGGATGCTGGGGGCCTCGGCACGTTAAGATTCATCCCGACAGGGGAGACCAAGCAGGACAGGCTGGACTCGATGATTGTGAAGGCCTTCCCTGCGTTCTTGGCCGCCTGCGTGGCCTTGATCGTCGTTCTGACGCTGTATCTAGGCAACTTCACGTTCACAGGCTTCATTTACACAATATGCCTCGGGTTTGCTCTGGGCTTCTCCGTCTTGGGGCTGTTCTGCGCAGTCCTCTCCAACCGCGGCGTGGTCAAACCCGCCTATGTGATCACGGCGATAATAGTCCTGCCTGCCGCCGTCGCCCTGCTGTTCCACCAGTTCGGCTCGTCCATGGAGCCGAACAACTTCCTTGTGCGGTTCTTCGACATGTTCGGAGGGGACGTTTCCTTGATTTCGTTGATGGTGAGCACGTACTCCATAACGCTGATGATGTTCTTGGTGGGATACGGCGTCGTGTCTGTGATCGTGGGATACTTCAGAATATACTTCTACCGGGTGCTGCTGTCCCTGAAGTCTCCTCCTGACAAGAGGAAGAACCACATTCCGGAATGGCTTTTCCAGATACCGGACATAATCGACATAGGAAGCGTGGAGCTGGAGCCGGAAGAGGACGATGGGAAGTTCAACAAGGCGCTGTTCGTCAACACGGCCGTCAGCCTCTTCCTCCTTGGGATGGTCATATGCTCGTACATGTTCATCAACCCGGTGTTCCTACAGGTCATACCTTTTGAAGAGATGCTGTTCATAGGGATCCTCCTGTCTCTGTTCATGTCCCCGCTCATAATCCCTTGGAGCATCGTCAAATCCATAGGCGCCAAGATCGTGTCGTCCGCCCCGCGCCCGTTCTATCTCTGGAAAGGCATGAGGGGAAGGCTCTACCAGGGGTTCTTCGCGATCACGTTCTTCATGATGCTTCTGACCATGTCCGCATACCTTGGGATGGACTTCTTCAGGATATTGACCACGTATTTGGGGTACATGGTCTTCATGGGCCTGATATCCGTCGTCACGTCGTTCGTCTACGTTAACGTGTACTACTCCGGATTCAAGGAAGGCATCATAAAGAGCTACCTGACCTCCGTCGAAGACGATGGAAACGATAAATAACGCGCCTGCTTATCGGCACCCATGGGCACCCCTGCCGAAGTAGTAAAAAAGGCAAACCGCCTGGTAGACGCAGGGCGCGGTGCCGCCGCCTGCGAGGCTCTGGAAGCATACCTTTCCGCGAACCCGGATAACAAGGAAGCACGTCTCCTCCTTGCCAGGACGGCAGTGTACGTCTTGAAGGACGTCGACAGGGGGATAGCGCAGCTCGACGTGATGCTCGAGCAGTATCCAGACGACCCGGACGTGTTGAAGGCGCTTGCCACAGTCCTCATGAAAAAGAAGAAGAACAACAGAAGGACCGACGAATGCTACCGGAAGCTCGTAGATATCTGCCCTGATGCAGAGGTGTACAACGCATATGCGGTGTTCCTGAGGATGCAGATGCTTGATTTTAAAAGGTCTGCCGAGTTCTACGAGAAGGCCGTCGCCATGTCCCCCGAAGAGGTCAGGTATCATCGGAACTATGCCGTCCTCCTTCTCAACGACGTGCGCGACTACGTCAAGGCCAAAGAGGAGCTGGAGACCGTCATGCGGATGGATTCGAAAGACCAGTCCGTCAAGAAGAACTACGACCTCCTATTGAAGAAGAAGTTCGATTCGGAAGGCAACCTGAAAAGAAAAAAAAATCGGAAGGCGCTGACGCGTACATGCGAAAGTACTTTACCAGACGCACGCATTGTGTTCCGAGGCATACCTATGGTAGAGCTCAAAGGATCTAAAACGGAGGCAAACCTGCTCGCCGCTTTCGCGGGCGAGTCACAGGCGAGGAACAAATACTCCTACTACGCCGAGCAGGCGAGGAAGGAGGGCTACAACCAGATCGCGGACATATTCCTCGAGACGGCTGACAACGAGAAAGAGCATGCGAGGCTGTGGTTCAAGGCGCTCCACAACGGGACCGTGCCTAAAACCATCGACAACCTGAAGGACGCCGCGAGCGGCGAGAACTACGAACACACCGACATGTACAAGCACTTCTCGGAGACCGCGAAGGCAGAAGGCTTCAACGAGATAGCAGAGGTCTTCAAGGCGGTCGGCGAGATCGAGAGCATCCACGAGAAGAGATACCTCGACCTGTACAAGAGCCTGCAGGAGGGGAAGGTCTTCAAGAGGGACTCCGTGACCGTATGGAAGTGCCTCAACTGCGGACACCTCCACGTCGGAGAGGAAGCGCCCAAGGTCTGCCCTGTGTGCAAGTACCCCCAGTCGTACTTCGAGATCCAGGCGCAGAACTGGTAAACAAACTTGGCCCCCGTTGCGGGGGCCACATATCTTTTCGCCTGATTGTGTATTGTTGAACGGGCCCGAATCGGACCCATGTGTTTTCGTTCAGCTGAAGAACTCGTGCTTGTGCTTCTGTATAAGATATGCCACGATGAACCCGGCTACCCCTATGATTGCAATCAGCCCGAAAATAGACGCGCATACGCACAGGAGGACGGCAAACTTGTGGTGCTTCCTCAGCAACGACAGCACGACCACCGGTATCGTGAGAATGCCGCTCACGATCATGGCATACCCTACGATCCTTGTGTATTCCACAATGATGTCCACCAGTTCAAGGTCCACGACGTCCCCTGAGTCTGTCAGTGCTTTGGTAATCACATCCCTCATCTCGTTGAAGTCGGAAAGGGCTATGCTCACTCCCTGCCAGAGGGCGATCGCCGCCCACGCCGCAGACAGTATGACGACGATCAAGAGGGCTGTGCTGTGCTTCTGCGGAGCATATAGGTGCTGCGGCTGTGCGACGGGGGCGTCGACAGCAGAAATACCCGCTCCGCAACTGGGACAGAACTCGTCCGTCGCATGAATAGCAGAACCGCAATGCGGGCAAAAGAACGGCACGTCTTCAGACATGGCCGGAAATAATGTTTTTGATATATATATATATATATATGTTGCCTCAATCTTCAAACACCGGAGGCTTGGACGTGAATATCAGAAACGCCACGAAGAAAGCGACCACGCCTCCGATGTACGCCGTAGGCAACATCGCCAGAATGCCGCCCGCGACGCATGCCGCAACGGCAACGACGCGGTGCCTCCGGACGTAGCACAGCAAAGTCGCGACGATCGCCGCGCCGCCGCTTCCCAAGGTGAGGTATCCTTGAAACATCATCATGTCTTTGAACTCCTGGACGGTCATGGACGGATAAAAGTCGCTGATCATGCCCCAGTTGTAATCCGCCATGGTCTGGGCTCCAAAGACCATCCACAGTCCGAGAAGCACGCCTGCGACGCTCCAGATCGCCGAAAGAGCCAATGCGACAGTGAGCCTTGCGCCCCTTCCACGATCCTGTTGCAGGGGCTTCGAAACATGGTCGCAAACGGTATCTTCAGTATATGCGCCACAAGCTGGGCAGAACTGGTCAAGCTCGCCGAGGTTGGCGCCGCATTGATGACAGAAATTGGTCGGTACGTCGTTCTGCATGCGCCCGTAACCGGCATCGAGGCATAAAAAGCCTGCTTTAGCAACTGGGAGGCTGTTTCGATGAGAATCCGGGGTAATCACGGCCGTCTGGCCGCAAGTCAGGCGATCGTGGCACCTGTCGGCCATGCCGTTAAGGTCGTGACTTGCTGTTTGCCCCCCTCCCCCTCCTTCCCCTACGATTTGTAGGTGGCTCGCCGTTTGTTCCATGGACTGCACAGCGCGTATCACTGCTTTTTAGACATCGACGCACGGAGTCCAGCTCTGTGCGAGATCTTTTCTTGTGGTCGGCCTTCAACCCGACAGTTGATTTTCCCTGTTTTGGGGTTCTTCCAACTCGTCGAGGATGCGCTCAAACTTCGCTTTTAAGTCAGGCACGTCCTGAGTGGCCGTGAGCCAAATGGAATCCATGTCTAATTTCCAGTAATGGTGTGCGATGACGATCCTAGTTCCTACGACACCTGACCAATTGACTTCAGGATGCCGCAGCGTAAGTCCCACAGACAATCGGTTGACAGCCTCTCCGAGGCGCTCCAGATTGAGGACGACGTTGTCCTGGAAACGCCAGTTTTCTCTAAACGTCTCTTCTCCCCCGCCATAATGCCTGATGTGGTCCTCGATGCGGTTGCATTGATCGATTATATCCAAGACCAGCGTACGGTCATCTCTCGTAGAGCGTCACCCCGTCTCTTTCCACGTTCGTCAGGAACTCCGTGCCGGGCTCCAGCGCGCTCCTTGACACGAGGTCTATGTCGCCACCGACGGCGGCTCTGAGGTCCATGTACAGGCTCCCTAGCGCAAAGGCGCTTCTGGCCGCGCCTTTGTCCACGCAGAAGTCGTAGTCGCTCTTGGAGTCGGCTTCTCCCCTGGCCGCAGAGCCGAAGAGGACTATGCGGTCCACGCCGTGCCTCTCGGCGATCGGCGCGATGATGTCGCGCAGTTCGTCGACGGACATCCTTTTCGATTCTTCGCTCATCGAGAGCATATCTCCTTCCGTGCGTATTATTTTTTTCCCTCCGTCCGACTGCGTTTCACGAATCGGACGGCGATGGTTTCTTATATCCCTCATCGTCTGTCAGGGTCCACGGATGTAAGCGCCTGCGAGTTCTGCAGGCGTTGCCGTGGCGGGAGCTTCTCCTGCAGGCCGCACGGGAGCCATCGGCTGGACGTGCGGAGTTGTATAAGCGACTGTTAGGGCAGCTATGCTTTTATATCAAATACCTATACCAGTCCACGTTGCCGTTCGTTACATCGTATCGGGCGGCTCGCGAGGAATAAAAATGGTAACAGTCTATGATGTCCCCGCCGAGAGGCTCATACTCAAGACCGCAGAGAAACTGAAGGGAAACGACAAGATCGTCCCTCCGGCGTGGGCTGAGTTTGCGAAGACCGGCAGGCACACGGAGAGGGCTCCCGTTCAGGATGACTGGTGGTACACAAGGGCCGCCTCTGTTCTGAGAAAGCTCTATGTGAAAGGCCCGATGGGCTCCTCAAAGCTCGCCGGAGAGTACGGCGGCTTTGCCGACAAGGGCGCAATGCCGAACAGAGCTGTGAAAGGAAGCCGGAGCATCGCAAGAAAGTGCATGATGCAGCTCGAAGCCGCAGGGTACCTGGTGTCTAAGGACAAGCAGGGCCGTGCGATAAGCCCCGCCGGACAGTCGCTTTTGGACAACACCGCGAAAGAGGTCTTTGACGAGAACAACAAGTGAAGGTGACAGCATGGAAGACCCCGAATTGGAAGCGCTCAGACAGAAGAGGATGGCAGACATCCAGCAACAACAGGGAAACCAAGTTGCCAAAGAAGAGCAGGCGAGGCAGTTCGAGGCGCAGAAGCAGTCCGTATTGAGGCAGATACTCACCCCTGAGGCACGGGACAGGCTTGCAAACATAAAGCTTGCCAACCCCCAACAGGCCAACGCGGTGGAGATGCAGCTCATCCAGCTTGCACAAAGCGGCAGGCTCAGAGGGATGATAACGGACGCCATGCTGAAAGACATCCTTCATAAGGTCATACCTCAGCAGAGGGAGATCACGATACAGAGGAGATAAAATGTCAGGCACGAAACCGCCCGCAATGAAAGGCAGGCTTAATAAGAAAATCAAGCAGAACCGCCGTGTTCCGGCTTGGGTCATGATGAGGACGAACAGGCAGTTCATCCGCCACCCTAAGAGAAGGTCCTGGCGCATGAGCAAGCTCAAGGAGTGAGGAACATGGCAGACGAGTCAGAGAGAATAATAACCATACCCCTGAGGGCAACGAGGCAGGCGCCCCGCACGAAGAGGGCCGCCCGCGCCATCAAAGAAATCAGGGCCCAGGCCGCGAGGCACATGAAGGCAGACCAGGAGTCCATCTGGATCGACGGCGCCCTCAACGAGAAGATTTGGGAGAACGGGATAAGAAACCCGCCCTCCAAGGTGACGGTCAAGGCAGTCAAGTTCGACGACGGCCTTGTAGAAGTGTCTCTCGCAGAGTGATGCGGATGATGAGGCTCTCCAGATGCTGCGGCACACCCAACATCGGCGTGTACGCCGCGGCGAGCGAGAACCTCGCCATCGTCGCCGCCGTCGCGGCGCCGGACTTCATCAAAAGCGTAGAAGAGGCGCTACAGGTGAAAACCTTCACGGCGATCGCTTCCGGATCCTATCTCATAGGGTCCTTGGTCGCCGTGAACTCTTACGGCGCAGTCATATCGGGGACGGCCGAGTCTTCTGAGCTGGAAATCATAGAAAAGCACATTCGCGTCTCTATGATATCCGACAGGCTGAACGCCGCCGGAAACAACATACTGGTCAACGACAAGGCGGCGGTCGTCAATCCTGAGCTGGGCAAAAGAGCGGAGAAAGAGATCGTCGATGCCCTGAACGTAGAGGTCGTCAGAGGCACGGTCTGCGGATGCAACACCGTCGGGTCGGTCTGCTCGGTCACCAACAAAGGGTGCGTATGCGGCGCGTCCGCGTCCGAAGAGGACTTGGCGTTCCTCAAGGACGTGTTCGGCATGGAGGCCAAGAAGGCATCCGTGAACCACGGCTCCAAATACGTGGGGGCGGGCATGCTGTGCAACTCGAAGGGCGCGATCATGGGCGACGACACCACGCCCATCGAGATGGGGAAGATTGAGGACGGCCTGAACCTTTTTTGACAGGTTCGGCAGTCTGGAAGATACTACCCCTGTTGCTTGTTTATTTTGTATCATAATACAAATACTTTGGATAATTGAATATATTTGTATTATAATACATGAATCTACAAGAGATTATCCTGTCCTATCCAACAAGAAGTCTATGACGTTCTTGTGTTCTATTCCGTCGTAGCCTCCGACGATGAGCCTGTCGGCGGACAGGACGGTCTTGGGATGGTTGTCCCGGATCGCTGCAAGAGACCGCAACTCGCGTTCGCGCACCCTCTCGTCGGCCATGGACAGGGTGACCTGAAAATAGGCCGTGTCGCCGCCTCTGACGGCAACGAAGTCCACTTCGACGCCGTTGTGCATCACGCCGACCGACACGGAGTACCCGCGCCTGCGCAACTCCAGGTAAACGACGTTCTCAAGCATCCTGCCTAGGTCTGCCCCATGCGTGCTGAGGACTGCGTTCCTCATCCCGGTATCGACGCAGTAGTATTTGCACACCGAATGCAGCATCTTCTTTCCCACAAGGTCGTACCTGTCCGCACGGTACACTATGAGGGCCTCTTCCAGCATCGACAGGTACGAATCGACGGTCTTGCTCTCGCTGTACCCCAGCTCCTTGGATATGGAGTTTGGGGACACCATGCTCCCGCAGGTCGAGAATATGAAACGGACAAGCCTTTCCAGCACGGGCCCGTTCCGCATGGAATCCTTCTTCCTGAATATTATGTCCTTCGCCACCACGGTGTTGTATATCCCTTCCAGCTTGTCGCGGACATCGACGTCCGTGTCGGAAGGAAGTATGGAAGGCATCGACCCGCGGGACACGTACAGCGCAAGATGGCCGTCGTCCGCTTTTTCCGGGTCTATGCCGTTGAGGTCTAGGAACTCCGCGAAGGAGAGGGGGAGCATCCCGATCTCCACGTATCTGCCGGATATCAGCGTGGAGAGCTCCGTGGACAGCATATAGGCGTTGGACCCGGTGAGGTAGATGTCGGCGTCGAACTCCGCAAGGGCGGAGTTGACTGCCGCCTCCCACCCGTCCATCAGCTGCACCTCGTCTACCATGAGGTAGGTGCGCCTGCCTATGAGGTTCTTTCTCAGGAAGGAGTAGAAGGCATCGCTGTCTCGGAGCCGGGAGTTGCCGTGCAGTTCCAGGTTGACATAGAATATGTCGTCCGCAGAGACTCCGGAGGACGTCAGGTATTCCGAATACTGTTTCAAAAGCGTGGACTTGCCACATCTTCTGACGCCGGTCACTATCTTTATTATGTCTGTGGAATCCTTCTTGCTTATCAGTTTCTGAAGATACGACCTGCCGACCAGCCTCTTTCCTTCTATCATCAGTATCAATTTTTGTATTATGATACAAATATTTTAATCAATCTGAAAAAGATCTCGTTCCAGGCAGAAGCCGTGCGGCCGGCGATGTTCATGGCAAAGCCAGGGGCGACGGTCGAACCGTCCGCGCCTCAGCGGTCGAAGACCCATACGCCGGAGAACTCCGCCAAGTCCTCGGCCGAGAGCTCGACTTCGTTGCCGACGTACACCGCCGCCTCCTTCGGCACGTTCTCCATGAACGCGTCGATGTTGTTCAGCGGTATCGTGAGCCCGCCGACCCTATAATGCATCGGAACCACGACCTTGGCGCCGATCCTCTCTAGGAACTGCAGGAGCTTCGGCAGAGGTATGGTGTAGACCTCTCCCACGGGGACGAAGACTATGTCCGTGCCCTTGAGCTCGTCCATCGTTTCGTCGGAAGGAATGTCGCCTAGGTCCCCGCAGTGGCATACCGAGATGCCGTCCATCTCGAACCGGTACATCACGTTGGACCCCCTGAGGGTCCCGCCTTCCTCATCGTGGAATGTGGAGAAGCCCTCTATGTCTATTCCCCGTATGTTCCTCTTGCCCGGCTCGGCCACGACGTCCTCGTGCTCCCCCCTCACCACTCTCACGGCGTTGTGGTCGTATTGGTTGTGAGACACCAGCACCACGCCGGCGCTGGACACGGGCGGCTTGATTCCGATGGACTTCCCGTCATGGGGGTCCGTCAGGACCGTAACACCGGAGTCTTCGAACTCAAAACACGCATGTCCGTGCCACCTTATCAGCATGACACTGCAAAGGCGGAGGACGATAAAAAGCCTTTTGAGCAATGTCTGCGGAATGACGCGGCACGCGGGGAGGGGTCGGACGTCCTGGGGAGTACGCAGTCTAATATATCTTTGCGACGATAATATCGCGATGAAGAAGACTCTGGTCCTCGTCGTGGACAGGGATGACGATTTCGGCGTCAAAGGGCGTGTCGAGACGCCTGTGGTGGGGGTGGAGAGATGCTCCATCGCTGCGACCGCTCTGGGGATAGCCGACCCCGAGGACTCAGACGTTAACGCCCTCTACGCCGCGATCAACATCTATCTCGACATGAAGTCCGAGAACCTCGGCGAGGTGGAAGTGGCCCTGATATGCGGGAACGAGAAAGTCGGCCACCGGTCCGACGCCGCCATCGTAGACGAGCTGGAGACGGTCTTGGGCGATGTGTCCCCGGACAGGGTGGTCCTGGTGGGGGACGGCGCCGAGGACGAGTACATCTACCCCATCGTCTCGTCGCGCGTGCCGATAGACTCGGTGAAGAGGGTGTACGTCAAGCAGGCCCCGGGCCTGGAAGGGACGGTGTACATAATATCCAAGATGCTGGAGGACCCCGCTAAGAGGAAGAGGTTCCTGGTGCCTTTGGGATGGGTCCTGATACTCATATCTCTGGTGTACCTCATACCTCCGATCCTCGGCAACATAAGCAACGGCGACTCGTTGTACCTGGCCACCACGCCGCTGATGGCGTTCCTGATAGGGGCCCTGTTCATCCTGTACGCGTACAACATGCAGGAGCGCTTCCTGAAGTGGAAGAACAAGTGGGTCGCACGCGTGAAGCGCGGCAGCGTGACCGCCACGTTCATGCTCGTGTCGTCCCTGTTCGCCATATCGGGAGTGATTATCGGATACTTCTCGCTGGACGGCGTGTACTCTCCGTCCATCATCCAGAGCACGGTGCTGTTCGCCTCGAACGCTCTCTGGCCGTTGCTGTTCGCAGTCTTGGTTTATCTGGTCGGAGACCTGCTCGACGTCTATTTCTCCACCAGGACGATAAAGCTGAGCTTCATAGTCGGAAGCATAAACATCATGTCGATAGGCCTGATCATCACGAGCATCCTAGACTTCATCCTTGCGAGCTTCGACGCGGACGTCGGCAACAGCTTCCTGTACGTGGGGGAGTTCATCTTCGGAGTCGTGATGGCGTTCATAAGCGCCATGGTGCACCGCCACATCGTGGCTGCCATAGGGCAGTTCGGAAGGGAGAAGGAAGAGAATGCGGTTTGACGAATGGGAGCCTACCTACGAGCAGGTCCTTGCAGACATGGGATACGACCGTGCCGACGACGAGACCTCGGCGCGAGTGCTTAGAATGGCGACTTTGGGCTCCGACCTCGTGGACGACGACGTGTTGCGCCGAATCGTCGGGAGGGAGGCAACCGTCCTCGGGGACGCGCCGTGCCTCGTCGACGATATAACGAGGATAGGGCGCATAGGCGCCGTGATATGCTGCGGGTCGGCCGTCGGCAGGGCCGCCGCCGCAGGAGTCGCGCCTGACGTCGTCGTCACAGACTTGGACGGCGACATAGGCCCGCAGATACTCGCCTGCAACGCGGGCGCAGTCGCAGTGATCCACGCCCACGGCGACAACCCGCCGCTTATAGCGAGATACGCGTCAGAGTTCAAAGGGCCGGTGATGCTCACCTCGCAGTCGGCGCCGGTCGGCGGCGTGTCCAACTACGGCGGGTTCACCGACGGGGACAGGGCGGTGTGCCTTGCGAGGCATTTCGGGGCGCGGCGCATACGCCTGCTCGGGTTCGACCTCGCGAACCCAATGGCGAAGGAGGGGTCAGACCCTGGCACGAAACTGAAGAAGCTCGTGTGGGCGGAGAGGATAATATCCATCGGAGGCTTGGACGACATAGACCTGCTGTCGTCCGATTACGTGGTCGACAACATAATCCTTAGAAGAGACGTCAGTCCCAAAAAGAGTCAATGAGGGAGACGAACTCTTTTGACTTGGTAGTCAACTCTTGCCCGTCCCAAGGGGGCATGACGTAACTGCCGTATCTTGATTCGACTGCGAACAGAGACATGAAGGAAACGAACGCTTGGTGTTCGTCGCACAGGTTGGATTCGGGAAAGAGCTTCAGGAGTGCGACAAGATCACGTGTTTTCGTGTAAGCGACATTGTGTTCTTGGAGGCGGGCTTTCATCATTTTTTCTAGAAACTGTTGCAGATGAAAACATATCTGCGCCAATAGCTCGTCGTTGCTGTCAAGTATTATCTCGGCAACCGTCAAATCCTCGATCGCTCTTTGCCTTAAGGCCTGAACGTCATTGAATTGAGCCATAAACTACCCTCCCTGTGTCTATGGCCTCGCTTACAAGAGAGTACCGGTTGGAGCGTTCTTTATCAAACTCTTCAGGGGTATAGACGATGATGTCGATCGGGATGTTGGAATCCTCCAGAGCAATCATAGCTTTGGCACCGCGGATGAGCCTGTGCTCGTCCGATTCTTTGACAAGAATGAGGTCCACGTCGCTGTCGTCGTCTGCAGTGCCTTTTGCGACGGATCCGAAAAGAATGATGACGTCGGGGCGTATGAGGTCCTTCGCCATTTCTATGACTCTGTCTGCCTCGGCGTAGTCGAACATGTTATCGGCCTTCAGATAGCTGACGCCGTATAAAACGGTGATACAGGGCGTTCCCTCGAGAACCTGCACAAGCGGCAAGGGGCCGCCGATGCATAGGACATTGCTGACGGCTCGTAGTCAGATAAGAAAAAGATGCTTGATTCACAGCCTGCGAACGGGATTCACAGCCTGCGAATCCATTCGCACGGTGTGAATAGTCACACTTTGCGGCCTGTCAGCTTCCAGGCTCCCTTTCTGCCGCCGTCCTTTGTGACGATGCCTCTGTCGACAAGAGACGCCAAGGCATAATCTACCTTCCCCCTTGTCAATCCGGACTCTCTCAACAGAGCCGCCGCTGTCATTCCGCCTGCTCCAAGCAGGGACACGATCCTCTCCTCCGCGCTTCCAAAGGGCGCATCCCTCGCGCCGCCGGGCCTGTCTCTCACGTACGCCTCTCTGAAGAAAGTGACGACGAAGTCTATCCCGTCCTCCTTGATCTCCGGCGCAGGCAACCCGGAATCTGCGCACAGCCGGTTCATCTTCCTGATCCCCGTGCCGAAGCTTTCTATCAGTCCCGCGGATTTAAAGGCGGACAGGACGACCTTGTTCCTGGCCATGGAGCGCCCGGACAGGACCTTGTCCATGTCTATGCCCCACGGAAGCATCCCTGGGGATAGGAACTCCACTTTTCCATCGTACACAGACACGAAGGAGACGCTCTCCTGAATCGTGTAGTTCCGGTGTATCGCCATGTTGAGGGCGGCCTCCCTCAACGCGTCCTCCGGCAGCTCGTAGACGTCCTTCCTGTACAGGCCGCGGAGCTCCATCCCGAGACGGATGTGCGACAGGACGAACTTGTACGCCTCGTCCGCCTGGCGGATTATGGACCCTCCGAACTCCTTCCTGTCGATGACGACGCTCCTGTCCGTCTTGAACAGGCCGCAACGCATGCAGGCGTGAGAGAACGGGTTGTCGTCGCAAAGCAAGGCGAAGGCGTTGGTCGGACGGATTCCGTCGCCTGTCTGTATCAACAGCTTCATGTTCAACAAATCTGTTTTTGTGAACGTCCTGCCAGACCTCTCGCCGAGGAGCGCGCACACTTCAGATATGCGGGCGTCGGTCGCTTCAAACCCGATGCAGGACTGCTCGTCGAAGGAAACGCCCCTGCCGGACCTTCTGAGGTCATCGACGACCTCCGGAGACGCGAGGACGGATGTCGCCCCCAAGCGGACGTAGGTGCCTTTCAGCACGCCTTCGTGCTTCAGGAAGTAGGGGCGGGCGCCGCTTTCGTTGACTTCTACGACGATGAGGTTCTTGTCGCCCACGGTGGCAAGGAATATCTCTGGCAACAGCTACGGATGGCAGTTGGCGTTGACGGAATCCGCTATGGAGTCCATCATCCCGAATATCGTATCGTCAGGGACGCCGATTATCTCTCGTTCGTCGTTCACGCCGAAGACTATCTTTCCAGACGAGGTGTTGGCGAAGGCCACCACTGTCTTCAGGAAGCCGCGGCGGTCTTCAGGGAGCGTGGCCTTCAGCTCCAGCTTCTTGCTTTCTCCGGCGGATATCTCGTCCTCGAGCGACATTGTACTCCTGTTCTGCATGGCAGGCGTTCTTATTAACGATATTGGAGAACCGGGCGCGAGGCAGGCAGGATCTTTGCGCCATGTCTGGAGTCGTGCCAAGGACGCTTCTGCGTTCGTAGTCGCGCCTCTGCATTCGACCTGATGCCAGGATGTCAGAACGGGCGCCAGCACGGAACCGCCGGCTTCTAATTCTGTTCCAAAGAAAGTATGCGCGCCGTAAAAATGCACAGCGTCGCACGCACATGACGCTGCATCTGCGTCGCCGTGCGTTGCGGGGCCGCGCGCCGTCGAGCAAAAGCAAACACGATCCCGCCTGCCGCGTGACTGCGACCATGCGCGCCTGCCGTCGGAGGGCCATCTCGCGACCGCAATGACGATTTCATTCCAGCGGGGAATTCGAGTCGCGGCCAAGAAAGCCGACGACGCCTGCGAATCGACCTGTCGCATCCGGCGCGGAGGTTCCGTAGAGGTGAAAAGGGGTCCCTGAATCATGGCTGACGCCTCAAAAAGCACGCTTGTGCCGTCGCATTTCGAAGCGGACAAGACCGTGGTTTTTGCTGACGGAATTTTACTTTTACCCCCCCCCCCCCCC